>CAMWKZ010000087.1 GCA_947174945.1 uncultured Prevotellaceae bacterium | reverse complement strand
TACGCCGACGCACTCCGCACCATGCACCGACGCACTCCGCACCATGCACCGACGCGCCCCGCATCATACACCGACACGCTCCGCATCATACGCCGACACGCTCCGCATCATACGCCGACACGCTCCGCACCATACACAGACGCACTCCACACCATACACAGACGCACTCCACACCATACACAGACGCACTCCACACCATGCACCAACGCGCCCCGCACAATACGCACACCCCTATAGAAGAATAAAAAAAGTGGGGTGTTGCACGCTGTGTGCAACACCCCACCCTATAATGGATTTCAATAGAAATACTTACTCAGCCTTTGCCTCTTCAGCAACAGGTGCCTCCTCTGCAGCGGGAGCTTCCTCTACTGCAGGAGCCTCGGCCTTAGGAGCAGACTTGCGCGAACGGCGAGTCTTCTTAGCCTCGGCCTTAGGAGCCTTGAGCATATTCTCATCAAAGTCAACAAGCTCGATAAATGCTATCTCAGCACCATCACCCTGACGGAAGCCCAGCTTGATAACGCGAGTATAGCCACCAGGACGGTCGCCAACCTTCTGAGCAACCGGGCCAAAGAGCTCCTTCAGAGCCTCCTTGTTCTGCAAGTAGCTGAATACTACACGACGGCTGTTCGTAGAGTCGTCCTTAGCACGCGTGATGAGCGGCTCAACATATTTCTTAAGTGCCTTTGCCTTGGCGAGGGTCGTAGTGATTCTTTTGTGCATAATCAGCGAGATGGCCATGTTGGCAAGCATGGCACGGCGATGGTCTGCAGTACGGCCCAGATGATTGAATTTCTTTCCGTGTCTCATTTTTCGTTTTTTACTTTATGCGGACAGAGGGAGCAATTACTCCTTATCCAGTTTATACTTTGAAATATCGGTTCCAAACGACAGATTCAGACTCTCGAGCAAATCATCAAGCTCAGTGAGCGATTTCTTACCGAAGTTGCGGAACTTAAGGAGGTCGGTCTTGTTGTACTGTACCAAGTCACCAAGAGTCTCGACATCAGCAGCCTTCAGACAGTTGAGGGCACGAACCGAGAGGTTCATGTCAACCAGCTTCGTCTTCAGCAACTGGCGCATGTGCAGTACTTCCTCGTCAAACTCCTGATTGCCATCCACATCGTTGTTCTCCAGCGTAATCTTCTCGTCAGAGAAGAGCATGAAGTGGAAGATGAGGATTTTGGCAGCTTCCTTCAGTGCATCCTTCGGGTGTATGGAACCATCCGTAGTCACCTCCAGCACGAGCTTATCGTAGTCGGTCTTCTGCTCGACACGATAAGGCTCCACGCTGTACTTAACGTTACGGATTGGGGTGTAGATTGAGTCAATAGCTATCACATTGACATCGGTGCAGAACTCGCGATTCTCATCAGCGGGAACATAACCGCGGCCTTTGTTGATAGTAAGGTCAATCTGCATCGAAGCTTTGGAATCTAAATGACAAATCACCAAATCGGGATTTAACACTTCAAATCCAGTCAGATACTTGCCTATATCACCAGCTTTGAACTCGGTAGAATTCTCGACAGTAATAGAGACTTTCTCGTTCTCGAATTCTTCCACTACTTGCTTGAACCGAACTTGCTTCAAGTTCAAGATAATGTTGGTAACATCTTCCTTTACACCAGGTACAGAGGAGAACTCATGCTCAACGCCCGCAATGCGGATGGTATTGACAGCATAACCCTCAAGCGATGAAAGAAGAATGCGGCGCAGGGCATTACCAATGGTAACACCGAAGCCAGGCTCCAAGGGACGGAATTCGAACTTACCGAACTTGTCCGTGGCCTCCAACATTACGACTTTTTCAGGTTTTTGAAATGCTAATATCGCCATTAATTTAAATGATTTTAGTTCTTAGAGTACAACTCAACGATTGACTGTTCCTTAATGTTCTCGGGGATGTCAGCGCGCTCCGGCAGGTGCAGGAACTTGCCACTCTTGGTCTGCTCGTCCCACTCAATCCAAGGATACTTGCTGTGGTTAAAGCCAGCCAATGCAGCCTCAATAACCTCCAGCGACTTGGCCTTCTCACGAACACCAACAATCTGACCAGGCTTCACCTGATAAGAAGGAATGTTTACGACCTGACCACCGACAACAATATGCTTGTGGCTTACCAGCTGACGAGCTGCGGCACGCGTGGGTGCCAGACCCAAACGGAACACAACATTGTCAAGACGGCTCTCCAGCAACTGGAGCAACACCTCACCAGTGATACCATCAGCCTTGGCTGCCTTCTCAAACATATTACGGAACTGGCGCTCAAGAACACCGTATGTGTACTTGGCCTTTTGCTTCTCTGCCAACATGACAGCATACTCCGACTGCTTGCGGCGACGGTTGTTGCCATGCTGTCCCGGGGGGAAGTTCCTACGGGACAAAACTTTGTCCGGGCCGAAGATGGCTTCTCCAAATCGGCGGGCAATTTTTGATTTCGGTCCAATATATCTTGCCATAATTCTAAAAAATAATTGCTTTTATACCTTAAAATATAATATTATACACGACGACGCTTCGGAGGACGGCAGCCATTGTGCGGCAGCGGCGTAACGTCTACAATCTCGATAACCTCGATACCTGCGGTGTGGCAAGCACGAATGGCCGATTCACGACCGTTACCAGGACCCTTTACATAAGCCTTCACCTTACGCAATCCTAAGTCGAAAGCTACCTTGGCGCAATCCTCTGCGGCCATCTGGGCAGCATACGGTGTGTTCTTCTTAGAACCACGGAAGCCCATCTTACCTGCTGAAGACCAAGAGATAACCTGACCCTCATCGTTTGCGAGCGATACGATAATATTATTGAAAGAACTGTGTACGTGAAGCTGGCCAATAGCACTTACCTTCACGTTTCTCTTCTTCGAAGCGACTGTTTTCTTTGCCATAATTCTTTTAATTTTTTAATCCTTAAATCTTTAAATTAGTAGAATTACTTCGTGGCCTTCTTCTTGTTAGCAACAGTCTTCTTCTTTCCCTTACGTGTACGAGCATTGTTCTTTGTGCTCTGACCACGAACAGGCAGACCGTTACGATGACGGACACCACGATAGCAACCAATATCCATCAGTCGCTTGATGTTCAATTGAATCTCACTACGAAGGTCACCTTCTACTTTGAATCCAGCACCGATGATTTCACGGATTTTAGCTGCCTGGTCGTCACTCCACTCGTTGACTTTCAGGTCGCGGCTCACGCCGGCCTTGTCCAAAATCTTTGCTGAACTACTTCGACCTATACCAAAAAAATATCTCACTTATAACAAAATCCCAGCCCCCGCGCCCGAGAGGAAAGGGGGTGTGGGGGGGGGG
>CAMWKZ010000086.1 GCA_947174945.1 uncultured Prevotellaceae bacterium | reverse complement strand
GTATCTATTTACTATATAAACAGATACTAAAGCAGGTGGAAATAGATACTGGAGCTACCCCAAGGAGATACTGGAGGTTGAATGATGCCTAAATGGTAGTTAATTGGTAGTCGTTTTGTTTGAAATACAAGAAAAAGAAACCTCCCGTGAATCAGCGATTCATGGGAGGTTTTCTTGGGCGCTTCAGGATGGGCTTGAACCAACGACCCCCTGATTAACAGTCAGGTGCTCTAACCAACTGAGCTACTGAAGCAGTGTTTTTTGTTTTGCGGTTGCAAAGGTAATACGTTTTTCTGAATTGCGCAAACTTTTTGGGAGAAAAATTCGATAAAACGGTATTTTTTTGTAATTTTGCACCGATAATACAATGATTTTAGGCTTATGAGACGCATTTTTCTATCATTAACGATGTTGTTGGCAGTGCTGACGGCTGTGCAGGCACAGGACGTGAAGAACCATAATCTGGAGGTGGCAAAGAACCTTGAGATATTCAACGCATTGTATAAAAACCTTGATATGATGTATGTTGATACGCTGGATGCCAACAAGGTGGTCACGGCGGGTATTGATGCCATGTTGCGCTCGCTGGACCGCTACACGGAATATTATCCAGAGGAACGGCAGAAGGAGTTGCGCCAGATGCTGACGGGTAAGTATGCGGGTATTGGTGCGCTGGTGCGTTACCACCAGCAGCTTAAGCGCGTGGTGATTGACGAGCCGTATGCTGGGATGCCTGCTGCCGAGGTTGGGCTGAAGAAGGGTGACATCATTCTGCAGATTGACGATACGGTGATGACCGACAAGACGGTTAACTATGTCAGCAGTCACCTGCGTGGCGAGGCTGGCACTACCTTTATGCTGAAGATAGAGCGCCCGTCCACGGGTAAGAAGATGAGTTTCAAGATTAAGCGTCAGAGCATCAAGATGCCGGAAATCACCTATTATGGTATGCGCGACAACGGGGTGGGGTATATCAACCTGAATACCTTTACGGGAGAGCCTGCCAAGGCGATGCGTCGGGCATTCCTTGACTTGAAGAAGCAGGGGGCTAAAAAACTGGTGCTTGACCTGCGTGGCAATGGCGGTGGTTCGGTGTCGGAGTGTGTCGATATTCTGAGTATGTGGCTGCCTAAGAATACGAAGATTGTCGAAACGAGGGGTAAGCTGAAGCGTGCCAACTCGGAATACAAGACACGCATGGAGCCTGTCGACACGGTGATGCCTATCGTGGTGCTGGTGAATCGGGAGACGGCCTCGTCCTCGGAAATTGCCAGTGGTGCCCTGCAAGACCTAAAGCGTGCTATAATAATAGGTACGCGAACCTACGGTAAAGGACTGGTGCAGGTGCCTAACGTTGACCTGCCCTATAATGCCAACCTTAAGTTGACAACGTCGCGCTACTATCTGCCCAGCGGACGTGGTATCACGATGGAGGAAGGCATCAAGCCCGATGTGGAGGTAAAGCCTGACACGCTGGCCAACATCACCCTCTATCTGGACCGTCTGGATTCTACGGAAGTGATGTTTAACTATGTGGTTGACTACATCGCCAAGCATCCTACGATAGCTCCTGCTGCCGATTTCCACTTGACGGATGCCGACTATGCCGACTTCAAACAACGGGTTATCAAGGCTGGGTTTACCTATGACCAGTTGAGTAAGAAGCAGTTTGGCGAACTGGAGAAAGTCGCCAAGTTTGAGGGCTACTACGACGAAGCCCGCGCCGAGTTTGAGGCGTTGAAGAAGAAGATAGACCATCACGACGTGGCTCGCGACCTTGATTTACGACGTGACGAGATACAGCAGGTGCTGGAACAGGACATTATATCGGCCTATGAATATCAGACCGGCCAGGTACAGGTCGGTCTACGAAATGACAAAACACTGCTTGAAGCCGAGCGCATCTTAGGTTCCGAAGGCGAATACCAGCGTATCTTGAAGGGCGAACAAACGGCTGAAACGGCCAACTAAAGTTCTTCCATCAGTTCTCGCATCCCTTCAGATGCCCCTTTTTGGATTTGCGTGATGTGACGACCACCAGCATTGACGAGCTTGGGGTCAATCAGATAGACGGGCACGCTGGGGCGCACGTAGTGAATCAGACCTGCAGCGGGATAGACATTTAGCGACGTGCCGATAATGATGAAGATGTCGGCCTCCTGACATTCGCTGGCAGCGGCACTAATCATGGGAACTGCCTCGCCGAAGAACACGATGAAGGGGCGCAGCAGTGAACCGTCGCCAGCCTTGGTGCCGGGCTCTATCTCGCAGTTGTCGGGAGTCAGCAGTTGCTGGTAGCGTGGGTCGTCAGGGTCGTTGCTCGAGCACACCTTCATCAGCTCGCCGTGCAAATGGATAACCTTCGTTGAGCCAGCCTGTTCGTGCAGGTTGTCTACGTTCTGCGTCACTACCGTCACGTTATATTTCTTTTCCAGTTCAGCCACCAGCCGGTGGCCTTCGTTAGGCTTTGCGTTCCAGCACTTCTTACGCAACATATTATAGAAGTTAGTTACCAAGGTTGGGTCGTTTTCCCATCCCTCATGGGTGGCTACCTTCTCCACAGGATATTCCTCCCATAACCCGTCAGCGTCGCGAAACGTTTTCAGTCCGCTCTCTACCGACATACCAGCACCCGTTAGAACAACAATTTTTTTCATAAGCCAAAGTATTAAGAATGTACAAAAATAGCAATTTTTCACGAATTATAGCCTGTAAATCGCAGAATATTTGTAACTTTGCGCTCGATTTTAGTAATATATTAAGGTAATAATGGATAAAGTAAGTTATGCATTGGGGCTCGGCATTGGTCATCAGCTGGTGCAGATGGGAGCCTCAGAACTGAATATCGACGACTTTGCACAGGCCATCAAGGATGTGATTGGCGGTAAGGAGTTGAAGATGTCAAACCGCGAGGCACAGCAGATGGTGCAGGAATATTTTGCTGCCCAAGAGGAGAAAATCAACAAGCAGCGTCAGGAGGCTGGCAAGGCCCATAAGGAGGCTGGCGAGAAATATCTGGCAGAGAATGCCAAGAAGGAAGGCGTTACGGTGCTGCCCAGCGGATTGCAGTATCAGGTGCTGAAGGAAGGCAACGGCAAGAAGCCGACGGCCAAGGACTCGGTGAAGTGCCACTACGAAGGTTTCCTGATTGACGGCACCGTGTTCGACTCGAGCGTTCAGCGTGGCGAGCCCGCCGTGTTTGGCCTGCAGCAGGTTATTGCTGGCTGGACTGAGGGTCTGCAGCTGATGCAGGAGGGTGCCAAGTATCGTTTCTTCATCCCCTATCGTCTGGCTTACGGCGAGGGTGGTGCCGGGCAGTCTATTCCGCCCTATGCCGCACTGATATTCGACGTAGAGCTGATACAGGTCATGTAAAAAAGGAAAGTAAAATAAAACATTTAACAAGACAATGAAAAAGTTTACATTTGCTGCAATCGCAGCTGTTGCTGCCGTCATGTACTCATGCGGCAATGGCGCTCCCAAGGCTAACCTGAGGAGCGATGTTGATACCGTCAGCTATGCTATCGGTATGGCTCAGACCTGACTAATATACACATCTCCGAGCCCACGAGACGTAGAGGAATCTCGTATGCCGTCATCA
>CAMWKZ010000085.1 GCA_947174945.1 uncultured Prevotellaceae bacterium | reverse complement strand
ATAAAAAAATATTTAATCCTATAGCGTATAAAACAAGGGTTATATACGAACCTGAGAGCGATTTATGATTTTAAGTCAACTTATAAAAGTGAATATACAACTATAAATAGCTGGTTTTTATCCGTTTATAATCAATGAATGGAAATGAATATCTTTTGGTTTACGTTTTCAAACCGCATGATTAATATTTTAAAATTCAAACTACAGGGTTGCTGTTTAGGTTTACAAATACCGAATGTTACGTATAAAAACTTAAATCACTGCAACATTCTGAATTGATTTAGACTTATGAATTAAGGAATTACAACCTTAAAATTGCTTAAATCCAAATTGCAATCCTTTCAAAAACCGAGAAATCAGAAATTTCGCGGAATTCAGAACAGACGGTCAGAAAGCCCAAAATTCGCGAAATATGAGGCGTTATTTTGAGGCTCAAACCCTGTATTCATAAGGGTTTGAGGCCATAATTTTATGTTCAGGAAAAATAAGATTCTAGAAAAAAGAGACATTAAAAATGCCCCTTTTTTAGTGAAATATAAAGAAAATTAGTTCCTTCATGAGCTCTCCCGGGGGGGTATTTGGGTTATCTAGCCCCTTACTTTTAGCATCAATCTCTCTTATTTTAGAAATTATCTGCAACACTTTCATTCCACTATAATTTCGCATCCCCGTCATATAGTCGCGAGCACCCCACGGACTTCTCATTTCCAACCACTGAGCCAGTGCCTCCTGACTCCCCTTTTTAGGACAATAATACGAAAGCATCAGGTTCTGGAAATAATTAAAGAGCATTGGGAGAAATGAGTAAATGCTTCCAGCCTTTGGATTTTCGTCAAAATATTTGATTATCTGATTTGCCTTTAAAATATTGCGATTAACAATGGCATCACGAAGTTCAAAACCATTAAAGTCCTTGCTCACCCCAATCTGGTCCTCGACCACCTGCGGTGTCACTCTCCTATCGTTTGCGGGCAACGACAACAACACCTTATCCAGTTCACTGGTCAGGCGACTAAGGTCTGCCCCTATCGAATCTGCAATAATCTGGGTTGACTTAGGGTCGATGCTAGCTTCACGAGTTTTCAGATAACGCTCAATGAAGGCAGGAAGGTCGCGCTCGCGCAGTTTCTTACTCTCAAACAACACGCCCGCCTGCTGAATAGCCTTCACATATTCGCGCTTTCTTCCGTCAATCGTACCGTTTTTGTGGCACATGACAAGGATGGTCGTAGCCATTGGAGCTTTCAGATACTTTTCCAGCGGCTCCACATTCTTCACATTCTGAGCCTCCTTGACAATGATAACCTGATACTCCGACATCATAGGATAACGCTTGGCGGCATCCACAATCTGCGACGCATTAACATCCGAGCCAAAAAGAACAGTCTGGTTAAAGTCCCGTTCTTCAGGCTGAAGCACATTTTCGGCAATCCAATTACTGATTTTATCAATATAATAAGCCTCCTCGCCCATCAGATAATAGACGGGGCGAAACTGGCGTGCCTTCAGGTCGCGCATCACTGATTCATATGTCACTGCTGTCTGAGCCACGATGCAAAGGTACGAATTAGCCTGCAAAATGCCAAACTTTTCACTCCCAAATCACATATTCACGAGGCAGCGTAATAATTTTCAGCCGTTCATACCATACCCTATTAGAACCCATTATCCGCTTTTGTGCATGACCGCTGATGATGTAATAGCTGGCCGAGTACTCGTCCATCAACTCAGAGAACACCCTTTTAATACGCGAACACTTTTCATTGATGGCATTATCCAGCGGATTCGTCAAGTGGTCCAGACTCTCCTCCATCCGCTGGCGGTCAGCATTCGAAGCCACCCGCAGATAATAGTCACGCAATTCATCGCGATACTCCCCCAGCCTTTTGAACTCAATGCCCTCAGCATGAGCCAGAAACAACATATAGACCGCTTTATGAACAGGTTGCAGCTCCACTTCCCGACGACCGTAGTCTACCAGCACGAAACGACAATCCTTTGTTATCAGCAGCCTTGACAGCCGTCCTTTAGCCGCTTCAATGCGCAGTTCTTCCAATAACGGCACACCTATAGCCCGTAGCAACAAGTCCTTACGCCCTGCCGCCTGCAACTGGCCCGTCAGTCGTTTCACCTCCTGAGCCATCTCCTCCAGCCGTTGATGCCCACTATCTTTCATCATCTACCGCCTCTTTCATTTTCTGCACCAACCAGTCCTTCCACCGTCTTAATATGGTCGGCTCCACTTTTTCCTCCTCATCAGACGACTGCTCAACCACCGGCTGTTCCTTCACCACCTGAGGCTCTGGCTCCCTGACTGGCTCCACCTCAAACGGCAACTCCTGCGTTAGCACTTCAGCCACCTTTTTCTTTTTCACAGGCTTATACAACTTAGGTATCAAGTCCTCATACATGCCGTCCTCATCCTTATAGGCATTTGTCTGCACCTCCCCCTTCAAGTCATCCTCCAGTCCTGTCGCCAATATCGTTACTTTTGCATCCTCGCCCAACGTCTCATCCGTGGCCGTGCCCCAGATAACTTCAATATTCGGGTCCAGTTGGTCAAAGAAATCATCAATCTCCTGCAACTCCCTTACCATCATAGGATGCTCCTCACTGGCATAGATGTTAAACAGGATGCGCTTTGCCCGTCCGATGTCGTTACCATAGAGCAACGGCGAATCCAGCGCATCCATGATGGCCTTCTCCACCCGATTGCTACCACTGGCTCGTCCCATTGCCATGATAGCTCCGCCACCGTTCTTCATCGTCGTTTCCACATCGCGGAAGTCACTCTTGACCCCCCCATCGCTCGGCAGTGTAATCAGTTCAGCAATGCCTCCCACAGCATCCATCAGGATTTTGTCTGCTCTCAGAAAAGCTTCTTTCACCGAGATTTCAGACTCAGCATACACGTCGCACAACCGCTCGTTGTTCACAATTAGCAGCGCATCCACATTCTTTCTCAACTCATCCACTCCCTTCAATGCTTTCACGATTTTACGCTTCTTTTCAAAGAAGAACGGAATGGTCACCACTCCTACCGTCAACAGCCCCATCTGCTTGGCCACACCAGCCACCACAGGAGCCGCCCCAGTACCCGTGCCACCTCCCATGCCAGCCGTCACAAACACCATCTTCGTACCGTCCGACAGCAGTTTCTCTATATCCTCGATATTCGTCTCAGCCTCCGAGCGACCCAGTTCTGGATTAGCACCAGCCCCCAGCCCCGACTTGCCCAGCATGATTTTCACCGGCACCGGCGAGCGCGACAGCGACTGACTATCCGTATTGCACACCGCATAAGTCACCCCCTCAACGCCCTCCAGATACATATTGCGCACAGCATTACAGCCGCCACCACCCACACCAATCACCTTGATGATGCCCTGCATCTTGTCCTCTACATCACCGAAAAACGGAATAATAGGCTTAATATCTTCTTCATTCATATTCTATATCATTTATTAACCTGTTGCAAAGATACAAAATAAAATCCGAACGCTACCAACAAATTCCTCCCGCAAGCCTTGCGGGAGGAAAAGAAAGGATGCCTCCCCCCTCTTATCTCGAACTAACAAGAAATTCTTGTGAGTTCGATTTTCGTCAAGTTGTCCATTTTTCATATCCCATCAATCTGCTCACAAAAAAGTTTGGACGTACTATTCACGATGAAAAGTGGCACCAAAA
>CAMWKZ010000084.1 GCA_947174945.1 uncultured Prevotellaceae bacterium | reverse complement strand
ACCGAGATCTACACCTCTCTATTCGTCGGCAGCGTCAGATTTGTATAAGAGACATCGATATTGCTGTGCAGAGTGTAGTGCTGCTGAAAAACAGCGGCGTCCTGCCTCTGAACAAAGGAAAATCGCCCGAGCGTATCTTTGTCACAGGCCCGAATGCCAACTCGATGTGGGCCATGTGTGGCGACTATTCGTTCCCCGCCATGTCTTACTTTTGGAAAAAGATAGAGAACGACCTTGACCATCCCCACGTTGTAGGTCTGTTGGAAGGTATGCGCGACCGCAAACCGTCGCACGTAAACATCAGCTACTCTCGTGGCTGCGACTGGACGGAAGAGATAGAGACCAAGTACACCGAGGGTGGCGACGAGCGGGCATGGGAATACCAGACACTGCACCGCAAGGTAGATTCGGGCGAGAAGGCAGACAAGGCCGAAGCGCTGGCTATGGCCCGTGAGGCTGACGTTATCATTGCCGCTATGGGCGAGAACGTCATGCTGTGCGGTGAGAATCGTGACCGTCAAGGCTTGCGTCTGCCGGGACAGCAGGAACAGTATGTGGAGGAACTGCTGAAGACTGGGAAGCCTGTGGTGCTGGTGCTTTTTGGTGGCAGGGCACAGGTCGTTTCGGGACTTGCTGAACGCTGCTCGGCCGTCATTCAGGCATGGTATCCGGGCGAGGAGGGTGGTCATGCTGTTGCCGACATCCTCTACGGCAAGGTGTCACCGTCGGCCAAACTCTCTGTGAGCTATCCCAATGTGGAAGTCTATACGCCACTGTGCTACAATAACAGCACAGAGCAGGACGCGCGTGTTGAATGGCCTTTCGGCTATGGTCTCAGTTATGCCACGTTTGAATATAGCCATTTGGTTCTTGACGAAAAGGCCAAGACCGCTGATGAGGCTGTCAGCCTCTCGTTTGACGTGACTAACACAGGAACGATGGCTGCCGACGAGATAGCGCAGATTTACCTTTCGCCCGCTGAGGAGGGACAGCCCCTGCGCCCCATCCAGTTGCAAGGCTTCGCACGCCTGTCACTCCAGCCCGGCGAAACCAAGACAGTGAAGGCAAAGCTGTATATGGAGCAGTTTGGATTCTACACGCATCAGCAGGGGCAGCGCCAATGGAATGTCCGTTCGGGCAAATTTATCGTGAAGATTGGTGCTTCGTCGGTTGACATCAGGCTACAGAAAGAAGTTGCTTTGAGTGGTAAGGCGGTTAGTATGCCGTTGCGCACTCACTACTTTGCAGACGTAACGAATTGAGAAGACAAAGATGATGAGAAACCTTGTTCTTTTACTGGTCGCCATAGCGACAATGCCTGTTTCGGCACAGCAATATAAACTATGGTATAGTCAGCCGGCCAGCCACTGGCTGGAGGCCCTGCCTATAGGCAACTCACAGTTGGGTGCAATGGTATATGGCGGCACCGATGTGGAGACACTGGCGCTGAATGAAGAAACTTTTTGGAGCGGACAACCCCACGACAATAATAGTACGGTAGCGCTGGAGCACTTGCAAGAAGTGCGCGACTCTATCTTTGCAGGCAAGGAAGAGGCTGCCCATGCTATCCTTGACAAGTATTTCTTCCGTGGCCCGCATGGTATGCGCTTTCTGCCGTTAGGCAACGTGAAGCTAACGCTGGGTCATCAGGCTGTCAGCAACTATCGCCGTGAGTTGAGTTTAGGTGATGCACTGGCCACGACCTCTTATATATATAAAGGTGTACGTTATGAGCGCACGGTGTTTGCCTCACAGGCAGACCATGCGCTTATCGTCCAACTGAAGGCAGACAAGCGTGGTGCCTTGTCGTTTGACGTAGGCTTTGACAGCCCGTTAGAATCAAAGGTGTTTCCTGTTACTGCCAGAGGTGGTAAGGGGCGTTCTGCTTGGACCGTTAGCCAGCTTTCGGCAACGGTTAAGAACGTGGAGCAGGAAGGCATTAAGGGCGGGCTCACTGCCGACTGCCGTGTGGAAGTAGTGGCAGACGGTGAAGTGACCCACGGCAGTGAAAGCCTGAGTGTCAAAGATGCCACCGTAGCGACCCTCTACATTGTAGCTGCCACGAATTATGTAAACTATCATGATGTGAGTGCCGTTCCTACGAAACGCAACAATGAGAAACTGGCACAGTTGCGTGGCAAGAGTTATAAGCAGCTGTTGAAGGCTCATAAGCAGCGTTATCAGGAACAATACAACCGTGTGAGCCTGCAACTGGCAAGCGACATGGCAAACGCTGACATTCCTACCGACCAACGGCTGGCCGCTTTCGATGGTAGCGACCTTGGGCTGGTGGCAATAATGATGCAGTATGGGCGTTATCTGCTTATCAGTTCGTCGCAACCTGGCGGACAGGCCGCCAACTTGCAGGGGGTGTGGAATGACAAGATAAATGCGCCGTGGGACTCGAAGTACACCATTAATATTAATACCGAGATGAACTATTGGCCTGCTATGGTGGGTAACCTCGTGGAATGTCAGGAGCCGTTGCTCCGAATGATAAGAGACCTCAGCGAGACGGGACATCAGACGGCAGATGTGATGTATGGCTGTCGCGGTTGGGTGGCGCATCATAATACTGACCTCTGGCGTATTGCCGGACCTGTGGATGGCACAACGTGGGGTATGTTCCCTACGGGGGGGGCATGGCTGACGACACATATATGGCAGCAGTATCTCTTTACGGGCGACAAGCAATTACTGAAAGAATACTATCCAGTGATGAAGGGTGCTGCCGACTTCTTGGTTGACTATATGCAGCCGCATCCTAAGTACGGATGGCTGGTGACGGTGCCAACCGTATCGCCAGAACATGGTCCCGTGGGCAAGCGTACCACTGTGACGGCTGGCTCGACAATGGATAATCAAATTGTATTCGACGTGCTCAGTCAGGTGACGCAGGCTGCTAAGGTGTTGGGATATACCGATGACTATAGCCAGTACATCCAGCAGTTGCCACCGATGCAGATTGGTCGTTACGGCCAATTACAGGAATGGCTATGGGATGGTGACAATCCGAAAGACGAGCATCGCCACATTTCCCACCTTTATGGTCTTTATCCTTCTAACCAGATATCTCCGTTTTCACACCCCGAGTTATATGCCGCTGCCGCTACAACCTTGAAGCAGCGTGGCGACATGGCAACGGGATGGAGCCTCGGCTGGAAGACCAACTTCTGGGCACGAATGTTAGACGGCAACCATGCCTTCCAGATAATCAAGAATATGTTGCACCTGTTGCCCAACGATTCAAAGATGGCAGACTATCTTGATGGTCGTACTTATCCTAATCTGTTTGATGCCCATCCGCCGTTTCAGATTGATGGTAACTTTGGTGTATCAGCAGGTATTTGTGAGATGCTCTTGCAGAGTCACGACGGTGCAGTCCATTTGTTGCCAGCTTTGCCTGATGCTTGGCAGCAGGGTGCAGTGAAGGGGTTGCGGGCTCGTGGTGGCTTTGTCGTTGACGAGAAATGGAACGAGGGCAAACTCTGTTCCGTTACCATTCGCAGTACCCTTGGCGGTACCCTTCGGCTGCGTTCCTATGTGCCTTTGCAGGGCAAGGGATTACGTTTGGCCAAAGGTTCGTGCCCCAATGCACTCTTGGCATCAGCCGAGGTGAAAGTAGCGCCGTCCTCGGTACAGACAGCAGTTGATGTGCCTCGTGTCTATGAATACGACATAGACACTCAGGCTGGTAAAACGTATATATTCACCTATTCAATAACTAAGCAAAAATGAAGCAAACTTTAAGAAACAGCATCGTGCTCGCCTTGTTGCTGGGCACTGCCATAAGCTCACGGGCTGACGGACTGAAAGATGCCTACAAAGATTATTTCTCTATTGGTGTAGCACTAAACAAGCGTAACGTATCAACACCTGAACAGATGGCTCTTGTCCGTCAGGAGTTCAACAGCCTAACGGCAGAAAACGATATGAAGCCTGTATCTGTACACCCAGCAGAGGGAGTGTGGAACTGGGGGGGAGCCGACTC
>CAMWKZ010000083.1 GCA_947174945.1 uncultured Prevotellaceae bacterium | reverse complement strand
CACGAGAACATCGTGGGCATTGACTCTGCCATCTTCATGCACCCCACCATCTGGAAAGCCTCTGGCCACGTGGATGCTTTCAACGACCCCCTGATAGATAATCGTGACTCGAAGAAGCGTTATCGTGCTGACGTGCTGATTGAAGACCAGCTTGCCAAGTACGACGATAAAATCCAGAAAGAGGTAGAGAAAGCCCGCAAGCGTTTTGGCGATAGCTTTGACGAGCAGAAATACATGGAAACCTCTGAGCGTGTAAAGGAAGCCAAGGAGAAGCGCGACAACCTGCACGCCCGCTATGCTGCAGCCATGCAAGGCCCTGACTTGGAGGCTTTGAAGCAGATAATTGTGGATGAAGAGATAGTAGACCCCATCAGCGGTACGAAGAACTGGACTGACGTGCGCCAGTTCAACCTGATGTTCTCTACTGAGATGGGTGCCAGTGCCGACGGTTCGATGAAAGTGTATCTGCGCCCGGAAACAGCTCAGGGTATCTTCGTAAACTACCTGAACGTGCAGAAGACTGGCCGCATGAAGCTCCCCTTCGGTATTGCTCAGATTGGTAAGGCTTTCCGTAATGAGATTGTAGCTCGTCAGTTTATCTTTCGTATGCGTGAGTTTGAACAGATGGAGATGCAGTTCTTCGTACAGCCCGGCACTGAGCTGGAGTGGTTCCCCAAGTGGAAGCAGACCCGCATGGCATGGCATCAGGCTTTGGGCTTCGGTGCTGAGAACTACCGTTTCCACGACCACGACAAGCTGGCTCATTACGCCAATGCCGCTACCGACATCGAGTTTAGGATGCCGTTTGGCTTCAAGGAGGTAGAGGGTATCCACTCACGTACCAACTTCGACCTGTCGCAGCATGAGAAGTTCTCAGGCAAGGGCATCAAATACTTTGACCCGCAGACCAACGAGAGCTACACCCCGTATGTGATAGAGACCTCTATCGGTGTAGACCGTATGTTCCTCAGCGTGATGTGTCACTCTTATTGTGAGGAGAAGTTAGAGAACGGCGAGACACGTGTCGTGCTGAGACTGCCTGCTGCCTTGGCTCCTGTGAAGCTGGCCGTCATGCCGTTGGTGAAGAAAGACGGACTGCCTGAGAAGGCTCGCGAGATTATCAACGACCTGAAGTTTCACTTTAATTGTCAGTACGACGAGAAGGATTCGATTGGTAAGCGCTATCGTCGTCAGGATGCTATTGGTACGCCTTATTGTGTGACCGTAGACCACGATTCACTGCAGGATGGCAAGGTGACTCTGCGTTTCCGCGACACGATGGAGCAGGAGCGTGTGAACATCAGCGACCTGGCTGGTATCATCGAGGACAAGGTAAGTATTGCCAGTCTGCTGAAGAAATTGCAATAATCTATAGAATAATAAAGGTGAAAATGGAGAATCGTCATCATCAAGCAGGGGGTGGGGTAAAGGCGTTGTCGCTTTCTTTACTTACCCTTCTACTCCTCTTCTTTGCTTCCTGCCAAGAGTCGGACGACACGCAGGAGGCATATCCCGACTGGCAGAACAAGAACGAACTGGCTTTTCTGAAACTTTATCAGGAGGCTAAGGACGCGATTGCTGCTGGGGATAAGAACTGGGCTCTCGTCAGAGGGTGTTTGCGCGCAGACAGTATTGCAGGTGAATTAGTAGAACCGACGGACTATATTATAGCGCAGATGCTTGAGAAGGGGACAGGAACGGCTTCTCCGTTCTATACCGATACGGTGGCTGTTCACTATTCAGGACGCTTACAGCCTTCCACCTATTATCCGCAGGGACTGAATTTTGATAACTCTTTCTATGGCAGTTACGACCCTGCGGTCAGCACTCCCTATCATGGACGTGTCGGCGGTTTCATTGAAGGCTTCTCGACGGCACTGCAAAAAATGCACCGCGGCGACCATTGGCGGGTGTACATTCCCTATCAGTTGGGGTACGGCAGTGCTACCACCAGTTCGATACCAGCCTACAGTATGCTGATATTTGATATGTGGCTGAGTGATTTCTGGTCGAAAAAGGAAGGCGACCGCCCTGACAAGACAGAATAGACAAAGATGAGGATGGCGACATCCTCATCTTTGTTTTTGTTCCATATCGTGACGTGACTTTGATTTCGTTACCAACCAAACACCGCTGAACACCAGAACGACTGCCAAGGCATGGGTAGGCTTTAGGACACCGATGCCCATAAGCAGTGAGGCTGCCACTGAGACGATAGGTTGCACGTAGTTATAGACCGATACCACCGTGGGGCGCAGGGCGCGCTGCCCAAGCATGGTAAGGATATAGCCAAAGAAAGTGCCGATGCCCACAACGTAAGCCACCTCCCACCATGTCTTCGTGGGGATGGGGTTCGCCAGCACCTCGCTGACGTGGCTGAATGTGAAAGGCAACAGCATGAGCGTGGCCCACGAGAACATATACTTATTGATGGTAAACACGTTGTAGCGACGGATGAGCGGATTGAACAACGACAGGTAGAGGGCGAAAGAGAACTGGGCAAACAGGCAGAGCAGGTCGCCTCGTATGTCGCCCACCTTGTCGCTGCTGTGTGCTGCCGAGGTCAGTATCAGCATCAATGCCCCGCTGCAGCCCATCAGTACGCCCAGTGCTTTCTTGCTTGTGATAGGCTCTTTCAGGATAAGAGCGGCTAACAGCATGGCGAAGATAGGCATCGATGTGGTGACAATCGAGGCATTGATGGGCGACGTAATGCTCAGTCCAATCGTGTAGCAACACTGGTTGCACACCAGTCCGAACAGTCCAGCCCCAATAAACATGAGTTTGTCCTTTGTCGGTACGTGCTCCTTGGGAGCAAACAACGAGGCCAGCCAGAACAGCAGGCAGGCTCCCACCACGCGGAACGTCACCATCGTAATGCCGTCGAAGCCATGCGTCATGGCATCCTTGCCAACGGGAGCCATCAGTCCCCATCCAGCACAGGCACCAAACATTGACAGATGTGCTATGAGTGCTTTGTCTTGTTTCATGGGTGCAAAGGTACGAATAAGCGAGAACAATACAAAACAATAAGATTTATTTCGTTATCTTTTTATTATTCACCATCAAAAGGCAACTCCCCAAGATAACGGTCAAAGTCGCTTTGAAAGAGACTGTCTTGAATTATGCGATATTTCTCGAACTCTGTCTCGGCATGTAGTACAGCCTCTTCATGGCTTACATTTCCTGCATTATCAAGCAAAGGCCGTTCATCGCTACTCAAGTAGGCATCAATTCGTTTTGCCCAGTCTTCCATCGTCATGGGAATATGTCTTTTGGCACGACTCTCGGCAAATTCTAAAACTGCTGTGACGATACGCCCCATGTCCTCAAGTTCCATCTGTTTCAGATAGTTTTTGGCAATTGATACGTCTGTCTTCACAATCTTTCCGTCTGGAGCGTTCTCCCAAGTGGTTAGCCCCATGTGTTCTTTTTCTGCATTGGCTCGTTCTGTGATTAACTCTGCTGCTGTATGCCCATGAACAGCATAGTGCATCTTATTTTGAATCCGCTTAAAGAATAATCGGGTGGTTGGTGAGTCTTTGTTATAGTCCATACTGGTAGCATAAATGTCGGTCAGTTTCTGATAGAAACGACGTTCTGAGAGGCGAATCTCCCTTATCTCTGCCAATAGGTGCTCAAAATAATCCTCATTCAGGAAAGCCCCATTCTCCATGCGTTTCTTGTCAAGCACATAGCCACGAATAGCATAAATCTTTAAAATATTAGTAGCCCATTGGCGGAATTGTGTGGCACGAATGCTATTGACACGATAGCCAACAGCAATGATTGCATCAAGTGAATAGAATTGTGTCTGATAGTGTTTCCCATCTGAGGCAGTTATTTCCATTTTGGAAACAACTGAATCTGTCGTCAATTCGCCCGACTCAAAAATATTCTTCAGATGCTTGCTGATGGCAGGGGTGTTGACGTCAAATAACGTAGCCATCGCTTTCTGTGTAGCCCAGATGTTTTCATCTTTGTAGTACACCTCAACACCCTGTTCTTTCATTTCAGCCTGAAAAATCAGGAACTCAGCTGTACTATTTCTTATTTCTTTTCGTTTAGCCATATCATTTATAAAAAGGTACTTTGTTATGCTAAAGTTTCATGGGTGCAAAGGTACGAATAAGCGAGAACAATACAAAACAATAAGATTTGAAAAGTGGCACTTTATGGCATGAAATGTGCTACTTTGTACTATGAAAAGTGCTACAATATGACCTTGTTTCTGCTCCAGTATCTCCTTGGGGTTGCTCGAGTATCTCTTTCGACCTTAAACAGTATCTGTTTA
>CAMWKZ010000082.1 GCA_947174945.1 uncultured Prevotellaceae bacterium | reverse complement strand
CCTATTGTATGCTGTCGGAGGGGAGGTGATGGGGGAGTGTGTCGAGGTGTAATGGCGACTATGCTTTTGGGTGCGGTGATGATGATGGTGCGGTGATGGCTTGTAACAGTATGGGGGAGATGGAACTTGTTCTTCTTTTGTTTGGTGTCGTTGTTTGTTGGCTTGTCCTTTTCGTTTCAGCGTTGGATATTTGGCTTCGATTTGCGTCTAAATTGCGGTTGGAGGTGAAAAAAGTAATATTTTTGCTTCTTCTCGCTTGATATTCGTTGATTTTTCTTATCTTTGCACCTGCATTCCGAAGTGGGTGCAAAGACATATTTGAAATAACGAAGCGTTATGCTCGACTTGCTGATGGAAACGTAGGAAACTTCCAAATTTAGTGCAAGGACGGTGTTAACGGTTCGCGCGTATCGCGTGGACTGGTATACTGCATCTGCACTACAAGGTAATTCCTACGACCTCCATCAGAAGACGTGGTACATCAGCTCCACGCTTCATAACTATTAACGGCTCTTGTGGCAGCTGGAGGGCACAAATTTTTAGAGTTATGGCATTAATAACTTGTAGTGAGTGCGGAACCCAGATGTCCGACAAGGCGCAGAACTGTCCCAAGTGTGGCGCGCCCAATCCAAATGCTGCTCCCGTCCAGCAGTTTGCTTATCAACCCCAGTTCAACCCTTGCGCCCGCCATCCGCAGGCCCCGGCAGTCACCACCTGTGGTAATTGCGGCTCGGCAATGTGTAAGGATTGCAAGGACTTGACCGTCTACACGTTTGACAACAAACCGGCTTGTATCGACTGCACCCTGATGTACATGGAGGGCAACATTGAGAACCTGAAGAAGACGAAGCGATGGTCGATGATAAAGTTCATCGTGCTGGCCATCATCGTCCTTCTGGCAGTTGGTCTTTGGAGAGACAAGCCTGGTGAAATGAACAACATCATCGCGGCATGGATAGTTGCAGCGATGGGTGGAATCTTCTCAACCCTTTCGTTGGTGAAGCGTAATGAAGCCGAGAAGGCAGCCGATGACTTCTATACCAAGCTAAACCCCGGCGATGGCATAGCCAATGAGGCTACGGGCTGCTTCGGTCGTATTCTGGGTGCCGTGCTCTTGGCTCCCCTTTTCACTGTCGGCTATACCTTCAAGCATCTTATCCGCTGGATTTCGAGCAGCCGCAGTCTGCGGAAGGCCACGGATGAGTATGAGGAGTACACCGCCCTGCTGCGTGAGCGTGGCGAGCTGAACTAAGCCTGATGCTATGCGGACGGGGCGGTGCTGGTGTCCCGTCGGTACTGACTGTTCCGTATGGCACGCTTAGCCTGTCTTAGTAGCCGCTCATCCGTGGGCGGCTTTTTGCGTGTTTATGCCTGATTGATGCCTGCCGCTTGTGGCCTGTCCCTTGTTTGTATTGCATATACAGGTTATGCAGGTTTTGCGCGTAGCGGGACTGTTAAATAAACAAAAGGGGGAATGGGGTAAGGTGCTGTTTGTCAGTGATGGTTACTTTTGGAGAGTAGCGGACGTGGGTGTCAGTTCATTGCGGGATGGGGAAAATGTAGTAACTTTGTGGTGGTTGCAGATGGAATGCGACCGTTATGTATTACCTTATAAAGTTCAGTTTGTATGAAAAGAATGGATTTCGGCTTTGCACACAGTGCACAGGGAATGTTGAAACAGAGTGAGAAACCAGCTGCCTGCGGTGCGGCCTGTGGCGTGGGTGATAAGCCCGAGGAGAAGCCTGCCGCCTGTGGGTCGGCGTGTGGTGCAGGCGACAAGCCCGCTGAGGAGAAGCCCGCCGCTTGTGGCTCAGCCTGTGGTGCCGGTGAGAAGTAAGCCTGATGGACTATTTCGCATTTCAGTGGCATATCACGGATGAGTGCGACCAGCGTTGCAAGCACTGCTACATCTTTTCCGAGGGGCACCCGCAGCTGGTGGAAATGCCGTGGGAGAGGCTGGTGGCGGTGCTTGCCAACGTGGAGCGCATGGCTGCACGGATTTGCCAATATTGACGAGATACCCGAGCTGATAGACGTTGTCGTGGAGAAGCAAGCCGACATCTTTGCCTTTGGCCGCTATTGTCCGACATCGAAGGACAAGGCCCACAGGGACACGTGGCACGTGGAGCCCAGCCGATACCGTGACTTTCTGGAGAAGTGCTGGGTGAAGTATGAGCAGCATAAGGACTCGGGGACGACGTTTAACCTGAAAGAGCACTTGTGGACGCTGTTCCTGTATGAGAAGGGGCTGTTCAAGATACCCGAGGGCCTCGACAACGATGTTATCTACGACGGTTGCAACTGCGGCAACTGCCATTTCACGATTTCTGCCGAGGGGCGGCTGATGGCCTGCCGGCGCTTTGACAGCTACGTGGGAACGGTCGGAGAGGAACTGTACGACGTGTTCAGCGGGCCACGGATGGAACGGTACCGCGAGCACGAGCGGTTTGAGAAGTGCCGCAGGTGCGAGCTGCTGCGCTTCTGTCGTGGCTGTCCTGCCGTGGCCTACGGCTATACGGGGAACTTTTACGCCCCAGACCCCCAGTGCTGGAAACAAGTATAACAACACCAAGAACCCATGCGAGCAGTAGTGTTGCACGGCTGTTGCAAGGCCGATGACTTGCAAGTGAGCGAGAGGCCTGTCCCCAAGGTCAGGCACGGCTGGGTGCTGGTCAGGGTGCGCGCCGTGGGGCTGAACCACTCGGAAGCCCTCCTGCGTATGTACGAGGCCGACAACGACTATATCAACACCCCCGTCGTGCCAGGCATCGAGTGCGTGGGCGAGATAGCAGACGCGTCCGACTCAGGCTTTAGCCAGGGCGACAGGGTGATGGCGCTGATGGGCGGCATGGGTCGCTCGTTCAATGGCAGCTATGCCGAGTATGCCCTGCTGCCAGCGAAGAATGTCTTCCGCGTTGACAGCCCGTTCGACTGGGTGTCCCTTGCTGCCATTCCCGAGACCTACTACACAGCCTACGGTTCGCTGACGGAGGGCCTGATGCTCGCGCCAGACGACGTGCTGCTGGTGCGTGGAGCCACCAGCACGGTCGGTCGGGCCGCCATACAGCTGGCCAAGGCCATCGGTGCCACGGTCGTTGCCGCTGCACGCCGTGAGTGCTCCTTTGCGCAGCTGAAGGAGCACGGTGCCGACCATTGCATCACGGACGACGAGCACATCAGCCAGCAGACCCTGCCCGTCCGCCCCAACAAGGTGCTCGAGCTCGTCGGGCCCAAGACGCTGCACGATTCGCTGCTCACCGTTGCCCGTCCCGGCTATGTCTGCAACACGGGCATTCTGGGCCATCGGTTCACGGTAGAGCACTTCGACCCCATCAAGTATATCCCCAACGGTGTGTTCCTGACGGGCTTCTTCTCCAACTTCCCCACCCAGGCCGCCATCGACGGCATGATGGGGCTTATAATAACAGGCGGTGTTCATCCGTTGTATAGTAAAGTGTTTACCTTGGACGAGATAGCCGAGGCCCACCGACTGCTGGAGGCAGGAGGTGCGGGCGGCAAGATTGTCCTGAAAATAGACTGACCCCTATGGATATAAAAGACAAGATACTCGATGCCCATTTCCCAGCGTGCCCCGTGCGCAACGTGATAGCCCGTATAGGCGACCGCTGGAGCATTCTCGTCCTGCTGACCCTTGACGCAGCCGACAAGCCCCTGCGTTTCAAGAAGATAGGGCAGGCCATTCCCGACATATCGCAGAAGATGCTGACCCGCACCCTGCGCGACCTTGAAGCCGACGGGTTTGTGGTGCGCCATGCCTATGCCGAGGTGCCCCCACGTGTGGAGTACGAGCTGACCGAGCGTGCCCGGACGCTCACCCCGTTGCTTAACAGTCTTGTGGACTGGGCCGCCTCCAACCTGTCGGGCATTGTGAAAGACCGAGAGCAATACTATCAAGGCTGGGGTGCGACCGCCCACCCCGATGAGGATACCCCGCGCCATTGAAGTGCCCCCCATTGCCATTCCTGCTGCCCTTGCCCAGCCTGTTTCCATCTGGTGCAAAGGTACGACATTCTGGAAGTGCGATGTCAGTTTCTGTCAGTTTCAGTCAGTTTCAGGCGCGATAATGCGTGATAATTCCCGTTAAATCCCTTTTCTTGCGTGGTGCGGACTGCGTCGGTGCATGATGCGGAGTGCGTCGGCATCATGTGCGGAGCGTGTCGGCACACGATGCGGATGCGGTCGGCACATGGTGCGAAGCGTGTCGGCGCATGGTGCAACCATAGTCCGTGCCGTTGCTCCTGCTGGCAGGGTGTTTCAGCTCCTGCCGTCATGGGGGCGATGAAGCCTCCCCCCTATATTGTAGTCCCCCTATAAGGGGGGA
>CAMWKZ010000081.1 GCA_947174945.1 uncultured Prevotellaceae bacterium | reverse complement strand
TCGTCGGACTCTATCTCTCAAGGACGCCTTATCCGGTAGTTATCAGAAGCAACAATAGAACGACGGTTCGTTCCTTATTCCTAAGTTACCCAAGGACTGCCTATTATAGACTCTATAAAAGCAGACCTCGCTTCTTGTACTACTTTAATCTTCTCTGTCTTATGTAAGTATCTCAAAGAACTCTTTCCTTAATCCGCCTCCAGAACCATGTTTGATTCGAAAGCGGGTGCAAAGGTACGAACTTTATACGAACTACCAAACTTTTTACCGACTTTTTTCATCTACATAATAAAAGTTTTCGCTTTTCATGACAACACATAAAGCATACACCTTATTATATTATATAGAAGACTACTCAAATACGTCCTCTATGGATGTCCCATCGTCTAAGTCTTGCAAGCCTGATTCGTCAGCAACGCAGGGGTTGTAGCCAGTGGGCATATCAAAGACTGCATTTTGGTTGTAGCCCAGTCGCTTGTCCTTATAAACACGCTGCATATAGAGAGCGAAAACGGGTAATGCCATTGTGGCACCCTGCCCCATCGCCATTGAATCGAAATGGATGTCGCGGTCGTCACCGCCAACCCATACGCCACTGACGAGCGTGGGGGTGAGCCCCATAAACCAAGCATCGCTATTATTATTGGTTGTACCAGTCTTACCACCAAGTTCCCCTGTGAAGCCATAGCGGAAGCGCAGGCGACCAGCCGTACCGCCATCGACGACGGCTTTCAGCATATAAAGCATCTTATGGGCACTTTCCTCACTAATGACCTCGTTCATGCGCGGCTGGAACTGCGCAATGAGATTACCTTCATTGTCTTCTATCTTCGTGACGAACAGGTGGGCAGCACGGATGCCGTGGTTGACGAAAGCTGTGTAAGCACTGACCATCTCGCCAACAGTAATCTCGCAAGGGCCAAGGCAAAGCGACATGGAAGGATGAATATCCGGGTTGCGGATGCCGTATTCACGAAGCAGAGTAACGAAGGCCTGCGGATTGAGCTTGCTCATCAAGTAGGCGGAAATCCAGTTGTTAGACTGTTGCAATCCCCATTTAAGGGTTACCATATCGCCATAACGGGCAGTGCTGGAGTTACGCGGTGTCCATGGGCGACCAGCCACCATATAAGTCTGCTGCACGTTGGGAGCCTCGTCACAAGGAGAGAAGCCGTTCTCCATAGCCAGCGAATAAAGGAAAGGCTTGATGGTAGACCCCACCTGACGGCGGCCATCCATCACCATGTCATAGGCAAAGTGCATAAAGTCAAGTCCTCCGACATAAGCCTTCACGTGACCGTTCTGGGGGCACATGCTCATGAAACCAGAGCGCAGGAACGACTTATAGTAGCGGATGGAGTCGAGTGGAGTCATGGTAGTGTCAATCTCACCATGATAGGTGAACACAGACATCTCCGTCTTGGTGCGGAAGGCCCGCATGATTTCGTCCTCGGAAGCACCTGCCGCCTTCATGCTCCGATAGCGGTCGCACTGACGGACGGAGCGCATGAGAATCTTGTTAACCTGCTCGGTAGACAGGCTACCAGAGAAAGGAGCCGTGCTGCGCCCCCGCTTCTCCTTGGTAAAGGCTGGCTGCAGGAACTTAGCCACATGCTCATAAACAGCCTGCTCGGCATACTCTTGCATTCGGGAATCGATGGTTGTATAGACCTTCAACCCATCGGTGTACACGTTATAAGGCTCACCGTCGCGCTTCCGATTCTTATTGCACCAACCGTACAGAGGGTCTTCCTCCCAGTTGAGCGAGTCGACATGATATTTCACCATGTTCCATGACGGATAGTCGGCACGGTTAGGCTGCTTGGCCATCATATAGCGGCGCAGGAAGTCGCGAAAGTAAGTGGCAATGCCGTCCTTATGGTCAGCCACGTGGAACTTCAGGTTCAGCGGCTCGGCAGCATACTTGTCGTACTCAGCCTCTGTCAGATAGCCCGCCTTTGCCATTTGACGGAGCACCACATTGCGCCGCTCAAGGCTTCGCTCGGGATGGCGGACGGGATTGAAGTACGATGGGTTCTTACACAAGCCGATAAGCACTGCCGACTCGGTGACACTGAGGTCCTTGGGGTCCTTGCTAAAGTAAGTATTGGCTGCGGTCTTAATGCCCACGGCATTGTGAAGGAAGTCGAAGTAGTTGAGATACATGGCGATAATCTCGTCCTTCGTATAATTGCGCTCCAGCTTAACGGCTATCACCCACTCGATGGGCTTCTGCAGCAGACGCTCCATGACGCTGTGCGCCGTCTCGGAATACAACTGCTTGGCCAACTGCTGGGTGATGGTAGAGCCACCGCCCGCACTCTTCTGACCCAGCAGACCGCGCTTGACGACGGCACGCCCAAGGGCAAAGAAGTCGATACCCGAGTGGTCGTAGAAGCGCACATCCTCAGTGGCCACCAGTGCCTTGACCAGCGAGGGCGACAGCTGTGTATAGTCCACCAGCACACGGTTCTCACGGTTATAGTTCCAAGTGCCCATGATTTTGCCGTCAGCCGAGTACACCTGAGTGGCAAAGCGGTTGATGGGGTTCTGCAGCTCCTCAATGGGCGGCATGTAGCCTATCCACCCCTTGTTGATGGCGGTAAAGGCGAGGGCTGCTGCCAGCACTCCCAGCAGTAGCAGCGTCCACAGGGTGTACACGAATATCTTTCTCATCTGCTTTTGTCCTTATTTACGTTAGTTTGAGTGCAAAATTACAAAATTCTTTCTAATTATCGCATGAATATCAAAAATTATGTGTAATTTTGTGGCATCAAACAAGCACATACGGATGGAAAAGCATGATTTTGTAACGATTGCCAACCTCACACGCGAGAAGATTCTATACATGATAGAAATGGCGCAGGAGTTTGAGCGGCACCCTAACCGAGAGCTGCTGAAGGGCAAGGTGGTGGCCACGCTGTTCTTCGAACCCTCGACACGCACCCGACTGAGCTTTGAGACCGCTGCCAACCGACTGGGGGCGCGCGTCATCGGGTTTGCCGACCCTAAGATAACGAGCGGCACGAAGGGCGAGACGCTGAAGGACACGATACTGATGGTGGCGAACTATGCCGACGTCATCGTGATGCGCCATTATATAGAAGGTGCGGCACAGTATGCGTCGGAAGTGACCGGCGTGCCCATTGTCAATGCGGGCGACGGAGCGCACCAGCACCCTTCGCAGTGTATGCTTGACCTCTACTCTATCTACAAGACGCAGGGCACGCTGGAGAACCTGAACATATACTTGGTGGGCGACCTCAAGTACGGGCGCACCGTCCACTCGCTCATCATGGCCATGCGCCACTTCAACCCGACGTTCCACTTCGTGGCTCCGAAGGAGCTGGCCATGCCTAACGAGTATAAGCTGTACTGCAAAGAGCACGGCATCAGGTTTCAGGAGCACACGGCTTTTAACGAGAAGGTGATTGCCGATGCCGACATCTTATATATGACGCGCGTGCAAAAGGAGCGCTTCAGCGACCAAATGGAGTATGAGCGGGTGAAGAACGTGTACATTCTGAACAACGACATGCTGCGGCTGGCGAAGCCTAACATGAAGATACTGCACCCGCTGCCGCGTGTGAACGAGATAGCTTACGACGTGGACGAGAACCCACACGCCTATTACATTCAGCAGGCGGGCAATGGTCTGTTTGCGCGCGAGGCCATCTTCTGCGACGTGCTGGGCATCACGCTCGACGAAGTTAAGAACGACAAAACCATTATCGCATGAACAAGAACGAAATGCTGGTGGCCGCTATCGAGAACGGCACCGTGATTGACCACATACCCTCGGAGAAGACGTATCAGGTGGCCCAGCTGCTGAAGCTGGCCGAGCTGGACAAGCCCGTCACCATTGGCTACAACTTCCGCTCGAAGAAGCTGGGTAAGAAGGGCATTATCAAGGTGGAGGACAAGTGGTTTACCGACGAGGAGATTTCGCGCCTCTCGGTGGTTGCGCCCAACATCGTGCTGAACATCATCAAGGACTTTCAGGTGACGGAGAAGAAGACGGTCACCACGCCCGACGAAATCATTGGCATCGTGAAGTGCAACAATCCCAAGTGCATCACCAACAATGAACCCATGCGCACCCACTTCCACGTGGCCGGCAGTGTCCTGACGTGCCACTACTGCGAGAAGGAGCAGGATATTAACAAGGTGGAGCTGGTATAAGACGAACAAGACCCAAACAGCACGGCGGTGCTGTGAATTAAGCGGACAAAGCCCCTCCGTAGTTTTACGCAGCGGTGAGTAACGCTTATTATTGATAATTTTTATAATTATCTGTAATCGCACTACCAATAATTTCGGCTTATCCTGATGGGGGAGGCCGATTATTCGCGATATCATCTGAAAATGGGGCCAAATATGCAAATGGGAGGACAAAAAAGGTAGAATATTCTCTAATATACAAAGGGGATGATATATCTAATAATGCCTTGCTATGTATTCCTGAATGAGTGCCATTCTCCTCATTCTCGTAATTCCCGAATGCACCCTTCCTGTGCGTTGTTCGTATTCGGTATGTACAATTGCGGCCTAATGGACATTTTGGACCTAATGGACATTTTGAGTGATGAATTATCCCTAAAAAGTCCCTAATGGACATTTCGGGTGATACGCCTCCATCTTAATAGTGTCTGCTTAGGTATTCATCAATAAGTTTCTTTCTGTTCTCCTTAACGTGAGTTCGACGTAAGGCTTATGCAATAAGCCTGCTTTTGTCAATGATTTCAATATTCATAGACGGTTTCTTAGGCAGCAGGTTGTACGCAATAAGCCCTGCAAACAGAT
>CAMWKZ010000080.1 GCA_947174945.1 uncultured Prevotellaceae bacterium | reverse complement strand
GAACGGGCGGCTCAGCCCCGAACTCCTCCCATGCCTCGCGGACAAACTTGGTGTACTCCTTAAGTGCCTGCTTGCGGAAGTCGTCGTACTCTTTACGAGCCCCATCCTTAAAACTCTCATAGTCCTTATAAAAATAAGATTTCAGTTCTTTGTTCATTTTCTTGCCGCCCTTTTCCAATTCTTCACGGACAGCATCCTTGGCTATCTTCTGAATATCTGAAGTCTTGGTCACTACACGCACCATTACTTCCTTGTTCTTGTTCTTCAGCTCACGGGTTACTACCAGCGGAGTTTGCAGGCGACCCAGTTTCTGCGAGAAAATAGACTTGTTTTCCAGCATCGTCGTCGTGATAGATGCAGCTTGGTCGTCGGCCAGCATCTTGTTGGCTATAAGGTTATTTACAATACCTGTAGCCTCCGAGCTAATCTTACTAGCCAGATTCATACGAGCCAGCTCGGTAGCCTGAATGTGTGCGGCGGCATAGGTTGCTGCAGTGCCACGACCCTCACCATCAATATAGAGTGGGTTCATGTCGTCATCATAGTTTCCCAAGAACATATACAGACGGTCGACCTGTTTCTCCAGAGGCAGACCACCGGGCGATACTGTCCATCCCTCTTTTGTCATGCGCTTCGCTTCTGCCTTAGCGTCCTTCGAAGCCTTCTCTTTCAACGCGGCTTTATTCCGCTTCATTTTTTCCTGCATGGCATTCTGAGCCATCGTGCTCATTGATACCGAGAGCATAGCCAGTACGGCTACAAATTTTATCGTCTTCATGATTCTTATCGTTTTTTGTTAATTAAATAATCGTCTATTCTATCAAAAACTTCTGTTTAAGGACTTTGTTTTTAACCTTGAAGCTCACTTCCAGGCTCTTTGGCTCATCCTCCAGACAGTTGAGTGTGTTAAAAGTGATGATATAATCATTTCCTTCACGACGGAATTGCAAATTCTCAGCACAGTCGGACTTAATGGTCGGAGTGCTGGATGGAGTAATTTTGCGACCGTCATATTCTAACCATACACAGTAGGACTCGTCATCCACCTGCTTGCCATGCAGCGAAATTCTGGTAGGAGCTTTGAGGTAGAGCTCGGCTATGCTTTCGGCCCACTGACGACGCGTCTTGTCGAAGAAATAAGATACGCATTGCTTTATCTCGGCATTACCACGGTCTATATCCTCTATCGACGTTATCTGCTTTGTCCCCTGTTCCAGACGGCGGGCTTTGTCCATCATTTCCCGGTCTATCTCAAGGAATTGCTGGTTATATTCTTCCAGCTCAGCATCCGATAGTGGGTAGAGCATACAAAACTCATAGGATATTTGGTGCGTTTTCTTGTTTTGTCGTTTCTCCCAGTAGGATGCTTTGGCCTTGGAGATAGAAATTTTACTCAGGAAAGGCATTACAGCCGACTGGATGGTGGAATTGGAGCGGAACTCCTGAGTGAACTGTATGTCCTCGTTGTTGGTGATTTGCATGATGTCAAGACTTGTCTGTGAGCATACATTCACGGCTACGGAGTTAATGATTTCTCCCATGAGGAGGTCCATACACTCCTTTCGTGCTTCATCCAGTGTAGACTTCTGTGCTCCCACGGCTATGTAGCCGTTGCCGGATATGCCTACCCAGTCAGGACGTTTCTTCTCGCTCCTCTCCATCACCTTATAGTCCTCTGCCAAACTGGCAAGAGTGCCAGCCAAAAGACAGATGGCTAATAATATTCTTTTCATTTTGTTGTGAGTTTTATGGTTTAATAGGAGGATGTTGTCTTTACGGGAAGGTTCTTTACCACAACCTTTGTCCCTCCAATGGAAAATTCTGCGTATGACAACGAGGTAGTCTGTTGTGTGATGTCATCCATGATAAACGTGCGTTGTACGCCAATGTTCTGTGGAAAATCCTCGTAGACGCTGGAGCTTGTCTCCGTTACTTTCAGGTTCTCCAGTTGACGACCATCCTGACTGAATGCCTTGACGAACCGACGTTGTTGGCGGTCGTCATTTGTATGGTTCGTTATCTTAGTCTTGATGGTAAAACGCTTGCGCATGAGGTCAACCTGTGTACTTAGGATTTCAAAGGCGATGTCACCCGTTGAGATAGTGATGTCGTATGATGGAACTCCCGATTTGTTCTGTGTGACTGGTATGGTAATATTCTGTTCCATCATAATGTTGTGCTGCTCTACATATACGTTTTGTACAAGAACTGTGTCGTGTACCACCTCGGGGTCTTTCTTCTCCTGTCGTATAGGCAGGGGCAGACCGCGGTCGTTGTACCATTGGGCGATACGCTTTCGTGCCGTACGCACAAAACGTACAAATTGCGGGTCGGTGACCTTGATGCTTTTGATAAGTGCGTCCATAGCCTGCTTGTCATCACCCACTACGTCCGTTTCTAACCTGATGGAGTTGCTGTAGTAGATGCTACCATCTTCGGTGTTGAAAGCTGTGAGAGTAACCTCGGCAGCCAGCACGGTGACATTACGTACCAGTCCTGCGCTACTTTTCTTTTCCAAGATGTCTATGTCGGCCTTAATGCCAAAGGCACCATGCTCGCTGATTGTACCGGCATTGTTCTTGGCAATGATTCGCTCTATCTTACCCAGCAGTGTTGTCCTTTGCTCTTCTGTCAGGTTCTTTCCTTCAGGCTTGACAGCAGCAAATGCCACATCGCTCTCGAAAACCTCTGCTTGAGGTGCCATGCCTTCATCATCCATCTGGGCTACAGCAAACGTAGGCATCAGCATCATGAAAACCAGAAACATGTATTTCCTCATGTTACGCATAATATTATTTGATTATTACATTCAGTTTTTGTCCCATGGCATCAATTCTGGCTACATGCTCATCGCCAAGAAGCTCCTTCAGTTTCTTTCTCAGTGCGCTACGGAAACCAGATACCTTGTATGTCTTGCCATTGTCGTTGTAGAAAGGAACCCTTATGGTTATGCCAAGATATTTGTCGTTGGCCATGTCAATGTGTGCGTTCTCATCGGTGGCCACCTGCTGTAGCCACTCCTCTATGGTTTCTTTGAAAGTGCTTCCATTTGCCAGTTCGTCCTCGAAACTAAAGTCATCTACGTTTTGGTCGATGGTCATACTCATGCTAATTTCGATACCTTGACTTGCAATGGCATGGAATGCTTTGTTCAGTTCTTGGAAGAAAAGGTTACGCTTCTGTGCATTACTACTGCTTTCGAGAATCTGCTCTACGACCATAGTGGTGTCGCCGCGGCTCTGGCCAGATAGTTTTACGCTGGCCAGTGTGGTGCTTGTAAATGCCTCAACAGCTTTGATTTCCACGATGGCATTGACTAAGTTCATGCTCCCTTGCGTACACTGACAGCGTACCTCGACTTTCACATCTGTACCTGCGTTCTGCAGTATTTTGGTGACGGCATCCGACTGTGTGCCAGAAAGTAAGAAGTCATTGTTCTGAACATTGCGTATCATAGCCAGATAGTCCTTGGTGAGGTACCCTCTCTTACTGAACATAGAAGTTACAGATGCTGATGCTGAGCGGCGCACGTTGTTTCCTTCGAGCACCTCCATCTGGTTTTCGTTTTGGGCAATGAAAGGCACAATGGTGATAGAAGGCAGATTTTTGTCCATGCCTACACTGCCGCCCTGACCTCGGCCCAAATCGCGTTGGAGCGATTGCAAATAGAAGGTGACTTCTACCTCGGCCCTATACTTGTTGCCCACCTTGGTGTAGTTATCCAAGTCTACGCTGTTGGCCATGAACGATGTGTACCTGTTCTCGCTGAACATACGTCGGTCGTATGCTTGGTCAACCATAGCACAGAGAGGTTTACCACCGTTTACTCCATCCACTCCCAGATGTAACAGATTGTAGAGTGCTGACTTTTGAGCCATAATCACAGCATCTTTCTTCTTTTCTGCCATACCTGAACATCTCAGTGTCACAGTCTTCTTGTCTTGCGATACTAATGAGGCGTCAGTCATATACTGGCTTGCTGTCTGTGCCAACACTGTCAAAGGCAAGATTGCTATCAATAGTAGTACAGATATAAACTTTCTCATTTTTCTTTTGGTTTTAATTATGTTTGGTTTTAAATGTTGTTATGCTGTAAGATTTAAAGATTTTAGCCAGAATAATAAAAATCGCAGGTGTGTATCCGTATTTATTTTGGCATACAGACCTGCGATTTCTATTTCTGGGACATTGGTTACTATTTGATGCCTATTGGTAAATCTGGCCTATCCTTTTTAGCACGAGACTTTACCTTGAGTGTGGTGCCATTGTTGAACTCTTTAAAAATGGCATCACCATCTTTGGAAACTTTGCACAAGGTAAGGTCTCCACCCTGAATGTCATTAGCGGTCAGTTCGCCAATCTTTACTGATGCGGTGCGTGTACCTACCTTCTTTTCCTTGAAGACCTCAAATTTAGTATTCTTAATTACACCATTGTCCGAACCAGCATTGATGTACACCGTGACAGCTTTATCCTTCTTGGCTTCGTTGATTTCCAGAATCTGGCCCATTATGGGGAATTCATTTTCAATAAACTGCATTAGCGGATTTTGGTTCAATGCACTAAGTGGATTTGAACTTAGTACACTACCTTTTTCAGTAATGGATTTTAATGCACGATTGAATGCCTCTTCTTCGTTGTTATTTGCGTCTGAACCACTGAAATTCATCTGCTGCATAGCCAGCACTTTGCTCTCTGAGGGGTCGATGACCTTCACTGTTATAATTATCTTACACTTTGCGGCTGACGAGTTGTCATTTCTTTCCGTAGTGCAATTGACGTTGTCAACTGTCATTAGAAAATAAGACTGTGCACCCAGACGTACTACTGCATTCAGACGTTCTGGCACCATTTCGCTGCCAGCGGTTATGTTTTCTGCTGTTCGGCGGATGTCTTCTACATTAGCAACTGCTTCACTCTCGGCATCAAGAACAATCAGCCGTTTAAAATTGGTCAGTGTTGTCATAACAGCATTTCTAACAGCTTTCTCTGCTGCAGTCGTACCAGAAGACTCAAAAAAGATAGTGGTTTTGCTGGATGCAGCAATTTCTTCTTCCTGCGCATTCATAAACTGTGGAAATAAAAGCATTGTCAGCATCAATGCGGACTTAAAATAAAAATTTTTCATTTTCTTTAGGTATAACGTTAAATTATTATTGAATTGTTTTGTTGACAAAAGTACAATAAAATTTAGGAGAGGTCAAAAATGGGGGGGGTATTACGTTTGTTTTAGAATGTTTAGCAGGTTTTAACGGTTTTCCTGTATAGAAATCTGGTTTGAGTACTTGTAAGGTACAGATTGCTTGAGTGTGTTTTCGTCCAGAGAAGTGTAGGAATATAGGGAGAGAAGTGGGGGGGGGGTAGTGGGGTAGGTGCGGAGATCGCGGTTTATTTATATGTGGGTGGGGGGGGGTGTGTTTTTTTTTTGGTGAGGGGG
>CAMWKZ010000079.1 GCA_947174945.1 uncultured Prevotellaceae bacterium | reverse complement strand
ATTGGATGTTTCAAAGAACACAGCATTGACTGAACTGGATTGTAGCGGCAACCAGCTGACGGCCTTGGATGTTTCAAAGAATACCGCTTTGAATACGCTGGATTGTTCCATCAACCAAATCAAAGGGGCTTCTATGGATAATCTCATCAACTCTTTACCAATAAACAATACAAATAAACCATCAAAACTTTATGTCTATTACCCTTGGTCATCGGATGAAGGAAACGTATGCAGTAAAGAACAGGTTCTGGCTGCGAAAGAGAAAGGATGGATAGCTTTATATAGATATGGCTACGAATACGAAGGCAGCGATGACACATCTTCAGTCGCAGACGACATCAGAATAGATGCTGATAATGACGCACCCATCTACAACCTACGAGGCCAACGGCTGACGGCTCCGCAGAAGGGTGTCAACATCATAGGCGGGCGTAAGATGGTCGTGAAATAAAGGCACAAACTCAGCGGGAGCGGTTCTATACGGAACCGCCCCTGTTTTTATCGGGACATGATGCGGAGCGGGTCGGTGCATGGTGCGGACGGGGTCGGTGCATGGTGCGGACGGGGTCGGTGCATGGTGCGGAGCGTGTCGGCATACAATGCGGGGCTGGTCGGGACTGAGGCATCTTTGCAGCGGACGGAAAAACAGCCCACCATGTGAATGGCAGGCTACTTCATAGGGATTTATGCAAAGGCGGGGATTGCGTTCTTAGGGCTGTGTATGCCTACAGGTTAAGCACCCGACAGGCATTGGCGGTGGTCTGCCGGCAGACTTCTTCTTCGCTGATGCCGTAGGCTTCGGCCAGCCGACGGATGACGTGAACGACGAAGGCCGACTCGTTGCGCTGGCCTCGCATGGGGACGGGGGCCATGTAGGGGGCATCCGTTTCGAGCACGATGCGGTGCAGCGGTACACAGGCGGGCAGCACTTCGGGCAGATGGCTTTTCTTGAATGTCAGCACACCGCCGATGCCCAGCATAAAGCGGTCGAACTCTAACAGCTGGCGGGCTTCCTGCTCGTTGCCCGTGAAGCAGTGGAACACGCCGCCGGGCAGGTCGTGCTCGTATCTCTTGAGTATGGCGACCATTTCGTTCTGCGCTTTGCGGCAATGCAGCATCAGCGGCAGTTGCAGCTCTGCCGACCAGCGCACCTGCTCCTCGAAGGCTGCCAGCTGCTCTTGCTCAAACTCACGGCTCCAGTAGTAGTCGAGGCCGACTTCGCCGATGGCAATGACGGGGGCATGGAGCATGGGCTTGATGGCTGCCAGCTGGTCGCGCCAGTCGGGGCGCACCTCCTCGGGGTGCAGGCCCAGCATGGGCAGGCAATAGCCGGGGTACTGGGCACAGGTGGCCAGCACCATGTGGCACGACTTCAGGTCGATGGCAGGCAGGAGAATGTTCGTACAGCCAGCCTCACGGGCTCGCTGTACGACGGCATCACGGTCGGCGCTAAACTCTTCGCCGTCCAGATGGCAGTGGGTGTCAATGTAGGGCATGATGGTGAGCGGAGGGTTACTTGTCACGATGCAACAGCTGGTTCATATAGTTGAGCAGCTGCTCCTTACGTTCATCGGGCACGCTGACCTCGGCCAGCGTCTGGCTGGCCATGTCGAAGTAGCCGTTAATCTTGTCCTCGCACAGCTGACGGATGCCCAGCTCGTCGTACAGGCGGGTGACGGCAGCCACCTTCTCCTGACGGTCAAAGTCCTTGGCACCAACCCACCGCTCCAGTTCCTGCCGCTGGGCGGCATTGGCACGGTTGAAGGCATTGATGAGCATATAGGTCTTCTTGTTCGACGTGATGTCGCCACCAATGGCCTTGCCAAACACCTTAGGGTCGCCGTAGACATCAAGCAGGTCGTCTTGCAACTGGAAGGCCAGTCCTATGTGCTCGCCCACGCGATAGAGCCGCTCCACGTCGTCCAGAGGAGCTCCGGCCAGCAAGGCACCAATCTTCAGCGCACAGGCCAGCAGCACGGATGTCTTCAGGCGTATCATCTCGATATACTCAGCCTCCGTCACGTCGCTGCGCGTCTCAAAGGCCACGTCCATCTCCTGCCCCTCGTCTATCTCGAGGGCCGTCTGCGTGAACACCTCCATCACGGCAGGCATCTTGTCGGCAGGCACCTGCTGCATTCGCTGGAAAGCCAGCACCAGCATCGTGTCGCCAGAGAGGATGGCCTTGTTGGCATCCCATCGGCGGTGCACCGTCTGCTGGCCTCGGCGCACGTCGGCATTGTCCATCAGGTCGTCGTGCAGCAGGGTGAAGTTATGGTACGTCTCCAGCCCGATGGCAGGCATGAGTATGTCCGCTGGCTGCTCGCGCCACAGGTTGTAGCCCATGAGCATCAGCACAGGGCGCATCCGCTTGCCGCCCAGCGACAGCACATACTGGATAGGTTCGTAGAGCGAGGCCGGCTGGCGGTCGTAGGACAGGTGGTCGAAACAATGGTTCACCATCTGCATAATTTCATTCGATGTCAACATACAATTTACGATTTACAGTTTAAATACAATAGGAATGCACACCTTGGTGCGACAGGGCTTGCCGTTCTGAATGCCAGGCTTCCACTGGGGCATCAGGCGCAGTACGCGCAATGCCTCGCCGTCACATTCAGGCGACAGCGACTGGGTAATGCTGATGCCCGTCACGTCGCCACTCTTCTCGACGTAGAACACAGCCACCACCTTGCCCTGCTTACGTTGCTTGCGCGCCTTCTCAGGATATTGCAGTGTCTTGGTGAGCCACTTCATCAGCTCAACGGCTCCACCGGGATATTGCGGCAAGTCCTCCACTATGTGGAAGTTCAGCGGGTTGTTGGGGTCAACCTCCAATGCGGCCAGCGCCTTTTCGTCGTCCTGCTGCTGGTCGGGCAGCAGTGTTTTATCGTCGTCGCCCTCGCCCTCCAGCTGTTCGTCGGGTTCCTGCAGCTCCACGTCGTCGTCCACCACGCGCAGCTGCTCAGCTTTCTCCACCTGCTGGCGCTCCTTCATTTGCGCCGTGGTCTCCTCATTCGACATCGGCACCAGCTCGTTCTCGTGCATCAGGTCGCTCAGGTCCATCGGCTCTATACCGTCGTCGGCCTCAGCCGAGTTCCATTCCATAGCCACATAGAACAACGCCAGTACGAAGCAAAGCCCCATGAGAAATCCCGTGGTGCGCCTCTGCTCAATGTCAGCCTTCTGGGTCTTCTTTTGTTCCATTGCGACTGCAAAGATAGCAATAATTCATAATTTATACTTTATAATTCATAATTTTTTGCTATCTTTGCCGTTGATTATCATGATGAGAACGTTGCTTATAACGCTGTTGGCAAGCCTGTGGGTTCATGACCTACGCGCTCAGGAGAGTCAGGAGGTGTACAGCTTCCTGCGGTTGCCCGTCAGTGCCCATGCGGCTGCACTGGGGGGCGACAACATCACGCTGACCGACGACGATGCGTCGCTCATCTTCCACAATCCAGCACTTATCAACGGGGTAAGCTCGCGCAGCATCAACCTCAACCTGATGACCCATATGGAGGGAGCCACCACCGCGTCGGCGGCCTACATACAGGCTGTCAAGGAACGAGGCACGTGGGGTGTCAGCGCCCAGTACATGGACTACGGCACTATGAAACAGACCACGGCAGATAACCAGCAGCTCGGCACGTTCTCGGCCAAGGACATTGCACTGGCTGGCACGTTTGCCTATATGCTATCCAACACCGTCAGCGGTGGCATCACGGCTCGCTTCATCTCCTCTACCATCGGCAGCTACAGTTCGGCAGCCGTGGCCGTTGACCTCGGACTGAATTACGTCCATGCCGACAACGGATGGTCGCTGTCAGCCGTAGCCAAGAACTTAGGCGGACAGGTCAGTGCATACGATGATGAGTTTGAGCGACTGCCCCTTGACCTGCAAGTGGGCATTAGCAAGCGGCTCATCGGCTCACCGCTGCGACTGCACGCCACCCTGTCGCGACTTAACCGCTGGGACGAATCGCTGGGCAAGCATCTGGCCATCGGAGCCGACCTGCTGCTGGGCGAGACCGTCTATATAGCGGCGGGCTACAACTTCCGACGCGCCAGCGAAATGAAACTCATCGACAACGAAGGCGAGAGCAGCCACGGCGCAGGACTGTCCTTCGGCGGCGGCCTGCAACTGCAACGCTTTAATCTGCAACTGGCATACGCCCGCTACCACGTGTCAGCATCGTCACTACTCATTAACGCAACATACACACTATGAAGAAAATAACCATTGCTATTGACGGCCATTCCTCGTGCGGCAAGAGCACGATGGCCAAAGACCTGGCTCGTGAGGTGGGCTATGTCTATGTAGACACGGGTGCCATGTACCGCTGTGTCACCCTCTATGCCCTGCGCAACGGACTGTTCACAGCCGACGGCATCAACGAGGAAGCTCTGCGCAACCGCCTGTCTGACATCAACATCTCTTTTAAGTTCAACCCCGAGGCTGGCCGTCCAGACACCTATCTGAACGGTGAGCTGGTAGAGCGCGACATCCGCACGATGGAGGTATCGTCGCACGTCAGCCCCATCGCCACCCTCGGCTTCGTCCGCGAAGCTATGGTTGCCCTGCAACAGGAAATGGGTCGTGGCGGAGGTGTCGTCATGGACGGTCGCGACATCGGCACCGTAGTCTTTCCCCATGCCGAACTCAAAATCTTCGTCACAGCCTCTGCCGAGGTGCGCGCCCAGCGCCGCTACGACGAGCTGAAGCAGAAAGGCATGGAAGCCAACTACCAAGACATCCTAAAGAACGTACAAGAGCGCGACTACATCGATTCCCACCGTGCCGTATCGCCCCTGCGCCAAGCCGACGACGCCATCCTGCTGGACAACTCGCACATGACCATCGCCGAACAAAAGCAATGGCTCATGCAACAGTTCGAAAAGGCTGCGCAATAGAAGGTCAATACAAGAATCCAATAGCCCAAAGAGGGATAACACTTTTCATCCCAAGGTGTAAAACGGAAATAACACATTGCAGGCAAATGTGTAAAACGCGTTTAACACTTTTCTAAATCTGACGGACAAAATAGAGGGTTACAGAGCTTCCGAAAGGCATCTATTACAGAAGTATTTACCTACAGTATCTCCTTCGAGGTGCTCCAGTAACCCAAAGGAGATACTCGAAAGGAAGAATATAGTTTATGCCGTGCAAATTTCATGAAATTCACGCTAAATCAAGTACGAGTCGTTCCCTCTCTTGGAAGGAACGACTCGTACTAAAAATACCTCATCAATTTTATTTGTAGGCTAAGAAGAATTGACGAGACTTCTGTTTCTCACCATTATAATACAAGTCTATCTCAATATAATTGGGATAGCCATCGCTGTCAAAAGCATAAGTAAATTTGCTTTCGTAATTACCATACATTTTTCGTGACATCAAATTTTTGCTGGCCTTTCCCAATAAACCAGCGTTATAAAAGATAGTAGAAATTCCATATCTGATGCCCCCACCAAAAGTAAAAT
>CAMWKZ010000078.1 GCA_947174945.1 uncultured Prevotellaceae bacterium | reverse complement strand
ATTTGCATCTCTGTAATTACTATTGCAAGCATATTCTATAATAGTTATCAGGCGCAGGCTCAAACATACAATGATTACAAAAAGCGTGTACAATCCAAATTCCAACAATACAAGACCAAGAAAGCCCGCGAATTTAATGAATATCGCAACCGCATAAATGCGGAGTTTGCGGAATATATGCGTCAGGCGTGGCCCGAATATAAATCGGAACCTGCCAAACCGATACCTGATTCACCAGAGCCACCTGCGCCAATCATAAAGAATCCTGATACAGAACCGTCGAATGACCCCATTCCGTTCGACGATGTAAAACCTGCTCCTGAACCTGTCAAGCCACCACAGCCTGTTGAACCATTACCAGAGCCAACTGTGCCAACTAAACCCACATTCGCATTTGCGTATTATGGACAGAAATGCAGGATTCCACTTGAGAATCGTCATCGTTTCACATTGTCAGGCATTGACGAAAACAAGGTTGCTGATGGTTGGCGGATTCTCTCGTCAGACGCATACCTACCCATTATATCACAATGTCTGGATTACCGCGACAAGCTACGTCTGTGCGACTGGGGATATGTACGTTTTGTCGAAAAGATGACAACCACATTCTTCCCTTCCAACCAACTTAACGAGGCCAGACTGATGCAGATGTATATCCTCACGCAGTCGGGCTATAAAGTGCGTATTGCAAAAGTTGGTAATAAACTTGTATTGCTGTTACCATCAAAAGACACCATCTATCAATACACATACATGGACATAGGAGGCATCCATTATTACCTCATTGATTCATCGTTAAAGATGGATGCAACGCTTAATCTGTTTAATCGTGAGTTTCCAAAGGAACAATATTTCTCACTGCGTATTCCCGAGCCACCTGCATTACCTTTCAGCATGGCAAATTCGCGTCAACTGCAATCCAAGCACGACAAGGACTTAGTTGCAGATGTTGCGACAAACAAGAATCTGATAGAGTTCTATAATGACTATCCAATAAGCAGTTACTGGGATATTTACGCTAATGCTTCATTGAGCGAACAGGTAAAAAGTCAGCTATATCCTGCTTTGAAGCAGACTATAGCTGGCAAGCGTAAATCAGAAGCTGCCAACGTTTTGCTGCATTTCGTCCAAACGGCATTCGAATATGCAACAGATGAAGACCAATTTGGAGTAGACAGACCATTGTTTGGAGATGAGACATTGTTTTACCCCTATTCAGACTGTGAGGACAGAGCTATCCTGTATTCAATATTGGTGCGTGAGTTGCTGGGGCTGGATGTTGTCTTGCTACACTATCCCGGGCATTTGGCAACAGCCGTATGTTTTGATACGGAAGAAGTCTATGGCGATTATTTACAAATAAATGGCAAACACTATATCGTCTGCGACCCAACTTACATCAATGCCAATATAGGAGAAGCTATGCCACAATTTAAACAGACATCGGCTAACGTTATCAAAACCCAATAACATTTAGACCGTATAAGACCATAAAATTCCCTCTATAGTGTGGTACTTTCCTCTCGAGTATCTCTTTTGGGTTGCTCCAGTATCTCTTTCGACATTAAACAGTATCTGTTTATGGGGGTAAACAGATACTAAAGCACCTCGAAAGAGATACTGGAGCAACCCAAAGGAGATACTAAAGGCTGAATGAAGGCAAAATCGCGTTAAAAACAAGGGATTTTAGGGAAGTACGAACTTCAGCGATTCATAGATTTGCATCAGAAGCAGGTAGAAGAGCATGAGCGGTGCTCCTTGGCGGATGCCCTGAAGCAACGACTCGTAGACATCGGCAATGCCGGCGAAGCGACCAGACACCAGTCCGTAAAAGGCGGAAACGAAAGTAGCACAAAAGGCAAGGACTGGCACCAGACTGGACGAGAAGGGCGAGGGCCACAGGCCACCAACGGCACTGAGCAGTACGGCATGAGGGACGACGGTGAGCAGCAGCATGATGACCACGATGAGGGCCAGCAGCAAGAGTGACAGCATGAGTGCCCGACGCTCACGATAGTTGGATGGGCGCAGCAGCAGTCCACTGCGCCATAGGCAACCAAAAGCCATAGCCCCCAGCAGCAGCCAGACGAGCATGGGGGTAGCCATCAGGTGGGCAAAGCGCCCCATGAACCAACGCAACCCCTCGCTGGAGAGCAGCGAGCGGATGCCACTGGCAGGGAAGGCTGCCGATAGCAGCCACGATACAAGCAAGAGCAGCAGCTGGCCGACAGCCAGTGCAAGGGCGATGGAAGGCAGATACTTTCTCACGTCGTCAGCCCATGTCAGGTTCCAGATTGTCGATGTCAAGGATGTGCAGCTCCAAGGCACGTACCACAAGGCGTGTGGCATTTACGCTCTCACCGCCCGGAAAGAGTTTCTTGACGAGTTCGTTCTGCCGCTTCTCCAAACTCTTCACGCCGAAGGGCATACCACGCAGACCCGTAATCTGCTCCTTGGTGTAGCCTAAGGCTAAATGACGCAGGAAACGCTCGTCGTACTCGTCAATCTCGTAATTGATAAGAGCCTCCTGCCGCGCCAGTTGCGAGGAAACGGCGTGTTTGAACCGCTCGACAATCTTTTCAAGGATGGGTTCGTTGAACACCAGTTGCTTGCCCTCCATGACGGCAAGCACATCACGACGGGTAAGCAGTTCGCCACTCTTCAGGATAATACCGTCGGCACCAGCATCGAGCACGTCGACCCATAGTTTCTCGTTCAGTATCTCGCCCGTGAAGATAAGTACCTTCACTTTCGGATAAGCCTCTTTAGTCTGGCGACAGATTTCCACGCCAACGGTTGTAGAACCGCCCAGTCCGAGGTCGAGCAGTACGAGGTCAGGTTGCTGCTGTTTGATGAGCCGCCAGAAAGCAGCCTCGCTATCAGCCGTCCCGATGACCTCAGCCTCGGGAATCTCGTTGCGGATGATGCCTTCCGTGCCTTTCAGTTCGAGGGGCACGTCCTCGACGATAATAAGTTTAAACTGTTCCATTGTATCTGGGTAATATGACTGTTATCTGGTTGTCTTCCGCTGTGATACCGCATCCTCGACGGTTGGTGGCTTCCCCGTGGTCGCGCACTATCTGACGGGCCAGAAGGGAATTGAGAGCGGAAAGCGGAGAATTTGGGGTTATTATATAGGCAATATATTTATCGTCCTTCAGCTCTGCTCGCACGTCACCCCTCAGCAGTTCAAAGAGATAGCGCAGCAGATGCTCGTCGCCCAGCACCGTCTGGCCATAGAATGTTAACGGTCGGATGTGCAGGTGGATGCGCTCTGTCTGGTCGGTAGCCTGACGAATCAGAATGCCATACAAGTCGCGGTAGTAGGCGGCTACCTCACGTAGCGAATGGATATCGCCAGTATCAAGCAACTGCCGAATGCGGCTGGGATAGTACATCGTCTCATGCTTCAGCGTAGACAGGCAGTTGTCAAGCACGGCATTGGCCACGTGCAGGTTAGAGTTCTCCAGTTCGGCCCGGCGCAGTTCATCCTCGGCCATCTCAATATTGGTCTGCTGCAACCGTTCACGGCGGGAGCGTTCATAAAGTCGGTGGCGATAATAGAGCATATAGTAGGCGGGCATTATCAGCACCAACAGCACCAGCAGCACGATAACAGCAATACGCTTGTTGGTCTGCGACTGCTGCATAGTACGGCAATAGTCGGCCAGCGTGTTATCGGCACTCATCTCCTTAAACAGTTGCGTATATACCTTATTATTATATGCGTATAGCTGCCACTCATGAAGGGCCAGCGCAGCCACGGCGCTCTCATTGCGAATGTCAAGCACAAGCTGGTAGTTAGTCGGTACGGAATCGTGATACCACTGAATTTCGGCGGGCATGGCCGACACATCGCCGTCGCGCGTCATCAATAGCCGCCCATTGGGGTAATGCTGCCGATAGTGGGTATTAAGATAATGGCGGCACGAGTCGGCAAACTGCAACGTGCGAGCATAGGTGCCGTTAATGTTTGAGAAATAAGCAGAATCGGCAAAGATATGGGCACGGTCCATATTGAACTCAGAATCCTGAACCTTGAACTTCAGACTTTGAGCATTCAGCGTACTTACAAGTCCTATCAGCCCCATTAGCATGACAAGTTTCCCCTTAGGCAGTCGGAAATAAAAGCGCGAACCCCTACCCTGCTGGCTCTCAGCCTGCAACAGACATACGCTAAACAACTGGCTCAGCTTACGGTATTTCTCTATGATGCCTCGGCAGTTGAGTAGCCCGAAGCCATGCGAGGCTGCCGACTTATCCGTAATGGTCTTGCGGTCAAAGACGTGGGTCAGCTGCTCGCTGCTCATGCCACACCCCGTATCACTGACGGAAACTTCCACATAGTCGTCTGCTTCTTGAGCCGATATGTTGACGTGGCCTCCCTTTGGGGTGAACTTACGGGCATTGTCGGCCAGCGTATTGAGCATGAAGAGCGTCAGCACACGGTCAGCCTTGACAGTGACCGTCGTAGGCTCCACATCAAGAGTAATGCCCTTCATGGCAAAACTGGTCTTGCTACGCGCTACAAGGTCAAAAAGCTGCTGCACGGCAAAGCTCTCAATGTGTAGGTTCAACTCGCCTTGACGTAACTGAATCCACTGGGTTAACAAGTCGTTCTGAGCATTAATCTGGTCGGTCAGCTCGCGGATATATTCTATTTGCTCCTGATTAATCGGGCTTTCCGAATTATCCAAATACCTCACCTCATGCAGAATACGGTCAATTAGCGGCAGAATGCTCATGGCCAGTGACACTTTGGCACGCTGTTCCAGATGACGGCGCTCATTGCGCTCGACACGCAGATGGGCCTCGGCTACTTCTTCGTTCTTTTGTTCCAGCAAGTCGTCCAACTCATGGTCTTCTTTCTGCTTGCGGTTCAGATAGTTAAAAAGCCACAAAAAGAAAAGTAACAGCACAATAGCTCCGATGACTGCCAAAATCATAAGGTTCAGCTGGCTAACGGCATGGTCAAGAATGCCAGCGCGGGCTTCCAGCTCACGGTCTTGTCGGGTCTGCTCCTGTAGGTCTATATAGATATTACGATTATAGTCGCTATTAGGTTTGTCATTAATAGCGGAATAGGCTACACTAAGTTGTTCGCGGATGCTGGCTACCAAGTCGGGAGCTTGATAGATAACGGTATCGGCTAAAGCCTGGTGCAGATAGTCAAGTGCCCGATAGTCATCGCCCATTGCATGATAACAAGATGCGATAGTGCGGTAGGCACCAGCAGTTTGATAGACATCGCCATATAGTTGGAACAAGCGCAGTGCATCCTCGGCCAAACGTAAGTCGCCCGTATGTTCTGCCAATGCCTCCTTGGCCTGCGCCTCGAAATAGGTATAATGATGACGCCGAGCGATGGAGAGGCAACGATTCAGATAGTCCATCTCCTCGGCATAGATGTCTTCGGGGCTACCTTTCGTCAGAATGCCCCCAGCCCCAACATTATAAAGGTAATTCAGATACTGGGCTGTATCGTGGCGCAGTTCATCAAGGTTGAGTTGCTGAAGTGCTTCAACAGACTGACGCTCCAATCCCACGTAATAATAATAGGTAGAGGTGACAATAGCCATCTCCGATTCGGCATAAAGCAGTCTGCGGCGCTGATGTTCATTTAACTGGTCTCGCTCCTCATTGATGCGCTTCAGTGCATTCACAGCTTTTTCGCGATACTCGTAAAACTCGCGGTTGCTGGAACGTCGCTGACAGAGACGCATCATCTGAACATTGCTGACCAGTATTTCTATTTGGTTATTGGTTTCTTCTGGTATTAACTTCAAAATGTTTTCCGCAGCATCGTAATCCATCTTGGCGATAAGAACAAAGGCTTGATTATTTTTCCCTTCAGCTTCGCCAGCATTATAATCCAGAGCGCTGTCCCATTCTGCTGAGTTGGAACACCAACAATAGTAATCAACAGAATCTAAGTTGCGATAATGAAATGTGTACGAAAGATAATTCTGCTTATCCACCCACTGGCGTTCTTCGCCAGAGAGTGAACAAGCAGAAACGATTGTGAGTACAAGCAGCGACTTAAGCGCGAGCCTTAGCCACATAACCGAGTGCCTCCTTGCACTTGTCGGTTACATACTGCCAGTCGCCAGCCTTCACCTTATCACTGGGGAAGAGCTTAGAGCCCATGCCTACGCAATAGACACCAGCCTTGAACCAGCTCTTGAGGTTCTCCTCTTCGGGAGCCACGCCACCAGTCACCATAATCTTCGACCAAGGCATAGGAGCCTTCAGACCCTTCACCATGTTCGGGCCTACCACGTCACCAGGGAATACCTTCGTCAGGTCACAACCCAACTCTTGAGCCTTACCGATTTCGCTAACGGTCATACAGCCTGGGCAATAGGGAACGAGACGACGGTTGCAAACAGGAGCTATTTCGGGATTGAACAGCGGACCCACTACGAAATTGGCACCCAACTGGAGGTAGAGGGTTGCCGTAGGAG
>CAMWKZ010000077.1 GCA_947174945.1 uncultured Prevotellaceae bacterium | reverse complement strand
GTTTGATGGTAAAGCTGAAGTCGGGGTTCTTCAGCGATGTGATGGTGCGCTCCTTTAGCGGGTTCTGTGCAAACTTCTGATGGGTTGCCTGCTGCAACGACAATGGGCTTTCCTTTGGGAATTTTGCCTTGCAGATTTCCAGCGTTTCACCCTTCTTGATATTGTCAAGCAGATAGAGCCACTCACCGTCGACATTGAAGAACGCCTTGTCAAACAGATGAGACTGAGTGGCCACGAGCATATAGAGCTTGCTATCGTCATGGGCATACCTCATCTTATATCCCGACTGTGAATAGAGGAATCCAAGCACCATCGTCGCCTCGTTGGTATGCTCACCATAGAACTTGTTGGTCAGCGCGAGCAACATCTGGTAGTAGGCCCAGTCAGAAAAATTGTGCTCCTTGCGTTCCTGCAGGCAGTCGTAGAGCATATTGTCGAACTGAGGCTTGACGAACTCATTTTCTATAATATCAGCCACTTCGTTACCCGTCAGTCCCGTCAGTCGGATGCGGCAGTTGTCGCCAATGCGCACACGGCACTGTGTGCCAAAGACATCGAAAGTCATGTAGCTGTTGGCCTCCTCAGGATGCTGCACTACCTCAGACAGAGGCTGTGGCTGCTTGGGGGCGGGCTTCGGAGCGGCAACAACCTCGGTAACCGTCAGCGTGGCATTGGTGCGCTCGCGCTTCCTTGCTTCTTTCTTGGCTTTCTTGTCAGCCTCCTTCTGAGGGTCTTTCTTGTCTATACCGAGCAGCTTGGTGAAGAACGAGGCGGTCTCCTCCTGATAGCCAGGTGCGAACATCGGCTCCACCTTCTCGTCCTCTGGAACGGGAACGGGCGGCTCAGCCCCGAACTCCTCCCATGCCTCGCGGACAAACTTGGTGTATTCTTTAAGTGCCTGCTTGCGGAAATCGGTGTACTCCTTACGGGCCTTATTCTTAAAATTCTCAAAGTCCTTGCGGAAATCCTTCTTCTGTGTCTGCGCCGACAGGGGCAGCACCAGCATCAGCAGTTGGAATATGATTATAATCCTTTTCATAATTCTAATAGGGTTTTAGTGACAACATTGGGTAGAATCAGCCTTTGCAACCACGAGCGAATCCTTGACAAGCAGTTCACGGGTAACAGTGGCAGGGTCGCTACACTTGTAAGCCTTCACCGTCTTGTCGCGACGCAACTGGGCCACTACCGACTTGACATAATCCTTAGACATCGACAGCACCGTGTTGCGCTTGTCAGCCAAGAAAGACTCCAGCTTGGCCTTGCCCGGAGCATTGATGACGTACTGCTTATCGCCGTCCTCTGCCAACAGGGTAAGCGAACCGCTGAACGACACGTCCAACACGGCATCGGCTGTCAGCACATCGCCCTTTTCCAACTGATGCTTTCCTTTTTGAGTAACCATCTCAACGCGACCGCTCACCTTGGAAACGACATACGTGGCCGTCTCTTTCTTGGCCATTGCGACCAGAGAGATGAACAACAACAGCCACAAAGCTAATATCTTCTGATGTTTCATGACTTTTTCTTTTTAAACAAAACCATATCCTTAATCGTATCATACAAGCTCTCGCCCACATAGATGAAAGCGATAGCCGACAGGCCAAAGACCAAACTGATGCTGTAGTTGTAGCGGCTGAAGAGGATGAACGTCACCCACACTATCAGCGACAGCCAGCAGGCAATAATCATACCACGTACCAGCGAGGTATAAAGCAACACGTTCAGCAATGTCTTCTTACGACTGGTGAACTGCTTGTACCATGACAACAGGATGACCGAGAGCCACACGATACAAAATGAGAGCAGCGCCGTCAGCCACGTGGGGGCAGTCTTAATCTCCGTTTGGCGAAGCATCGTCTCACCAGCATAGGCCAACAACTCGACACCGGCAATCTTACCCTGTGGGGTATAGTGCATATCGCCTTCTTCCTTCATAGCACCAACCAACACCAAGTGGTCTTCTATCAGGTCGCGATAGGCTGCAACGGAATCGTAGGCTACAACACGGAAATACTTCGGCGAGAAGTTAATGTTCAAATTCTTTTCGGCAAGCGGTACCACTTCCTGACCAGCATAAACGTCAACCACCTGCCTGATAAACGAGGGCTGCACCTTGCCACCCACCTTACGACCGATGCTCATACTGCGCTTCATACCGCCATATAGTTGGCGGGGCATATTAGTGAAGCCCTCCATAATGGAGTCGTTGGGCATGAAGAATGAGTGCACCGTCGCACCGTCCATGTTATCGATAATCCTGTAGGAGAATACCGCGTTATGCACCGAGCGGGCAGCCACGGCAATCATCGTATCGCCCAGCACGTCTTCCTTGTAACCCTCGAACACCACATCAACACCCATCGCCTTCGGATGGAGCGCATCGATTTCCACCAGCAGGTCGGCCAAATCGCGCCGACTGGTCAGTTCCGTCATGTCGACAATGGTCACGATACGGCTGGTGTCTCGCTTACCGGCTCCATCCTGCAACTTGTAGTAGAAGTCGGTAAACGAGTAGTCCTCGAGGATTTCAGCAATGGGATTGAAGACTTTCAGATTGAAAGCCGCCATGACGTAGATTCCAACGACACAGAAGGAAAGCACCGTCACCGCAAAATATCTCCAAGCCTTTCCCATCAGTCCTGCTTAGTCCTTATTAAAATAAGCCTTCAGCCCTTCGCTCAGCTCCTTACCGTCCTTTTCCAGTTCAGCACGGACGGCTTCCTTGGCAATCTCCTGAATAGACGAAGCCTTGGCCACCACATGCACCAGCACTTCCTTGTTCTTGTTCTTCAGCTCACGGGTTACTACCAGCGGAGTCTGCAGGCGACCCAGTTTCTGCGAGAAGATAGACTTACTTTCCAGCATCGTCGTCGTGATAGATGCAGCCTGGTCATCAGCCAGCATCTTGTTAGCTACGAGGTTATCCACAATGCCAGTGGTCTCCGAGTTAATCTTACCAGCCAGATTCATGCGAGCCAGCTCGGTAGCCTGAATGTGGGCAGCGGCATAGTTTTCGGCAGTACCACGACCCTCACCGTCGATATAGAGCGGTTTCATATCATCGTCATAGTCCTCTAAGAACATATACAGGCGGTCGACCTGTTTCTCCAGAGGCAGTCCGCCGGGCGATACCGTCCATCCCTCTTTCTTCATGCGCTTCGCTTCTGCCTTGGCGGCCTTCGAAGCCTTCGCCTTCAGCGCAGCCTTGTTTTGCTTCACCTTCTCCTGCATAACATTCTGCGCCATCATACCCGTTGATAACGAGAGCATAGCCATTACGGCTAAAGATTTAATTGCTTTCATAATTCTTATTGTTTTTATTTAGTTAATAATTATCTTCTTAGAAATCTCCCGGGCCATAGATTCCGAAATTGGGGTCTTTCTCGGGTTGCCACGTTCTTAGCTTGATAAGCGGCTTCGTCGGTTCGTTGATGTCGACCATCAGCATCAGATAGCCCTTGTCGCCATAAGTAGAGGAATAGTAGTCCTGCTGTATCTGTATGGCATACGATTCGCCACCCTCGCCCATCTTGATAACATCGTTATTAGAGAATCGGATGTTAACAAACTCGTTGCGCTCGAAGCATCGCTTCAGGTTCTTCAGATACTCGTCCTTCGTCTGACGGTTCTGACGAATAATCTTGTTACCTTCCTGACTGAGCTGCGACTGGTTCTCAACATTCGCAAGCTGGTTGGCCTTGCTGACCACCGAACCCGTAATGATAACAGCATCGTCGTCGAAGATGGAGCGGATGTAGTCCAGTCGCTTCAGCGCGTATGCCGTCTTATAGTTCTCTAGAAAGTTCATGATGGCAAAGCGCGACTTCTCATCCCACACGCCCTTATTCAGAATATCGTCTTCAGCCGTCTTGCCCAGTCCGAAAGCTATGTTCGTAATTTTATGCTCCTCGTTGAAAGCCAGCACCACGTCCTCGACAAACGTGGCACGACCGCCCGAGCCAAACGAGAACGACATCTTCAGACCGCGCTCGAGCACGCTACCGTTATCCTCCAGAAAACGGATGTCTGACGAGTCGAGCACCTTGGCCTTTCCGTATTGCATCAGTTTCACAAACATATTCCACCCCACAGCGGTAAACAAAGGGCGCACCGACTCATAGTCCTTCTGCTTGACGGCCTTGACAAAGCTCTCAATGGCTGTCTTATAGACCGACGCATCCTTGTCGAGCGACTTGGGAGGAGCCAGCACGGCAGCACTATTGGTCGTGAACGACGGCCCCTGCATCATCTGCATACGGGCCTTCTTCTCCTTCGGTTTCTCCTTGGTGTCCAGCATGACGTTGGTGTACGACTTAGGCATGGGCGTACCCTTCACCGCGTTAAGCACCATCTCCACTTCTTGGTCAATCTTGGCCTCGCCAGCATACTCGTATTCATACTTTAGCTGCACCTGCGAGCCTTCGTAGCCCGGAGCCAGCTCCAGCACACCCCAGCCGTCCTTGGCACTATAGACGGCACTCCACGTCTGACCATCCCAGAACTTATAGTCAACACTGTTGACGGGCTTACCCTTATAGGTAATGGCCAGCCGGATGTCATTACCATCGCGACTGTCGTAGCACGTCTTCAGTTCATAGAACGTGTCGTCAATCTTCTCCTTACACCAGTTGGTCAGCACGTGCTCCTTGCCATCCTCGTCAGTATAAGTCACCTCATTAGGATATTGCAGCGACTTCAACAGCGTCAGAGCCCAATAGTAGTTGCGCAGCACGTCGTCTACCTTACCTTTCTTCTCAGCCCTGATGGCCGTCTCCACCATGTCAATGGCCTTGCGCTTGCGCGACTCAAATATCTTCTCAATCTCCGACTTCTTGAGCCACCTCACCACATAGGCATCGGGCTCGTTCTTCAGCACTCGCTGCTGCGTGTTGGTCAGCGTGGCCTGCGAGTAGGTGTTCACCGTCTGCGAGAACTGCGACTCCTCGTCCAGCTTGCCGTTGTTGCTCTGTGTCCGCAGGGTCTGCTGCGCCGCCCCTGTCACATTGGTAGCTATCTTACTAATCAGGTTGGCCAGTGCCTGCCGTTCTGCCTCGGCAACACTACTGCCCCACCCTTCACCATAGATGTATTCCTCACTGTCGCGCACCTGCTCCCATGTCTGAGCCGATACGCTCATGCTGAGCAGGAGCAGGAAGCCCATAAGAGCCACTCCCCTGCTCTGTAGTTGTTTGCTATATACTCTGATTATCATTCCTTTATTTTACAATTACTTTCCTACCATTATGAATATATATGCCCTTCTGAGTTGGCCTGCCCTGCAACTTACGACCCTGTATGTCGTACCAGACATCGGTTGCAAAGATATCGTCACCTATTGAATTGATACCCGTGGTGCTGTTGCCACCCAAATCGCCAAGGACGAAGTATGGCGGGGCGGAACGCCCGCTGTTGATGTGGCGCGTATAGGCACGGAACGGCTGCAAGTCACGGTAGCCGGCCTCGAAGATGCTGCCCTCAGGGTAGCCATAGCGGGCGTCGCCTACGTTCAGCACATAGATACTGTCTTGGGCTGCCATGCGCTCGAAGCTGGCAGTCAGTTCATAGTCTGCCGAGCGGTCGCTCACTGGCTCAGTGACTGCCACCGTGGCATTCTCTGCCGTGAAGACAATGTCACCAGCCAAGTTATACTCGGCAGCATATTCCTCTGAGTTGGGCATGGCGATGATGTACGGCGTGTTGGCCTCAATGGTCTGCACACTCTGCAGACCGTTAGCCGTCAGGCGGCGCAGCCAGAAATGGCGGTCGCCCTCACTGCTGCCAAACGGAGTGATGCGGTCTTGCCCCTCTCCGTCGCTGCGCACACGACCGATGCGCTGCACCGTGAACGGCAGGGCGATGGTCTCCCAGCCACGGCTCACACCTATCTCGGTCTGCTGCTGGAAGCTACGCTTGTAGGTAATGCTCCGTGCCGTGAAGGACTGCGGGCAGTAGAAGTCAATGTTACCCTCGCCCTCGTCCGTCAGTGTGATGCTCTCTGCCACGCCGTTGTATATCAGGTTGTTGATAGCCTGCCCCTTCGTGGCATCGTTGGCATAGAACAGCAGGTTGGGGTTGCTGAAGGCTGCCTCGCCAGAGTAAGGCACGTCGGCCTTCCAGACAATAGCCGTAATAGTCTTGTCAACCTGTTCAAAGCCGCCCACCTGTACTAATGCCCGATTAATAGAATTAGAACTACGAACAGTCAATACACGGCCGTCAAAAGTTGTTCCGAGAGTGAAATAGCCTGGAGCCTCACTATCAGGACCTTGGTCAATACGAGCATAGGTATAGTCATCATGATTGATACTATAGGCTGTACCCTTACCACCAACGAGGTTGGAACAACCCGTGAACATTCCAAAACAATTGGTAATAGCATCAATATTCCATCCTTCACCCACATAAATAGTGGCCAAACCTTTACAATCATAGAACATATAACTCATCATCATTACGTTGAATATATTGAAACTACTCAAATCAAGGCACGTCAAACCACTACAGCCCCAAAACATAAGACACATATCCGTCACATTGGACGTATTGAAACTACTCAAGTCAAGACTTACAAGGCTGCTACAATCTTTGAACATATCTCTCATCACCGTCACATTGGACGTATTGAAACTACTCAAGTCAAGACTAGTAAGGGAAGAACAACCACTGAACATAC
>CAMWKZ010000076.1 GCA_947174945.1 uncultured Prevotellaceae bacterium | reverse complement strand
ACCGTCTATGAACATTGAAATCATTGACAAAAGCAGGCTTATTGCATAATTCTTAGGTCGAACTCACGTTATATTATTTCTAAAAATTATGATGGAAACAACGAAGATATTATAGGTTATGTAGTAATTAATCAAAATAGTGTGAATACTACTAATGGCTATATTGAAGAAATATATCACTTTACGTCAGAAACAGATTATTATGCTTTTCTGCGGCAAATAAAATTATCGGAATCGAAATTAAATGAGACAGGCAATCATATACTATGGTGGTAAGGATTAAGATAAAGAATATTATGAATGAAACTTTGGAACGTAGAAAAAATTAGGGTGTATGGCAAAACTCGTAGAAAACTTTACATCATAAATGCTTAGAAGAATTAAACAGAATCTTTGTACCCCAAATCGTTGAAGCAGACTTGTTCGATGCTTTGAAGACGTATGACTTCAAATTTTATTGGATTATTATGAGGAGAGTGATTTGAGGTTATTAGATATTATTAAAAGAATTATATGAAGAATTACGAGTAATAGTAGATAATCTGTGATAAAGAAAGAAAAAACGGATTTTCTTTGGCGTTTCGCTCAATAATTCGTACTTTTGTGCGCATTTTGTTGTATAAACAAAAGGTTTTTAGTGAAAAGAAATTTAGAATTAAGGCATTAGACTAAACAGATATGGCAAAACTGAAAGGGGCTATTGTGGTGAATACCGACCGTTGCAAGGGATGTGTACTCTGCGTGAATGCTTGTCCGCAGGGTGTCATCACACTGGCCAATCGCGTCAATATGCGTGGCTATCCCTATGTGGAGCCTACGCAGATGGATAAGTGTACAGGTTGTACATCGTGTGCTGTGGTATGTCCTGACGGGTGTATCACGGTGTATCGTAAAAAAGTGGAGGAGTAAAAGTCATGGCAGAGCAAGAGATAACACTGATGAAAGGCAACGAGGCGATAGCCCACGCTGCCATCCGCTGTGGTGCTGATGGATATTTTGGTTATCCGATTACACCGCAGAGTGAGGTGATTGAGACGCTGGCTGAGCTGAAGCCGTGGGAGACGACGGGTATGGTGGTCTTGCAGGCGGAGAGCGAGGTGGCTTCTATTAATATGATTTATGGTGGGGCAGCTGCGGGTAAGCGTGTGCTTACCTCGTCGTCAAGCCCTGGCATTGCACTGATGCAGGAGGGCATCACCTATATGGCAGGTGCCGAACTGCCGGGCGTGTTTGTCAATGTGCAACGTGGTGGCCCCGGTCTGGGAACTATCCAGCCTTCGCAGGGCGACTACTTTCAGGCAACACGTGGCGGTGGCAATGGTGACTATAACGTCATAGTGCTGGCTCCTAACTCGGTGCAGGAGATGGCCGATTTTGTTGACTTGGCTTTTGAACTGGCTTTTAAGTATCGCAATCCAGCTATGATTCTGGCTGATGGCGTTATCGGCCAGATGATGGAGAAAATCGTGCTGCCTCCGTATAAGCCTCGTCGCACGGAGGAGGAGATTCGCAAGGAGTGTCCCTGGGCTACTATTGGTCGCACGAAAGACCGCAAGCCTAACATTATTACCTCGCTGGAACTGAAGCCTGAGGTGATGGAGGCTCGTAACTTGCATTTGCAGGAGAAATACAAAGAGATACAAGAGAAAGAGGTGCGTTACGATACACTGTATTGTGACGATGCAGAATACCTTGTCATAGCCTTTGGCTCTGCTGCCCGACTGACACAGAAAGCTATTGAGATGGCTCGCGAGGAGGGCATTAGGGTAGGGCTGTTTCGTCCTATCACGTTGTGGCCGTTCCCCTCAAACGCTATTGCCGACATGGCAAAAGGGAAAAAGGGTGTGTTGGTCGTAGAGATTAATGCAGGTCAGATGGTTCAGGACGTGCGCTTAGCTATTAATGGTGCGCTGCCCGTTGAGCACTTTGGCCGACTGGGTGGTATCGTACCAGAGCCAGAAGAGATTGTAGATGCGTTAAAGAAGATGATGTAAGAGATGGAGAACAATATCATATCACCAGAGAATCTGGTATACCAAAAACCGTCGTTGATGAACGACAACCACATGCACTATTGTCCGGGGTGTTCGCATGGCGTGGTGCATAAGCTCGTGGCCGAGGTCATCGAGGAGATGGGCATGGAGGATAAGACCATTGGTGTTAGCCCTGTAGGCTGTGCCGTGTTTGCCTATAATTATCTGGATATTGACTGGCAGGAGGCTGCCCACGGTCGTGCGCCTGCTGTGGCTACGGCTGTCAAACGCCTGTGGCCAGACCGTCTGGTGTTCACCTATCAGGGTGACGGCGACTTAGCTTGCATTGGAACGTGTGAAACCATTCATGCACTGAATCGTGGCGAGAATATCACCATTATCTTCATCAACAATGCTATCTATGGCATGACGGGTGGACAGATGGCTCCCACGACACTGCTCGGCATGAAGACGTCGACGTGCCCCTATGGCAGACAAGCTGACCTGCATGGTTATCCCTTGCACGTCACCGAGATTGCTGCCACGTTGGAAGGCACGTGCTATGTAACTCGTCAGAGTGTTGAAACCGTGGCAGCCATTCGTTCAGCTAAGAAATCTATTCGCAAGGCTTTCGAGGCTTCGATGGCTGGTAAGGGCAGTAGCTTGGTGGAAATCGTTTCAACCTGTAATAGCGGTTGGAAGATGTCGCCAAAGGATGCTAATGCTTGGATGCAGGAACACATGTTCAACTATTATCCGAAAGGAGACCTGAAAGATACAACGAATTTGTAAAGGCAGGAAAAGTAAAAAAGGTAAGACATGAAGAAAGAGATAATTATATCAGGTTTCGGTGGGCAGGGTGTACTCTCAATGGGTAAAATTCTGGCTTACTCGGGACTGATGGATGATAAAGAGGTGACGTGGATGCCGGCCTATGGCCCGGAGCAGCGTGGCGGTACGGCCAACGTGACGGTCATTGTGAGTGACGAGAAGATTTCGTCGCCTATTTTGAGTAAGTTTGATATTGCCATCGTGCTTAACCAACCTTCGTTAGAGAAGTTTGAGCCAAAGCTGAAGTCTGGTGGCATATTGATATACGACAGCTATGGCATTCTGAATCCGCCGACGCGCAAGGACATTACCGTTTATCGCATTGATGCAATGGATAAGGCTGCCGAACTGAAGAACGGTAAGGTTTTTAATATGATTGTATTGGGCGGACTGCTGAAGGTGGCTCCCGTGGTGAGCACCGACGGTGTAGAAAAAGCGCTCAGGAAAACACTTCCCGAGCGCCATCATAACCTGATTCCCCTCAATATGCAGGCTATTGAAGAGGGTGGTAAGATAATCACCTTAGTAGGCTAACACATTCCAAAGGTCCCGGATGCGCTGTTCCGGGTTCCATTTTCCATTGAAAGTCCAGAGTGCCGTGATTGCATGGAACTCTGGCTTTTCTTCTGACTCTTCCAGATTGTCCTGTAGCCAACCACTGTCGCCCCCCTCACGGGTGCAACCATAGTAGTAGACACGCTGTCCCCAAGGACACGGGTCAAGCACTTTGTCACTATAGGCATAGCCAATGTTATTGTTCATGATGTTCTTTGTCATCTTGCAGTTGATGATGAAGAACTGGGAATCGTGGTGGTAGCGTCCGAGTTGCGTAGGAGTTTTGGCATCGAAAGTAGAGTTGGTGATGACTAACTTCTTTGAGCGGTCGCCACGTCCGTCGTGCCAGATAAGAGCATGGCCATCGCCCTCGAAACGGCAACGGGTGGCGTAGCACCAGCCACGGGGACACAGGAAGTCGACACCCCAGCAACGCAGATAGAGGTCGGAGTGGTAATACATACCATTGCCCTCCTTGGCCCAGAGTGATAGGGCATCATTGCCATCGGCCCACACATTGCAGTTAATAATAATGGTACGAGTGGCACGTCCGAAGATGCTCATCTGGTGAGCTGTATTGCCAGGCTCTATGGTTGTACCATAATTATTATATATAGTCAGCCCGCTAATGACGCAATCGTCGGCATTGTCCTGCAAGACAATCACACCATTGCCAACGGGTTGCCCCTTGTATTCCTTGATGGTTTGCTTTTTTGATAACTCGGCCAGTACGATAATGGTACTGTCGCGCTGTTCGCCCACCAGTACGATGTTGGGGCGGTCGATGATAACCTTCTCGTTGTAAGTACCCTTCTTGATAAGAATCTTATAAGGTGAGTTAGGGTGAGCAGGAGCTTTCTCAATGGCTGCCTGAATGCTTTGGCCGGGCTTCACCACTGCGTCAAAAGCCTTGATGTCGGGCTTAGGCTGGCTAAACAACTGAATGGTGCCGTTCTCATTGGCTCCCTTTGTCTCTAAACTGATTTTGACCTTGTGCTTTGGGTCGTATTGGTTAGCCCATTGTTCATAAAGCGGGTAGAGCGAGGCTGCATGACTATTATACCAGCTGTAACCGTTTCGACGCTCAGGGCCGATGTCCTCCAAACGGCGACGGGGAATGCCATCACGGTCGCAGACGTAAGGTTCGCAATGCTCCAAGTCATAGTAGCGAGCCCAGAGAGGGTCGGCATTCGGGTCGCTTACCAGTTGAGTGTTACGGTCTGGGCTGTTCCAGTGGCCCGTGCGCTCAACGCGAAGCCCTGTCAATTTGTACTTATCAAACCACTGTATAGCGGCATGGATGGCTGCTTTTACTCTCTTGTCGGGTTTGGGCAGCGACATTAGTAACTTGACAATGTTGACACTCTCTTGCGAGCAATAAGAGGGTAGCTCGTAGGCACGGGCAGGAGCTGGCGCGTAAGTGTCGCGGTCGTGTTGCTGACACCAAACGGTCAGCTTGCCATTCTTGCGAATTTGGGTTTTGAGGATGCACTCCACGCCTTTGTTAAAAGCCTTAATGGCGCGCTGGCGCAGCTCGGGCGTTGTCAGCTCTGCGCTATAGGGAGCCTCTGATTGGGCTATGAGGTTTAACAGGTTCATGGTGTTTACCATTGCATCATCATTAAAAGTAATGTGTATCTGGTAGTCGCGCATCTCAGGCCAGAACTGCGGCCACCCACCATTCTCATACTGTCCGCTAAGTAGATATTCTACTGCCTGTTGGAAGGCATTGCGGAAGCGAGGGTCTTTCGTTGCCTCATATAGACGGGCCAAATAAGCCATCTGCATGGATGTGGCATTGTTGTCGGTGGTGGAGTCGTTGCGGCGCTGCTTGTCTTCCAGCACCTGCGCCTTTTCTGCATCCGTCAGGGGCTTGGCCATGTTGATGTTTTTGGGCCATCCTCCCGTCACACGCTGGTAGAGCAGAATCTGTTCACCTATTTGCAGCGCCTCTTTCGTCTTGAAAAAAGAGGCATCTGTCTGCCTCATCGGGTTCTGCGCACGATGTTGCGCCATGACGCACGTAGTGGCGATGACAGCAACAACAAAGATAAGGATTCGTTTGTTCATAAGAGTTTGTTTTTATTAGTGTTTGTTGTTGTACATTCATCATGTAATCGGTACAAAGTTAGTGATATTTTCCGTTAATTTGCCCCAAAAGGATAAAAAAATCGCCCTTTTAGGCAGATTTTCGTGAAAACCTTTGGAGCATTAAGAGATTTTTCGTTACTTTGCACCCAAACTCAAAGAGAATGTTTAGTGAATACACACATATTTTAGGTAGTACTTTAAATAATTAGTAAAAGATGAAAAAGGTATTTTTGATGCTCGCTGCCGGCATGATGGCAGCTTCTGTAAATGCACAGAACACCGCAATCACCTCTAACAAGGCTGGTGACAACTGGTATCTCGGTATCAACGCTGGTGTAGCTACTCCAACTCTTGGTCACGCTTGGGTTAGTGATGTTGCTCCTAACGTAGGTGTTCGTTTAGGCAAGAACCTGACCACAGTATTTGGTCTGGCAGCTGAGGGTAACGCTTATTATTATCAGAATGGCGCTTGCTATCCCAATGGTAAGACTGTTATCGATGCTATGAATGTTAACTTGCTGGGTACTTTCAACCTGTCTAACCTCTTCGCTGGTTACAAAGGTGAGCCCCGTGGCTTCGAGGTAATCGCTCTTGGCGGTTTCGGTTGGGCTCATGATTTTGGTGGTGCTTCTAAGGCTAACGGCATTACCTCTAAGGTTGCTGTAGATTTCGCTCTGAACATGGGTGCTGCTAAGGCTTGGCAGCTTTACCTTGAGCCTTCTCTGAACTATGGTCTGCAGAGCTTTGGTGCTGGTAACTATGGCAGCAATTTCAAGTACAACCTTGCTAAGTCTAACTTCCAGCTGAATCTGGGTGTGAACTACAAGTTCGGCAATAGCAACGGTACTCACAACTTCGCTGCTGCTCAGCTTCGCGACCAGGCCGAGATTGATGGTCTGAACGCTAAGATTAACGAGCTCCGCGCTGACAACAACGCTAAGGATGGCAAGATTGCTGCAAGCGCTCGCACTATCGCTGAGTTGCAGAAGAAGCTCGCTGCTTGCGAGGCTCGTCCTACCACAGCTGCTGTTGTTGAGAAGACTGAGAACGTTCTGCAGCCACACGTGATTTTCCGTCAGGGCAAGAGCACTATCGACGCTGCTCAGTACGCCAGCATCGAGATGGTTGCCAAGTATATGAAGAACCACAAGGACGCTAAGGTAAAGGTTCAGGGCTACGCTTCTCCCGAGGGTAGCAAGGAGCTGAATCAGAAGCTCTCTGAGGCTCGTGCCGAGGCTGTTAAGACCGCTCTGGTTAAGAAGTACAAGATTGCTGCCGACCGCATCACTATTGAGGGTCTGGGTGCAACTGACAAGCTCTCTGCTGAGAACGACTTCAACCGTGTAGCTATGTTCGTTGACGTTACTAAGTAATCAACCGACAGATTAATATGGAAATCCCCGCAGATTAGGTTCTGCGGGGATTTTCTATGCCCCTAAGTCTGCGGCGGAGCTTGAAAATACGTCCGTTAAATTTGGCATTTTGTTTATTTATTCGTATCTTTGCCCTCATTATTACTAACTTTATGCAATTCATGAAGACGAAACTAATGCTATTGATGCTCGTGGTGGGCCAGCTGGCAACGGCTCAGACGCGCAAGGAAATCAACCTAAAGACGTGGGAGTTCTCACGCGACAACCAGACGTGGACTTCGGTTCAGATACCTCATGACTGGGCTATTGCCGGCCCTTTCGATAAGAAGTGGGACTTGCAACGGGTGGCCATCACGCAGAACGGCGAGACGGAGGCCACGGAGAAATCGGGCCGCAGCGGTGCCTTGCCTTGGATAGGCGAGGGCTGGTATCGCACGCAGGTGGATGTTCCGCAAGGCTACGAGGCTGCCGAACTCGTGTTCGACGGAGCGATGGCCGAGCCCCGCGTCAGCATTAACGGGCGCGAAGCCGGCTACTGGGCCTACGGCTATAATGCTTTCCGTGTGGATGCCACGCCTTATCTGTCGAAGGGGCGGCTGGACATCAGCGTACACTTGCAGAACGTAAAGGAGAGTTCGCGCTGGTACCCCGGCGCAGGCTTGTATCGCCCCGTCAAGCTGGTGCTGACCCAAAAGGCGCACATTGACGACTGGAGCCTCTATGTGCGCACCATTAGCATTAAGAACGGCAAGGCCGTCGTTGAGGCCGAGGGACAGGTGGTGAACGCTGCCGACGGCATGGTGGCTCAGTTGACGCTGACAGCCCC
>CAMWKZ010000075.1 GCA_947174945.1 uncultured Prevotellaceae bacterium | reverse complement strand
ATATACGCCATCATTGGGCAATGAAGATTTTAAGGATTGGTGCTGCAGGAGCAGTGTCTTTATTGTTTCTAACGATAATAGCAGGTTGTTCGCGAATAAAGGAAGCGGCAGAGAGCACCGATGTATATCCAAAGATATTTCCCGATTATATCGGTGTGACTGTACCCGTCAATATAGCACCGCTGAATTTCATGATTGACGGTGTGGATGACATACAGGCACGGTTTACGCTTGATGGCGAAGAAATGATGAGCGTAACTGGGCGTGACGGCATTGTTGACATTCCAGAGGACGAATGGCACGACATGACTGCTGCGGCTGCAGGAAAGAAAATAAGCATAGAGGTGTCAGCATGGAACGACCAGCATCCTGACGGTATCAAGTATAAGCCTTTCGACATCCATGTGTCGGGGGATAAGATTGAAGCATGGATAGCCTACCGTCTTATTGAACCTGGATATGAGGCATGGCGGCAAATAGGAATTTATGAGCGGGAACTAAGTTCATTCCAAGAAATAGAGCTGGTATCAAACAAGAGCACCCGCAGCGCCTGTATCAACTGCCACCATTTTGACCGTTATTCGTCCAAACGAATGATGTTTCATGCCCGTGGTGAGAATGGAGGCACAATATTCTTAGAACAAGGCAAAACAAAAAAGGTTAATCCAGAAAAGATGGGGCCCATGAAGGGTGCAGTATATCCTGCATGGCATCCTGACGGCAGGTATATAGCCTTTGCCTCGAATGTTACGCGACAGGTATTATTCGGACAGGGACACCAGCCGTTAGAGGTGTATGACAATAGTTCCGACCTGATAGTGTACGACACAAAGGAAGAGCGTGTTATAACTGACCCACGGTTTCTTACGGAAGAAACTATGGAGACATTCCCTGCATGGTCGCCCGATGGCAAGTGGCTCTACTACTGTGCCGCAGCAAGCAAGGAGCTGCCTGACGAGCGCAAGGACGTACACTATCACATCTTGCGTGTAGCATTCGATAGCAAGGAATGTAAGTTCGGAGAAAAAATAGACACCGTGTACAATGCAATGACACAAGGCGGCAGTGCCTCTTTCCCACGTATCTCGCCTGACGGACATTATCTGCTCTATACGCTTGCCGATTATGGAACGTTCCCCATCTGGCATCCTGAAGCCGACCTGAAAATGATAGACCTGTTATCGGGCGAGCCTGTTGATGTATCGGCACTAAACTCTCCCGACAACACAGAGAGCTATCATTCATGGTCAAGCAACGGTAGGTGGATTATGTTTGCAAGCCGCAGACTTGATGGCAGGTACACAAGGGTGTTTATGGCTTATTTCGACAAGGACGGGAAAGTTGGAAAGCCTTTCCTGTTGCCGCAGAAAAATCCCCAGCACAATACATGGAGACTGAAATCGTATAATATACCAGAGTTTGTCGACGGAAGGGTGGAGATGCCCGAAGAAACGGTCGAACTATTCAGATGTAAGGATAAAGTGATACAATGATGAGCAAATTTAAGATATCTACGACACTTGCTGTTATCTTTTATGCCGTGTGTATATTTGTATGCCTGTGGTGTACATGGTATTTTAACTTCTATCACGCTTTGATGTGGTATGAAAAGTACAGCTATTTCTCTACCTTGCCCGACCTTACGGCATTGGCAGCGCAGTTTCCGAATGACTTGCTGATATATTTCGGAGCCTTTCTGTTGCAGTTCTTTTATTATCCAGCCATAGGAGCAGCCATACAAGCAGGCTTGGCCGTGTTTGTGTTTCTCTGTGGGGCTGTAGTGATAGTGCGATTGCTATCCCATCCGACGCACTTCCTATGGATAGCCCTGTTGCCCGTGACCCTGATGGTGAAACAACAGTTTTGGGATATATCCCTCACTGGCACCCTCATGTGGTGCATCGGTTCAGCAGCTCTGGCTTTAATGGTATATGTTATCACGATATTCTGGCACCGCCGTCTTTCGACGCCTTCATTTCTCGGACATCCTATCATTATAGGTGTGGCTTCTGTGGCTCTCATGTGCCTATCGGTATATAACCTTGCATTTAAAGACCAAAGTTGTCGTTCCTATCAATATTATTTTCATCTGGAACACTTGGCTGAGTCAAGACAGTGGGACGCACTGCTCGACATAGCCACACCAGAGATGGCCCAGAGCGATAAGATGGTACGCCGTTACGCCGTGCTGGCACTGTTGGAAAAAGGAAGGTTGGCAGATGAAATGTTTCTCTACGGGATTACCAGTCCCGACGATTTCTGGTTTGCAGATTACGACGAGCCTTTGTGCTACGACTACAACGCTTTGCTGTTTCGCTCGCTGAATATGCCCAACGAAGTGATTCACCAGACCTTTCAACAACAGCTACAGTCGAATTTCGGGACGAGTTTCAATGCACTACGACGATTGGCAGAAACCAATCTTGAGACCAAGAACTACATCTTGGCAAAGAAGTATATGGACGTATTGAGCCATTCCACTCTTATGAAAGGATGGGTTGAAGAGAAAAAGCCACAGTTAGAGGCTATCAAAAATTCAGAGCCAGTGTTTGAAGCAAAAGGAGAGCAGTTTTATGGAAGAAACATCCTTGTTACTATGGCTGAGATGGCTGACCGTTATCCTGACAATCCCAAATATGCTCATCTCTTGCTATGCGGACTGCTTGCCCGAAAAGACGTCAATTACTTTTATGTCTCCTTCAAAATGGCAGCAAACCATCTGTATGCTCATGGCGAGCCAATACCTCGCTACTATCAGGAAGCATTAATGCTTATAGCCACTAAGAAACCTGAGATATTGGAGAAATATCATATAAGTCAAGAAATACAGAAGGATTTTGAGCGCGCCACGGCTATGGTTCGTAATGGACGGGGCGGACAGCTCTGGACACTATTGCCTAATTCTTTCTGGCTATATTTTTTTGAAGAATGAACAACTATCAAACAAAGACATACGACAACACAGAGGCTGAGATATTCACCTTCTGCAACGATACGGAGGTGAGCGAGGCTCACGTGATGATTCACGTGACTGACACAGCCCTACCCTATCGGCAGCAACTTGAAGCCATTATAGGAGCTTTCGGACAACTAAGAGCCGATGCCTTGAAAGGATTTGAGACCGTATTCAAACGCTATTATCTGAGTGATGCCTCTAATCAGGCTGATGACATCTATGCCACGGAAACAGAAGAGTGCGCCATGTCGGTAATAGAGCAGCCGCCACTCGACGGTACGAAGATTGCCCTATGGGTCTATCTGATGACGGGTGTACAGACTGAGCGCAGCAGCGACAGCGGACTTTATGCCGTAAAGCATGGCTGCTGGAAGCAGCTTTGGGGAGGCAGCGCCCACAATCTGGCTGCCAATAGCGAACAGCAGACCCGCCTGTTGTTCAATGAATATATAACACAGTTGGAAAAGGAAGGCTGCACACTCAAGGACAACTGCATCAGGACATGGTTCTTCGTGAACGGCATAGACCTCAACTATGGCGGAGTGGTGAGAGCACGCAACCAAGTGTTCTTCACTCAGGGGCTTACCACCCAGACGCACTTTATAGCCAGCACAGGCATTGGCGGTCGGCAGTCCGACCCTAACGTCTTGTCACAGATGGACACATACGCCATTGCCGGCATACGTCCCGAACAGATACACTATCTCTATGCTCCCACCCATCTGAACCGTACCAGCGACTATGGGGTGAGTTTTGAGCGCGGCACATACGTGGACTATGCCGACCGCCGTCATGTGTTTATCTCAGGCACCGCCAGTATCAATAACGAGGGACAGGTAATGTACCCCAAGGATATTGTCAAGCAGACAGCACGCATGATAGAGAACGTGAAGGTGTTGCTGGCCGAGGCCGACTGTACTACAGCTGATATAGGACAAATATCGATATATCTTCGTGACATTGCCGACTATGGGGTTGTCAGCAAGATATTTGCAGAACGCTTCCCCCACACGCCATACGTCATTGTACTTGCTTCTGTGTGCCGTCCCGGATGGCTCATCGAAATGGAGTGCATGGCAGTGAGAGAAATAAACAACCCAGCACTTCCGACATTCTAAGAACAATTAAAGCTAAAACTATAAAATATAAATGAAAAGATTTCTTATTGCGACACTGGGCGCATTGCTTTGTTTCATATCCATTGGAGCACAGAAGACTACCGTGTGGAACAATCCCACAACAGAGTTTGGAACAGAATATGGCGACGGATTTTTCTATACAGCCATTGACGTGACAAAGGTGGAACTGAAAGACACCGAGACAAATGTATTCGTGACCCTTCGGCTACGTTCCGACTATCCTCAATACCTGTTCCTGTTTACAAAGAATACTTATCTGCTTGCCAATGGCGAGAGATACCCCGTAGTTTCTGCCGATGGCATTGAGTTCGACAAGTACCGTCAGACAGAAGCCGACGGCAAACTCGACATGGTGTTTCACTTCAAGCCACTGCCACGCGACACCAAGGTGTTTGACTTCATCGAGGGCGATAACGAAAGAGCATATCAAGTGAAAGGCATCAGGCCCGTGGAGGAACGCCACAAGATGTTGTTCCCCTCCTACTGGAGAAACGAACAGACAGGCAACTGGGACATTGCCTTCCTTGACAACTATGCCATCTACGACTGTAAGGTATGGGATATGCAGGCCGATGTCAACCATAAGACAGGAGAGGCAAAAATCACGCTGACCCATAACGGAAAGAACATCAACGTGCTTGTGGGCAAAAACAAGAAAGGCAAGCGCACCATCTCGATTGATGGCAAGAAGGCTCTCTATTCGATGATTACAGGTCGTTTCCTGCCTGACTATCCCATGAAGGACACGCGCACCGACTTTGTCGATACCAACTACAAGATGGACACTGTTACCATTGTAGGCTGGAAAAAGGATATGCCTGCACACCACAGAGGTGAAAAGTTTTTCAATTTTGCTGTGAACGACTTGTTTTTGGATGAGCAAACAGAATATTATGCCGAGATGGATTCGCTCGGACGCTTCACCATCAAGATACCACTCATCAATAGTTCAGAGTTCTTCTGCGACTGGTCACGTTGTTGCCTGCGCACCATGTTCGAACCCGGCAAGACCTATTTCCTGCTCTACGACTTCAAGGAGGGTCGTCGTCTGTTCATGGGCGATGATGCCAGACTACAGAACGAACTATTCAAGTACCCACTTCAGTGGAAGAGCATCAGGATGGAAAGAGGTGCAGACTTCGACAAGTACATTGCTTCGACCGACAGCCTCATCAAGACCCAGCACGCTTACATTGACGAGCTTTGCCGTCAGCACCCGATGCTCTCCACACGTTTCAACCTATACCATAAGGGCAACACTACCTGGCAACAGGCACAAGCGTTTGGTCAGGCACGTTTTAATGCAACAGACCACTGCTTAACGGATAATGCCCGCAAATATGCCTACGATAACTTCTGGACAAAGAGGGAGAAGCCTTATACGCTTCATCGCGATTTTAGCCATTTCATGTCAGATTATATTAACGATGTCATCAACAGGTCTTTCAATACAATAGACTATATTGAAGAGCTTGCAGCCAATCAGGAAGAGTTGGAGGTACTCAAGGTCTGGAAGAAAATGATGGAAGAAGCAAACCAAGCCATCAATGCCGTGTCGGACATGGAAGAAAAGCAACGCATTGCAAACGAGTATAACACAAAATATGCCAAAGAAATCAAACAGGTGGAAGCCATCGTTAATTCTTCTCATTTCCAGCAAGGCACCTTCTGCATTGGCATAAAGCATCAGATGCAACAACTTGACTCCCTCGGAGCAGACCAGATGCTCAAAAGCGCATGGGTGGCAAGGCTTGCATATCAACAACTTGACCACGACCGCAAGTCAATGTCTCAGCAGGTGATGGATTCGCTCAAAGCATGGATAAACAATCCTACGGTGTCCGAAAGTATTGAGAAGAGAAACAACCATTACATTGCCCTTGAGAACCGCGAGTTTGACAAACTTATCCTGAACACAGGCAAAGATGTCGCCGGAATGACTGAGGGTGAAGAGATACTGAAGAAACTGCTTGAGCCATACAAGGGTAAGATTGTCCTCATCGACATCTGGGGCACATGGTGCGGTCCTTGCAAGGATGCCCTTTCGCACTCTGAGGAAGAGTACGCCCGCATGGCTAAGTACGATATGCAGTTTGTGTATTTTGCCAACAGAAGCCCAATGGACTCATGGGAGAACGTCATTAAGGAATACAACGTGACAGGCCCCAATGTGACGCACTTCAATCTGCCAGCAGAGCAGCAGTCTGCCATTGAGCGCTATCTGCAGGTTTATTCTTTCCCAACCTACAAACTTGTCGACAAGAACGGCAACGTGCTTGACCTTCAGGTTCATGCCCGTGACCTCAACGGATTGGAAGAATTAGTCAAGACCTTGTCTAACAACTAAAACTTATAGAGAATATGACATTACAAGAAGCCATTAAAGCCCGCCACAGTGTAAGGGCATACAAGGAACAGCCATTGGCAGAAGCCGCCGCTAAAGTGCTGGTTGACAAGATAACGGAGCTAAACCAGAAAGGAATGTTGCACATACAGCTCATTCAGAACGAACCCAAGGCATTCCAAGGGAAGCTGGCCAAATATGGTAAGTTCCGTCATGTCACCAACTACATTGTCATGGCTGGTGTCAAAGCAGACGACCTTGACGAGCGCATTGGCTATTATGGTGAACAAATTGTGCTGTTGGCCCAGACGTTAGGGCTGAACACCTGCTGGGTTGGGCTTAGCTATACAAAGGTGCCCGGAACCTACGTGCTGGAGAAAGGGGAAGTCATCAAGGCATATATCTCCATTGGCTATGGAGAGACGCAGGGCGTAGAGCACAAGATAAAGAGCGTAGAGCAGGTAAGCAATGCCGACAACCTCACCCCAAGCTGGTTTAGGCATGGTGTGGAAGCAGCCCTACTTGCACCGACATCAGTGAATCAGCAAAAGTTCTCATTTGAGTATATTCCTGCAAAGGAGGGCAAGCCTGCACAAGTGCTTGCCAAAAGACACTTCTCGATAGTTGGTTTCACCCGGATGGATATTGGCATTGCCAAGTGCCATTTTGAGATTGGAGCCGGCAAGCAAAATTTTGAATGGGTATGAACATTGAACAGATACGTGAATACACTTTGTCACTCACTGGCGTAACTGAAGACCAGCCGTTTGGTGACGACATCATTACCTTCCGACTGGAAGGAAAGATATTCGTATGCCTTTGGTTGGGCGGTGGACAGCATGACATGAAAGATGGTGCCCCAAGAGTGGCACTGAAGTTGTTACCCGACAGGAATGAGGAACTAAGAGGGCTATACTCTGCCGTAACTCCCGCCTATCATTGGAACAAAAAGCACTGGAGCGATGTATATTACGAGCAGCTGGAAGACACACTGGTTAAGGACTGGATTCAGGAGTCATACCACCTTGTGGCATCGAAGCTCCCGAAAGCTATTCGACAGAAATACATATCGGAAAACAATTTGGGAAAAAAGTAAATCAACGTAAGTTATGTTAGGACATATTGCAGATTTTACGGCTTGGCCGATTCTCACTGGTATATTCATCGGCTATATAGCCAACCGCATTATGAGCGGAGAGGGCAAAGGTTGCTGCATGAACCTTATCGTAGGTATCATAGGCAGCTATGCAGGTACTGTCATCAGCCACCTGCTAAATATAGAACTGTTTGGTAAAGGATACCTCACCAACTTCGTATTTTGTGTGGTTGGTGCAGTAACAGTTTTGTGGATTTGGAAGCAGCTATTTGACTGATTCAGCCTCCAGTATCTCCTTCGGGTTACTCGAGTATCTCTTTCGAGGTGCTTTAGTATCTGTTTACCCACCTAAACAGATACTGTT
>CAMWKZ010000074.1 GCA_947174945.1 uncultured Prevotellaceae bacterium | reverse complement strand
CTGACTGCCTACTATGCGCCGACGGGCATCCGCCGTGCTGCCTGCCTGACGGCTGGGTACACGGCTGACAACCTGCAGGCAGTCGACTCGCTCATCGCCCGCTATGGCGACCTGCTCGAGGCAGGCGAACTGGCCATTAAGCGTTACGAACTGCTCGAGAACAGCAACGCCCCGCGCGCCGAGCAGGCCGCATGGCTGCAAGAGGCATTACGCCGGTGGGGCTCATGGCAGCGCGCCAACAGCCTGCGCAACAGCTGGGCCCTGCTGACGCAACCCAGCTATGCCCCCGCCCTTGAGCACTATGTGGCCGAGGTGAACAAGCCCCAGACTGTCAGGCTAAACGAGCTGCGCCACCTGCAGAGCCTGACCATGCGCGTCTACCGCACCACGCTGGCGGGTGACACCCGTCTGGACCCTCAGACCGCTCAGGACTACAACAAAATCAAGCCCACCATGACCGAGCTGAAGGAGAAGCAGCAGAAGCTGACCTTTACGGGCCATGAGGACTACGACCTGTTCACGGACTCGCTGCAGCTGGATGGGCTGCCCGCAGGTGTCTACCTGCTCGAGTTCGCCACCCAACCCCAGACGGAGGTGCTGCGGATGCTGTACTTTGTATCGGGCATCCGCGTCATGACGCTGCCGTTGCCCGACAATCGGATGCGTTATGTCGTGGTCGATGCCACCACGGGGCAGCCTGTCGGCAAGGCATCCGTGCGTCTTAGCACCAGTCGCTCGCGCCAACAGACGGTGGCTCCAACGCTCCTGACGACCAACGCCAAGGGGGAGGTCGTCTACCGCTATGAGAAGAACAAGCAGCCTAACATGGTGTATGCCTATACGCCGACGGACAAGTTCTGCCCTGAGAGCAACGCCTACGGTCGCTATTACTACTACGAGAGCGAATATCGGGAGCACACCAGCCTGTTCACCGACCGCAGCATCTATCGCCCCGGGCAGACGGTTCACGTGGCTGCCATCGTGTGGAAACAGCAGTCGGTGGTGGAGAATGCAGCCGTTGCCGACAAGGAAGTGAAGTTCGAGTTGCGCGACGCCAACTATAAACTCGTCAGCGAGCAGACCGTCAAGACCGACCGATACGGTAAGTGTGCCGCCGACTTCATACTGCCCATCGGGCTGCTGAATGGCCGCTTTACCATTCGGGCCAACAACCAGAGTGCGGGCATTCAGGTGGAGGAGTACAAGCGCCCCACGTTCCAAGTGGACTTTGCCGACTATCAAGAGCCTTACCAGCAGGGCGATACCGTCCGCGCTCAGGGCAAGGCAGTGACCTACGCCGGTGTGCCCGTGCAGGGCGCAAAGGTGAAATACACCGTGCGCCGCAAGGTCGCATTCTGGTGGCTGTCCTATTCGCGCTACTGGCAGCATGGCTATGTGGGCAGCGGCATGGCTCACGAAGTGGTGGGCGAGGGCGAGGCGGTCACGGCTGACGACGGTACGTTTAGCGTTGCCATGCCAATGGTGATGCCTGAGGGCGTGGCGCGAGGCCCCATGTTCTACAACTTTGTGGTGGAGGCCGACGTGACCGACGTGGCTGGCGAGACCCATCAGGGTACGCTGAGCCTGCCACTGGGCACCAAGCCCACGGCACTGACGTGCGACATTCCCCAGCAGGTGCGCAAGGACTTGCTGCCTCAGGTGACGTTCAGCCGTCGCAACGCAGCAGGCAAGGAAATCGCAGGCACGGTCAGCTATCGGGTGGACGGTGGCGGTTGGCAGCAGTGCGCAGCCAATGCGCCGCAGGCCAAGTTTGCCTCTCAGCTGAAGAGCGGTGAGCACCGCTTGGAGGCCGTGTGCGAACAGGACACCGTGGACATCAGGTTCGTGGTGTTCAGCTTGGACGATACCAAGCCTGCCGCCCCGACCTGCGACTGGTTCTATGTGTCGCACAGCCAGTTCCCCAACGACGGCGGCCCCGTCACGCTGCAGGTAGGCTCGTCTGACCCGGCCCTGCACATCGTATATGGCATCTTTGCCGGCAACAAGCTGATAGAGGAGGGGGTAGTGGATAAGGATGCCGCTCTCGTCAACCGTAAGTTCACTTACAAGGAGGCTTACGGCAATGGCTTGCTGTTGACCTACGCATGGGTGAAGAACGGCGTGGCCTATCGGCATCAGGCACAGATAGTGCGCCCCATGCCCGAGAAGAAGCTGAAGATGACGTGGGAAACCTTCCGCGACCGTCTGACACCGGGACAGCAAGAGGAATGGACGCTGAGAATCAATAACCCGGACGGCACCCCAGCCGATGCCAGCCTGCTGGCCGTGCTTTATGACAAGAGCCTCGATGCCATCAAGGCACATAACTGGTCGTTCCAGCCTACCAGCTATCCGTCGCAACCCTCTGCCGGTTGGCTGTTCCCGTCGTGGTACTCTTGGGGTGTTCATGCCGCACAGGCTTATAAGTTCCTGTCGGTTCGCCCCTTGGAATATAGCCGTTTCGACAGTACGGTCTATCCCTCTGGACACACGCTCTACATCCGTGGCACAGGAGCCCTTATGAAGTCGCGCGCTATGGCAACGGCTGGGGCAGCCCCCATGAACGTGCAGTTTGATATGGCGAAAAAGGTTGAGTCGGCTCGCGACGAGATGGTTGCTATGGAAGCGGAGGAGGAACCCGTGACAGAAGAAGGCAATGGAAGCGGAGCGGAACAGGTGCAGGTGCGTGAGAACTTGGCGGAGACGGCGTTCTTCTATCCCACGTTGGCTACCGATGCGCAGGGGCAGGCCGTCGTGCGCTTTACGCTGCCCGAGAGCCTGACTACATGGCGTTTCATGGGTGTGGCCAATACTGTTGACATGAACTATGGCTATATCGACGGCGAGGCCGTTGCCCAGAAGGACGTGATGGTGCAGCCCAGCATTCCGCGCTTTGTGCGTCAGGGCGACGAGGTGCAGCTTTCGGTTCGCATCTTCAATACGTCTGACAAGGCCGTTAGTGGTGATGCCCGCTTGCTGCTCATCGACCCGGAAAGCCAGTCGGTAGTGGCGGAGCAGAGCGTTCCGTTTAGTGTGGAGGCTGGTAAGACCGCATTCGTCAGCTATCCGCTGTCGGTCGACTATCCGCAGTCGTTGCTTATCTGCAAGGTCGTGGCCAGTGGCGACGGCTTCAGCGATGGCGAGCAGCACTACTTGCCTGTGCTGCCTGACCGTGAGTATGTCACTAAGACCGTACCATACACCCAGCACGGAGCGGGTGTAAAGACCATAGACCTCGGCAAGCTATTCCCCGCAGGCACCACGCAGCAAAAGCTGACCGTGGAGTACACAAACAACCCCGCATGGCTCATGGTGCAGTCGCTGCCCACCGTCGGACAGCCTTCCGACCATAGTGCCATCGACTTGGCTGCCTCTTATTACAGCAATCTGCTGGCAAAGACACTGCTGGCGCAGAGCCAACAGGTGAAGACGGTGTTTGCCCAGTGGAAGCAGGAGCGAACCGATAATACCCTCCTGTCGCAGCTGGAGAAAGACCAAGAACTGAAGGACTTGCTGCTGGGCGAGACACCGTGGGTGGCTGCTGCCGACCGCGAGACGGAGCAGAAGCGACGCCTGGCCGACTTCTTCGATGAGAACGGCATCCACAACCGCCTGAGCCAGACCCTTGAGAAACTGGGCAAACTGCAAAACGCCGATGGCTCTTTCTCATGGTATTCGGGTATGCAGGGTAGCACTTCCGTCACCGTTGCAGTGGAGGAGATGCTGGTGCGCCTGAACAGTATGGCTGGTGAACAGCCTGCTACCAAGCAGTTGCAAGCTAAGGCTTTCGGTTATCTGGGCAAGGAGATGGTGCAGCTGGTGGCTGAGCTGAAGAAGGAAGAGCGGAAGGGCCGTCGTGTGACATTCCCTTCGTTCACGGCACTGCGCTGGCTCTACCTCTGTGCTGTCGACGGTCGCTCGCTGCCTTCAAACGTGCAGGCAGCCAACACCTATCTGGTTGCCCTGCTGAAAAAGGACATAAAGAACCAGACGCTCTACGAAAAGGCACTGACGGCGGTCGTTCTTGCCAAGCATGGCGATGCCCGTAAGGCTGCCGAATATGTGAGGAGTTTGAAGGAGTATTCCGTTTATACGGAGGAAATGGGACGCTATTACGACACGCCGCGTGCCTCATATTCGTGGTACGACTATAAGATTCCCACCGAGGTGGCAGCCATTGAGGCCATCCAGCGCGTAACGCCGCAGGATGTGCAAACCGTTGACGAGATGCGCCGTTGGCTGTTGCAGGAGAAGCGCACACAGGCATGGGACACACCTATCAACAGTGTCAACGCTATCTACGCATTCCTGAATGGTCAACAGCAGACCTTCAGCGCGCCCAAGGCTTTGACTACGCTGGCCGTTGACGGGCAGCCTATTGATATGCCCAAGGCTACGGCTGGACTTGGTTATGTAAAGGCGATTGTCGGCAAGCCATCGGGGCAGACCTTCACGGCCACTAAGACCTCAGAGGGTACTTCGTGGGGAGCCGTCTATGCCCAGTTCTTCCAGAAGACTGCCGATATTGCCAACTCACAGAGTGGCATCAGCGTGAAGCGGGAAATCATACCCGCTCGCTCGACTACGGGAGGCTCACAAGCCGATAACGTCCTGAACGTCGGCGACCGTGTGAAGGTGCGTATAACCATCGAAACCACGCGCGACCTCGACTTTGTGCAGGTGGTCGACCGCCGTGCCGCGTGCATGGAGCCGGTCCGACAGTTGTCTGGTTTTCACAATGGGGCCTATGTGTCGCCTAAGGATGCAGCCACTCATTACTTCTACTATGGGCTGGCTAAAGGTAAATATACGATAGAAACGGAATACTATATCGACCGTGCTGGCCGTTACGAGACGGGCACTTGCACCGCTGGCTGTGCCTATGCGCCAGAGTTTAAGGCCACGGCGCCGTCGATGACGATAACTGTTAAATAACGATGATGAATAAGAAACAAGCTATATTCTCACTGTTGCTATTGGCGGCAGTGCCAGTGGCCGCCCAGAAGCTCGTGGGTGTAAAGACCACCGTGGATGCAGGTAAGACGGGCTATCAGCAGCCTGTCACTGCCGTTTTTGAGTTTCGCAACAAGAGCCTTCGCAAGCTGAAAATATCTGAGGTCATTCCCGATTGCAGCTGTACAACGGTAGAATACCCCAAGGGGGATATTGGTATAAACGATAAGTTCGTGATTCACATGACGTATGATGCCCGCCAGCTGGGTCACTTTGACAAGCAGGCTGCCATCATCAGCAATGGTTCGAAGAAGCCAGTATATATCCGTATGACGGGTGTCGTGCTGACCGACGTGCAGGACTTTGCAGGTTCTTACCCTGTGGAGATGGGCGACTTGCGACTGGACAGGGCCGAACTGGAGTTCGACGACATCAATCGGGGTGATGTGCAGCAGCAGGTGCTTTACATCTATAACAATGGTTCTAAGGTGTATCATCCCAATCTGATGCACCTGCCTCCTTACCTGACGGCTGTTGTGTCGCCCGAGCGGTTGAGCCCCAACCGTTCTGGTAAAATCACCGTGACACTGAACTCGGCAAAGTTGCACGACTACGGCTTGACGCAGACTTCCGTTTATCTGGCTGGCGAACCGGGCGATAAGGTGAGCCGCGACCATGAGATTGGGGTCTCTGCAGTATTGTTGCCCTCTTTCGAAGGGGTGTCGCTATCCAATCAGACGGCACCTCACATCCAGTTGTCAAAGGAACTGGTTGACATCTCCTTTGACGGGAAGGCTAAGAAGGCTGACGTGATAGAAATTAGTAATACGGGCTATTCGGAGCTGAACATCACATCGCTCCAGTTGTTTACTGGTGGTCTGAAGGTGTCGTTGGACAAGCGTAACCTGAAGCCGGGCGAGACGGCTAAGCTGAAGATTACCGCGCTTCGCGACGATATTCGTAAGGTGCGCACCCGTCCGCGCATCCTCATGATTACTAACGACCCCAAGAAGCCCAAGGTTACAATAACGATTAACGCCAAATAATATCTTAATATAATGATGATGGAGCATCCAGAGAATAGTTCCGAATATGCAGGATTGCAAGTCAATAGTGGGGTGGAGCAGCCTGCCATTATCAACCCCTATCTGAAGCGGGGCCGTTTTCGCCGTCGCGAACTCTCGGTGGGCGAACTCGTAGAGGGTATCTTAAAGGGTGATGTCACTATCCTTTCACAGGCTGTGACGCTGGTGGAGAGTGTCAATCCTGACCATCAGCAGAAGGCACAGGAGGTTATTAACAAGTGTCTGCCCTATAGCGGTCGGAGTATTCGCATAGGTATCAGCGGTGTGCCCGGTGCAGGCAAGTCAACCAGTATCGACGAGTTTGGTATGCACGTGTTGCGTGAGAAGGGTGGCCGTCTGGCTGTATTGGCCATCGACCCCTCATCGGAGCGCTCGAAAGGTTCTATCTTGGGCGATAAGACGCGCATGGAGAAACTCTCTGTTCATCCTGACTCTTTCATTCGCCCCAGCCCTACGGCTGGTTCGTTGGGCGGTGTGGCTCGCAAGACGCGTGAGACTATCATCCTCTGCGAGGCTGCTGGTTTTGATAAGGTGTTCGTTGAGACCGTTGGGGTAGGGCAGAGTGAGACGGCGTGTCATTCGATGGTCGACTTCTTCTTGCTTATTCAGTTGGCAGGCACGGGCGACGAGTTGCAGGGCATCAAGCGAGGCATCATGGAAATCAGCGACGGCATTGTCATCAATAAATGTGATGGCGAGAACGTGGACAAGTGCCACATGGCTGCTGCTAATTTCCGCAACGCTCTCCACTTCTTCCCTAAGTCAGAGAGTGGATGGCAGCCCCGCGTGTTGTGCTATAGTGGCTTTTACGGCTATGGCGTCAAGGAGGTATGGGATATGATTTACGAATACATTGACTTTGTTCGTAAGAGCGGCTACTTTGATTATCGGCGCAACGAGCAGTCGAAATACTGGATGTACGAAAGCATCAACGAGCATTTGCACCTCAGCTTCTACAATAGTCCTGCCATCCAGCAGCAACTCGCACAGGCTGAGCGCACGGTGCTGGCTGGTCAGCAGACTTCTTTCATGGCTGCACAGACATTGCTTGACACTTATTTTGCACAACTGAAACATGTTACAGATTGAGATAGACAATGGCAGTGGCTTCTGCTTCGGAGTGACCACTGCTATTCATAAAGCCGAAGAGGAACTGGCCAAAGGTACCCAACTTTATTGTTTGGGCGACATTGTACATAATGGTATGGAGTGCGAGAGGTTGCGCCAGATGGGACTTATTACCATCAACCACGATGAACTGCGTCAGCTGCACAATGTGAAAGTGTTGCTGCGCGCCCACGGAGAACCTCCTGAAACTTATGAACTGGCCCGACAGAATAATATCGACATCATTGATGCTACCTGTCCTGTGGTGCTTCAGTTGCAAAAGCGCATCAAACGGCAGTACGAAGCAGGGCCGGGGCAGATTGTCATCTTTGGCAAGAAGGGGCATGCCGAGGTGCTGGGACTGGTAGGCCAGACGGTTGGCAGTGCTATCGTCATTGAGCATTTCGACGACGTGAAGCAACTTGACTTCACGCGCGACATCTATCTTTACTCGCAGACTACCAAGTCACTTGACGAGTTCCACCGTATCATCGAGTATATTCAGGAGCATATCTCGCCTACGGCCACTTTCAAGAGTTTCGACACCATCTGCCGCTCCGTAGCCAACCGTATGCCCAACATCTCACAGTTTGCTACCCGCCACGACCTCATCCTTTTCGTGTGCGGTCGCAAAAGTTCCAATGGTAAGGTGCTCTTTGGTGAGTGCTTGCGCATCAATCCAAACACTCACCTCATCGAAGGCCCTGACGAGATTGACCCCGCTTGGCTCAATGGCATCCATACCGTAGGCATCTGCGGAGCCACCTCTACACCCAAATGGCTCATGGAGCAGTGCCGCGATGCGCTATTAGCAAAATAGTTGTATAATATAATAAGGTGTACGCTTTGTATGTTGTCATAAAAAGTGAAAACTTTCATTATGTAGATGAAAAAAGTCGGTAAAAAGTTTGCAGTATTGGTAAAAAGTCGTACCTTTGCACCCGCTTTCGGACCAA
>CAMWKZ010000073.1 GCA_947174945.1 uncultured Prevotellaceae bacterium | reverse complement strand
TAGCTCAGTTGGTAGAGCACCTGACTCTTAATCAGGGTGTCCAGGGTTCGAGCCCCTGCGGGTGTACAACGCAAGAAGAGGTAAGCTGAAAAGTTTACCTCTTTTTTCTTTGTTGTTCCGAAAATATTTCCTACCTTTGTCACCATGAATTGTAATCGACCGATGAAGTATCTGGTTACGCTACTATTAGCCATGCTCCTCTGCCCCGCAGGCATGGAGGCCAAGAAGAAAGCGAAGAAAGCCGAAGTGCCCCAGCTGGCTAACTTCCCCAGTACCGCCACCGATGGGCAGCTGCTGCGTGGGGGCGACGTGGTGCTGAGGGTCAGGCTGACATTGCCCGACGATGCCAAGAATGCGTCAGAGGGGGAACGGAAGGACAGGCTGAAGCAGCTGGCACAGCGGCTCAACGCCGTCTCACCAGTGGTTTACCTGCGCAACTACGTGCTCAACACGGAGAAGGTGCGCCCCCTGACGTTCAGCGACGACGGCACCATCCATACGACGTTGCACGTGCCTTACGCCATGTACGTCTATGCCCATCCCTTCGGCGACATCTATATGTGCCCGGGCGACACCGTCGACATCACGATGGATGCCGGCAAGAAGTCTCGGGAAGAGTCCGTTCGGATGGGAGGAACGGGGCTTAGTGGCGAGGTGAACCGACTGCCCCCCGAGATTGACAAACGGTACATTCCTCGGCAGTCACGATACACCACCAGCAATGCCGACTCGCTAATGGCATGGCGCAACGAGCAGCTCGCCCGCATAGACAGCATGGTCATGAGGATGAACGAGGGGCTGCCCGAGCTGAAGGACTGCTCGCCACAGGCTTCCGACATCATCCGCAGCTATATCCTTGCATCGCATCTGGAGAAGGTGGCATCCCCGTATCAGTGGTTCTGTGAATCGGCAGGGCTTTTTCAGGCATCGGCAAAGCAAGACCTTACGGCATTCTGCCGAAGCTACTTTGACTTCCTTGCTCCGCGTGAGAAGTATCTGACCAACAATCCCGTGCTGATGATTACTGCCAACGACATTTTCTTCAACCGGCTTGAGTTCACAGCCTTGCGCCCCATTTCCCACGGCTTCCTTATTGGACATGAACAGGCATTGCAGCAGGTTTGCGATGTACTGCATCTGGACAAGGGCGACTTTACGTCACAGGTGTGTATGCTGAGGGCGGTGTTCTATGAGCTTAACACCCCGGGGTTCTACAACAATGACAACGACCAGCGGGCAGAGGCAATGGCTTCGGTCATGCCGCACATCACCAATCCCGCACTGGCACGTCAGGCGGTGCTGGCCTATCGCGACTTTGTGAAACAGACCGAGGCGGTGACCGCCGAGGACAAGCCCATGACGAAGGGTGACAGCATCTTCCAGCGCATCGTTGAGCCATACAAGGGCAACGTCCTTTCCGTTGACTTCTGGGAGATGTCGTGCGGTCCCTGCCGGGCTGGAATGCTGAGGGAGCGTGAGGCGGTGGAGCAGCTGAAGGACAAGTCCATCAGGTTCCTCTACGTCACCGATGACGAACCCGACAAGTGCAACAAGTGGATGGATGAGAACAACATCCGTGGCGAGCACATCTTTATCACCCGTGCCGAATGGGGCCTGTTGCAGGAGAAGTTCAACTTTAGCGGCATCCCGTTCCATGTCTATGTGGACAAGGCGGGCAAGGTGCGCACAGAGATAGACAGATTTAGTTACCAACAGTTACTTAACGAGTAAATGAATGAGCATAAGATAATCAATGACCCCGTGTTCGGGTTTATCAAGATAAGGAGGGGATTGCTGTATGACATCGTGCAGCATCCCTTTTTTCAGCGGCTGAACCGCATCAACCAGCTGGGGCTGGCCTCAGTGGTCTACCCGGGCGCGCGCCACACGCGCTTCCAGCACTCGCTGGGTGCCCTGCACCTGATGTCGGAGGCCGTCAAGTCGCTTAGCGAGAAGGGCATCTACATCTTCGACTCGGAGGCCGAGGCGGTGCAGGCTGCCATCCTGATGCACGACATCGGGCACGGCCCCTTCTCCCACGTCTTGGAGAACACGCTGATTCACGGCATATCGCACGAGGACATTTCGCTGCTCATGATGGAGCAAATCAACCATGACATGAAGGAGCGGCTCAACTTGGCCATCAGCATCTTCAAGGACGAATACCCCAACAAGATATTCCACCAGCTCATCAGCAGTCAGCTCGACATGGACCGTCTGGACTACCTGCGGCGCGACTCGTTCTATACGGGCGTGACGGAGGGCAACATCGGGTCGGCACGCATCATCAAGATGCTGAACGTGAAGAATGACAAGCTGGTGGTCGACTCGAAGGGCATCTACTCCATCGAGAACTACCTGACCTCCAGACGGTTGATGTACTGGCAAGTGTATCTGCACAAGACGGCAGTGGGCTACGAAAAGGTGCTCATCAACACGCTGCGACGCGCCAAGCACTTGGTGCGTCAGGGACAACAGGTGTTCGCATCCCCTGCCCTCGCCTACTTCTTGCAGAACGACATCGATGCCTCGTGGTTTGCCACCCACACGGAAGCCCTGCAATGCTATGCCGAGCTGGACGACTCCGACATCTGGAGCGCACTGAAGGTGTGGAAGCACAGTGACGACAAGATACTGTCGACGCTGGCTACCGACATGACCGACCGTCGGCTGTTCAAGGTGGAGGTGACGGAGGAGCCACCGCAGGCAGAGTACATACAGGCAAAACGGCACGAGCTCGCCCTGTCGCTCGGCATTGCCGAGGAAGACACCGACTACCTGCTGACGCTGACCGAGATTGGCAAGGATATGTATAACCCGGAGGACGACAGCATTGGCATCCTGTATAAGGACGACACGGTGAAGGACATTGCCGAGGCTTCAGAAATCTTAAATGTGCAGCTGCTTTCCAAAAAAATACGTAAATATTACCTGTGTTATCAACGAGTTTGAGAAATATTTCGTATCTTTGCAGCGCTTATTAGTATATTTAAGTGTAACTATATGGAATTTACAGCCAAACAAATCGCTGACTTTATAGGCGGTCGTGTGGAAGGCAACGAGCTTGCCACGGTCAACACATTTGCGAAAATCGAAGAGAGCACGGAAGGGGCTATCACTTTCCTTTCCAATCCTAAATACACCCCATACATTTACGAGACCAAGGCCAGCATCGTGCTTATCAACGAGGACTTGGAGCTGGAAAAGCCCGTCAGCGCTACGCTCATCCGCGTGAAGAACGCTTACGAGTGTGTGGCCAAGCTGTTGCAGATGTATACGGCATCGCTGCCCAAGAAGACGGGCGTTCACCCACTGGCCTTCGTGGCTGAGTCGGCTGAAATCGGCAACGACGTGTATGTCGGCCCGTTCACCTACGTTGGCGAGGGTGTGAAGATTGGCGACGGCTCTGTCATCAATCCTAACGTCACCATCTACGATGGGTGTCAGATAGGTAAGAACGTTACCATCCATGCCGGCAGCGTCATCGGTGCCGATGGCTTCGGCTTCGCTCCCAATCAGGAGGGATATGAGAAGATTCCGCAGGTGGGCATCGTTATTATTGAGGACAACGTGGAGATTGGTGCCAACACGTGTGTGGACCGCTCGACGATGGGACAGACCATTATCCGTAAGGGTGTCAAGCTGGACAACCTGATACAGGTGGCCCATAACTGCGAAATCGGCGAGAACACTGTCATGTCGGCTCAGGTGGGCATGGCTGGCTCAACTAAGATTGGCTCATGGTGTATGGTAGGTGGTCAGGCAGGCTTTGCCGGTCATATTCACGTGGCCGACCGCACGATGGTTGGTGCCCAGTGCGGTGTCATCAGCAATACCAAGGGCAATGGCGAGAACCTGATAGGCTCGCCCGCTATGGACCCCAAGGACTTCTTTAAGGCAAAGGCTCTCTACCGCCGCTTGCCTGATATGTATAAGGAAATCAGCGCACTGCGCAAGGAAATAGAAGAACTGAAAAAGAAACAATCATGAAACAAATGACACTAAAAGGCAGTTTCTCCCTCTTCGGAAAGGGACTGCATACGGGATTAAGCCTCACTGTCACTTTCAATCCGGCTCCCGAAAACTCTGGCTATAAGATACAGCGCATCGACCTTGAAGGACAACCCACTATTGATGCTATTGCAGAAAACGTGGTGGACACGCAGCGCGGCACCGTGCTGGGCAAGGGCGACAACATTCGCATCAGCACCGTGGAGCACGGACTGGCAGCCCTTTATGCGCTGGGCATTGACAACTGTCTTATTCAGGTCAATGGCCCCGAGTTCCCTATCCTTGACGGCTCGGCCATCCAGTATGTCGGGAAAATCAAGGAGGTAGGCATTGAGGAGCAGAACGCCCCCAAAGACTGGTATGTCATTCGCAAGAAGATAGAGGTGAAGGACGACAAGACGGGCTCTTGCATCACCATCCTGCCCGATGAGGAGTTCTCGCTGACTGCGATGTGCTCGTTTGATTCGAAGTTCATCAACTCGCAGTTTGCCACGCTCGACAAGATTGAGAAGTTTAGCACCGAGATTGCTGCCGCCCGTACCTTTGTATTTGTGCGCGACATTCAGCCCCTGTTGCAGGCCAACTTGATTAAGGGTGGCGACATGGATAATGCCATCGTTATCTACGAGCGCAAGATTTCACAGGAACAGCTCGACCAGCTGGCCGATATGCTCGACGTTGAGCATCGTGATGCTACCGAGCTGGGCTACATACAGCACAAGCCACTGGTTTGGGAGAATGAGTGTACGCGCCATAAGCTGCTCGACATCATTGGCGATATGGCACTGATTGGCAAGCCCATCAAGGGACGCATCATTGCCACCCGTCCGGGCCATACCATTAATAATAAGTTTGCCCGCCAGATGCGTAAGGAGATTCGCAAGCATGAGATTCAGGCTCCTATCTACGACCCGAATGAAGAGCCTATCATGGACGTGAACCGCATCCGCGAACTGCTCCCCCATCGCTATCCCATGCAGTTGGTCGACAAGGTAATCTCCTTAGGAGCCACCACTATCGTGGGTATTAAGAATGTTACGTCTAACGAGCCTTTCTTCCAAGGGCACTTCCCCGAAGAGCCCGTTATGCCCGGTGTACTGCAGGTGGAGGCAATGGCTCAGTGTGGTGGACTGCTGGTGCTGAACACCTTGGAGGAGCCCGAGCGCTGGTCTACCTACTTCATGAAGATTGACGATGTTAAGTTCCGCCAGAAGGTGGTGCCCGGCGATACGCTTATCTTCAAGGTTGACCTGTTGGCTCCCGTCCGTCATGGCATCTCGTCGATGAAGGGTTATATCTTTGTTGGCGACCATGTAGTGACCGAGGCTACCTTTACCGCCCAAATCGTTAAGAATAAGTAACTAAACTTAGATATTATGAACCAGATTCATCCTTTAGCAGTAGTTGACCCAGAGGCCAAGATTGGCGATGGCAACGTTATCGGTCCTTTCTGCGTGATAGACAAGAATGTTGTTATTGCCGATAATAACAGGTTCCTGAATAGTGTCACCATTCACTATGGTGCACGTATAGGAAGCGGTAACGAGTTCTTCCCCGGGTGTTCTATCTCTACCAAACCGCAGGACTTAAAGTTCAGGGGCGAGGACACTACCTGTGAGATTGGCGACAACAACTCTATCCGTGAGAATGTCACTATCAGCCGTGGCACTGCGTCAAAGGGTAAGACGGTTGTCGGCAACGGCAACCTGCTGATGGAGAATATGCACGTGGCCCACGACTGTATCATAGGTAACGGTTGCATTATTGGCAACTCTACCAAGTTTGCTGGTGAGGTGGAGGTGGAAGATAACGCCATTATCTCGGCTGTCTGTCTGTTCCATCAGTTCTGTCGTATTGGTAGTTACGTCATGTTCCAAGGTGGCTCGCGCACCAGTCAGGATATTCCTCCTTATATTATTGCAGGCAAGGAGCCTGTCCGCTATGCTGGTGTCAACCTGATTGGACTGCGCCGTCGTGGCTTCTCCAACGAGGTGATTGAGACTATCCACGATGCCTACCGCATTATCTATGCCAAGGGTGTGCTGAAAGACGGTATCGCCGAAGTACGTGCCAAGTACCCAGACTCGAAAGAGGTGGAGTATATCTGCTCATTTATAGAGAATTCGAAGCGCGGAGTCATCCGATAAATGAACAAACTCATTGTCATCACGGGGCCTACAGCCGTAGGAAAGACAGCACTCACACTGGAGATAGCCAAGCACTACGGTATTCCTGTCATTAACGCAGACTCGCGTCAGATTTATCGGGAGCTTAAAATAGGAACGGCCTCCCCAACGGCTGAGCAGATGGAGCTGGTCAGGCACTACTTTGTGGGTGCCAAGAGCATTCATGACTACTACAATGCCTCGATGTATGAACAGGAGGTGACGGAATTGCTTAATACCTTGTTCGGCTCATCCCCCATTCAGCTATTGTCAGGAGGAAGCATGATGTACATTGATGCTGTATGTAATGGTATTGATGACATACCCACTGTCCGTGACGACATTCGCGAAGAACTTAAACGCCGTTATCAGGAAGAAGGCTTGGAGCCATTGTGTGAAGACCTGAAGCGGCTGGACCCTGAGCACTACCAGTTGGTAGACCGCCAAAACTATCGTCGTGTCATCCATGCCCTTGAGATATGTTATCAGACGGGCAAGACCTATACGTCTTTCCGCACGCAAGCCAAGAAGCAACGCCCGTTCCAGATTATCAAGATAGGACTGAACCGTGACCGTCAGGAGTTGTATGACCGCATCAATCAGCGAGTGGATGACATGATGAGTAGCGGACTATTAGAAGAGGCTCGTGCAATGTACCCATATAAGGACGTAAATGCGCTGAACACAGTAGGATATAAAGAATTGTTTGACTATTTCAGCGGGCGTTGGCCTCTTGAAGAAGCGGTGGAACGCATCAAGGGCAATACCCGTCGGTATGCACGGAAACAACTAACATGGTACAAGCGGGATGAAAGCGTCACGTGGTTTCATCCCTCCCAACAACAAGAGATTCTGAACTTTATTTCGCAATATGAATAAGTACGCAGCAAAGGTAAGCCATTTCTTTCAGCAGGGATGGCAATGGTATAAGGGACTTTATCAAGGTAGGCGTTGGTATGTCAAGACTGGCGTAGGTTTGGCATCGTTCATCGTAGCGTTCATTTTCTACCTTGTGATGGTAGACATTAATTTCCTGTGGCTGTTTGGAAAGTCCCCTTCTATGAATGCCATTATGCACCCCAAGACAATTCAGGCTTCTGAGCTTTACAGTGCCGATGGTGTGCAGATAGGTAAGTATTTCAGCGAGAACCGTACTCCCGTTGAATACGATGATGTCAACCCCGTGTTCTGGCGAGCCTTGATTGATACGGAGGACGAGCGCTTCTACCAACACTTCGGTATTGACTTCCAAGGAGTCTTTGCCGCTTTCAAGGATTTCGTTGTTCACCACGATGCCCGTGGTGCTTCGACCATTACCCAGCAGTTGGTGAAGAATATGTTCCGCGTGCGTACCGAGTATTCCACAGGCCTGATAGGCTCCGTTCCCGGCTTGAAGATGCTGGTCATGAAGAGTAAGGAATGGATAACGGCTGTCAAAATTGAAATGTTCTTCGATAAGAAGGAAATACTCACCATGTATGCCAATACCGTCGACTTTGGCTCCAATGCCTACGGCATCAAGACGGCAGCCAAGACCTATTTCGGTACTACGCCTAAGGACTTAACGCCTGACCAGGCCGCCATCTTGGTAGGACTGCTGAAGGCTACTACCTATTACAACCCACGCATCAATCCGAAGAATGCGTTTAACCGTCGTAATGTCGTACTGAACAATATGCTAGGGCATAAGGATATTACGCAGGAAGCCTACGACTCGCTGAAGGAGAAGCCTATTCACCTTGACTATAGTGTTGAGAACAACTACGACGGACAGGCCCAGTATTTCCGCGAGGCCGTGGCCAGCGAACTGCGCGAATGGTGTCGGGATAACGGCATCGACCTGTATAAGGACGGACTGAAGATATACACCACTATTGACACTCGTATGCAAAAGTATGCGGAGGAGGCTGCCATCAAGCAGATGAAGCAGGTACAGCGTAACTTTAACTCGCATTGGGGGAACACGCCGCCTTGGCAGGACGAGCATCATGTGGAAATCCCCCACTTCATCGAGGACTTGGCCAAGAAACTGCCCGTCTATAAGATGCTTCAGCAGAAGTATGCCGACAATCAGGATTCCATTAATTACTACCTGAACAAGCCCCATACGGTCAAGCTGTTTGACTATGAGAATGGTACGATAGAACGGGAGATGTCAACACTTGACTCTATCCGTTACATGGAGCATTTCATGCACTGTGGCTTCGTGGCGATAGAGCCGCAGACGGGTCATGTGAAGGCATGGGTGGGCGACATCGATTTCAAGACATGGAAATATGATAAGGTAACGGCCATGCGCCAGCCCGGTTCCACCTTCAAGCTCTTTGTCTATACCGAGGCTATGAATCAGGGACTTACCCCTTGCGACCGTCGTATTGACAGCTACTTCTCTATGAAGGTTATGGATAAAGGTGAGGAAGTGACATGGGCACCCACCAATGCCAACGGCTACTTTACAAACGACACCATGCCGCTGAAAGCCGCCTTTGCCCAGAGTATCAACTCCGTGGCAGCCAAGTTAGGACAGGAAGTAGGCATTGACCGCATTGTACAAACTGCCCATGCTATGGGTATCAAGTCGAAGCTCGACCCCACCCCAGCACTGACACTTGGTTCCAGCGATGTCAACTTGCTGGAATTAGTCAACAGCTATGCCACCGTTGCCAACGATGGAAAGATGCACAACCCTGTATTGGTAACTCGTATTCTTGAC
>CAMWKZ010000072.1 GCA_947174945.1 uncultured Prevotellaceae bacterium | reverse complement strand
TTTTGATATAGGAAGTCTTGACACCTATAAAGAGGCTTGTGTGCGTTTTGGTAATTAGTAAATTTTAAAGATAATTATGGTAGAATATAATGTTAGTCTTGAGGGCAAGACGGTACTTGTTACTGGTGCCGCTGGTTTTATCGGTTCAAACCTTGTGAAGCGTTTGTTTCAAGATGTGAAGGAGATTAAAGTAATCGGTATTGACTCCATGACCGATTATTATGATGTCAATATTAAGAAGGAACGTCTTTTAGAGATAGAGGCTCTTAACCGTAATTGGATATTTGTAGAGGATAGCATTGCCAATCGTGATGCAGTCGAGAATATCTTTACTATCTACAAGCCTTCAATAGTCGTAAACCTCGCAGCTCAGGCTGGTGTTCGTTATTCTATTACCAATCCTGATGCTTATATCCAGAGTAACATGATTGGCTTCTATAACATTCTTGAGGCATGTCGTCATCATGAAGTAGAGCACTTGGTATATGCTTCTTCATCATCGGTCTATGGTTCTAATAAGAAAGTACCATACTCAACAGAGGATAAGGTGGATAATCCTGTTAGTCTCTATGCTGCCACAAAGAAGAGTAATGAGTTGATGGCTCATGCGTACTCTAAACTTTACAATATCCCATCAACAGGGCTCCGCTTCTTCACAGTCTATGGTCCTGCTGGCCGTCCTGACATGGCCTATTTTGGTTTTACCAATAAACTCCGTGAAGGTAAGACTATTCAAATCTTCAACTACGGCCACTGCAAGCGTGACTTCACATACGTTGATGATATCGTAGAAGGTGTTGTTCGCATTATGCAACACGCTCCAGAGAAACAGAATGGTGAGGATGGACTTCCAATTCCCCCATATAAAGTATATAACATTGGAAACAATAGTCCAGAAAACCTTCTTGACTTTGTAACTATTCTTCAAGAGGAACTTATTGCTGCCAAGGTTCTTCCTATTGATTATGACTTTGAGTCACATAAAGAACTTGTTCCAATGCAGTCAGGTGATGTGCCTGTAACCTATGCGGATACCACGGCTCTGGAACAAGACTTTGGTTTCAAACCATCAACTCCCCTTCGCGAGGGGCTTCGTACGTTTTCTCAGTGGTATGCTAAGTATTATGGTACTGAGGAATAAGTTTTTGGTATAACGTGATTTCATGTTATATTTTATATCAATAGGTTTAAGAACTTTTTGATATGATAAAGCCCTGACTTTTTTAAGTCAGGGCTTTGTTTTTGTGTTCTTCATATATTATGTGAAAAGAAATTTTGCTTTTGATACGACTCATTATGGCCGATGTTTAGCTGAGGCCAAGTAAGGGTTTTAGGTCGTCTTCCTTGTGGAAAATATAGGCTGTAGTGACCAGAAAAGCGAGGAAGAGGAAGGCGAGACAGAGCATGGCGCGTTTAGGACCAGCCTTCTTGACAGGGACGGTGGCACTCTGCAGAGTGGTGAAGGCGGGAGTGTCTTCCTGAACCTTTGCCTCGGCAGCCAGTAACTGAGCAGCTATTTGTGTGTAGGCGTTATACTGTAGTTGCATCTCGTTCTCAAGGTCGGTTTGTTTCTGGCGGACGGTTTGCAGGATAATGTCTTGGTTGGCATCCATAAATTCAGCATACTTCTGGCGAGCTTTCTCGTAGCGGGCTTTTGTTTCCTGATAGATTTTGCGGTTATACTCCAAGTCAACACGAGCCTTTGAGGTACGGTAGTCGGTGATGAAGTTCTGCAGACGGGTCTTCACGGTGTCGGCCATGTTGGCACAGATGACAGGGTTCTGGTCGGTTACACTGATAGTGATAACCATTGTCTTATTGTCAACATCACAGACAACCTTTTTGTCGATGGCCTTGACAATCTCTGCCTGTTCCTCGGTCAGACGGAAAGGATTAAGTTTCTCTTTGGTATCATCCTCATCGATGAAGAGTGACTTGATGCCTCCAATGATGACACCAGGATTAATATAACTCCACCAAGGAACTTTTTGCTCGTCTTTTAAATAATCGTAATAGGACATGGTGCGGTTAGCTTCTCCCTCTTCTTTATCGCCTTCAATCGTGACGGGAACTGGGAACAGGCTGGTCTTGAAATCTACGCTGTTCATCAGGTCTGGATAGAGGGTGGGGAACAGAGCCTCGGTGCTATTACCTATTGCACTACCGAGGTTGACACCGAAGCTACTGGCCAAAGAGGCCAGACCGCCAACGTTTTTGCTGCTGCTGAGCTCAGGGCTGAGCTTGACGGTACAATTATAGTAGTTGGGCATACTCAGTGTGATGACAGCGGCCACCACGAAAGTGATGGGAAGCATCTTGTAATAGAGGCGTTTATGCTTGAGGATGTCTTGAAAGAGCTTGCTAAAGTCAATGGAGCTCTCTTCTTCCTCGATGATGTTTTTATTCTCTTCGTTCATGTTCTTCTAATTTAGAGTTTAGTGAGGGCTATGATAAGTGTGGCCAATGAAGCCAGTGAGGTGCCGATGCTGGTGAAGCCAGCCAAGTCGAAGGTACGGCGTTGCTTGCTGGGTACGATAATCTCACAGCCAGGTTCTGGCTTGGCTCCCTTGGAAGCTACACCGATGGTTCCGTTTTGATAGACGATAAATGTTTTGGACTTCTTTGCATTGTTGCCATAGCCACCAGCTTGGTGAATATAGTATTTAGCGGATTTCTTTTTCTCGTAGAATATGTTGTTGGGATAGAATACGTCGCCTGATACCTTGACAACTCCATTATACTCGGGAATATAAAGTTGGTCACCTTCACGTAGAACAACGTCTTTGTCAGACCCCGGGTTCTTGATGGCCTCGTCCAATTGGATGCCTACCAAGTAGGTGTTCTCGGCAATAGCCAGATTATTCATGTTGATTGAGTCGCCACGCTCTGTTAATATATTGCGCAAGGCTTTAATTGTACTTTGGGCGCGCAGACGTTCTTCTTCATTCATCTGGCGTATCAGACGAGCACCACGTAGATAGGCAGCATTGGTGAGACCACCAGCAATCTTAACTGCATCAGAGAGACGCATCTTCTTGTTTTGTAGGGTAAAGTTACCTTCGTAGTTGACTTCACCACGGACTGTGATATTACGAGCCGTTGCAAAAGCAGGGCTACGGTAGACATGGACTACGTCGTAAGGTTCAAGAACAAAGCCTTGCTGATTGGTCATGACCAATCCGTCCTTCAATTCAAAGGTAAAGAACTTAGCAATAGTATCGCTCTTCTGAGTGGAGTAGGGGTCAAGAATACGACGGCTGACATCAACCTTGGCCAGCGAAGCTTGGTCGCGCAGACCACCTGCCATGACAATCAGGTCCTGAATGGTGGTATTGTCAGCATACTCATAGGTGCCTGGGCTCATAACCTCACCCGTAATGGTAAAGGTGCGTTCCTGACGGAGGTTCTCCTGTGTCATAATAAAGAGAACATCTTCATTGCGCAGGGGGATGTCAGCCACAGTACCATCTATGATACCAGCCAAGTCAATAGGAAGGGTTTCCAAGCTACGGTCAGCCTTCAAACGATGCAGGATTGCTCGCCCTGTATATGCATCTTCAGTGAGGCCCTCGGCAGCCTGAACAAGGGAACGTACACTGGTGACATTATCACCGAGATGGAATTGGCCTGGACGGAATACAGCACCCTTGATTTCAACCATGTTGTCAAAACGGTTGAGGATACCATCCACAGTAACAGCATCACCATCCATGACTTTAAAGTTCGCTATGTCAAACTCGTTGACATTAAACACCTGATAGTGCTCACCCGACTGGCGTACCAAACGGACAGACTTCTTATGAGCATCGCCAGAGAAACCACCGGCATAGCGTATTAAAGTGGCGAGCGACTCATTCTTGCGCATTTCGTAGAACATGGGGCGCTTAATATTGCCCGTGATGCCGACAAGTGCCTCGTAAGGCTCTACTTGGATGACATCGTTGTCTTGTAGACGAATATTACCAGCCAGACGACCATTGAGAATATATTGGTAAAGGTCAACCACGGTGACGAGTTTGCCATTACGATATACTTTGATGTTACGTAGCGTACCAAGGTCGCTGGTACCTCCTGCACGATAGAGGGCATAGAACACATTGGCAAAAGCCGAGAGCTGATAGGTTCCGGGAGAACGAACCTCGCCCATGATGTTGACTTGAATGGTACGGGTGTTACCTACAGTGACCCTTAAATCACTGCTTTTATAGCGAGAGCCAAGGGTTGAGCGCAACTTCGACTGAGCACCAGCCACAGAGAGACCGCTTAAATAGATGGGACCGTAGCCTGCCACTGTGATAGTGCCTTCGGGGCTAATAGTATGAATGATAGTGTTCTGAGAAGCACCGTAGATGTCGACTACCACTTGGTCGCCAGGCCCCAGTACATAGTTCTCTGGAATGGGCATATTGGGGTTGGGCTGGAAGTTAGGGTTGGCTTGACGGAAGATGTCACGGCCATATACTTGCTTGCCATTGACATCGGGAGCTGTTCCTTGTGTGGCTTGTACGTCGTTTTCGACGGCTTGTACGTCGGCACTGGCATCGCTTTCGATAGTTCCAGATGTGCCTACCTTGGCTGTGTTTAACTCTTGAGAGGTAGTTCCATCGGTATTGGCAGCCATACGATTAGCGGCCATCTGAACAGCTCCATCAGCGGCAGCAGACATACCACGCTTGGAAATCTGTGACTCGTATTGATTGCGCAGACGACGAATCTGGTCCATTTTGACACCACGCTGTATAAGCTTGGTAACTATCTGCGCCTGTGAGGTACCAGCTTTGGCTTCACTGGCAATAAACTGAATAACCTGCTGGTCGCTCATGCCCTGAGCCATTATGGCAGGAACGGTTAAGCAGCACTGGCTGATTAACACAAGGAGGGTTACTAAGATTTTTTTCATATATATGAACGTCTATAATTATCGTCGTGCGCCTGACAGGACTCGAACCTGCACGTCGAAGACACTAGATCCTAAGTCTAGCGCGTCTACCAATTCCGCCACAGGCGCTTGTTCATTTATAATCTGGGTGCAAAGGTACAAATATTTTTTTATACAACGAAGGATTTTAGATTTATTTTACTTTGTGAACATGGTGCGGGCGGCCTCAATGATGTTGTCGACAGTGGCAGAGGTGCCGATGGAGACGGATTGGTCGGAGGCAATGCCAAATTCGGTATGGTGCTGTTGGCCGTCGTACATGGGGCAGGCAGAGTAGCGCACCGACCAGCCATTGGGTAGCGAGTTGCTCATGGGCATACCGCTGCCTCCGCCAGTGTGGTCGCCTACTAAACGAACCTGAGGCAGTGTGTGCATCCATACGGCAAAAGCATTGGCAGCAGAGTAAACACTGCGGTTGGTAAGGACGCAGACGGGTTTGTGCCAACGGACATTGCTGGAAGGCTCAAGGTACTGTGGCTCCAGATTAGAGAAGTCGGAGTGTCCTGTGCCTGTTTTGTGCTGGATATAGCCTACGAGGGTCTTTTCATGAACAAAGCGGGCAGCCAGTCGTTCTGCAGTGGTGAGGTTGCCTCCGCCATTGTTGCGGATGTCGATGATAAGGCCACGACAGAGGGCAAAGTAGCTCAATACGTCATCAAGATTGCCTTCGCCGATAGGCGATGAGAACGATTCACAGCGAATGTAGCCGATGTTGTCATCCAGTATGCGGTAGCGTAAGCTGCTGGCTATTTTGTAATCAGTGCCGAGGTAGTGGCGCTCCAGTGTATCGCTGAAGTTCTTGGGATAGCCCTCCTGCCATGCCCAGTAACGTCCGTAGTCAAGCGAATAGGTAAGGTTAACATGGCCGTCGCGCAATTCGCTAAGCATATCAGTGCATACTTCGAAAAGTTGGGTATCGCTCATTCGGTCGTTCACGCGTACCTTATATTTATAATAGACGGCCTGCCAGTCTAATCCGTACTCCTGTTGTTTATAGTCGAAGAAACAATAATGCTCGTCCAGAATTTGCCACAAGGCTTCGAAATTGCCAGTTGGGGTATCGGGTCGTTCCTCAGTGTCAACACAGGAGATGAGGCAGAGTGAAAAAAGGAACAAATGAACAATTCTTTTCATAAGGCGTGTGGAGTGAGGGTGAAGCAACGAGTGAACCCGATGAGGAAACGGTGAGTATAGACATGCTGGCGCAATCCGTTGATACGAGCCTGCTGCATATTGCCCAGATATCCTATGCGAAGTGTGATGCGCCGTGATAGTTGGGCATCAAGCGTAATGAGTTGTCGCCACTCTGGAGCCGTAACAAAAGAAGTGGCCACCACGTTGTGGTCGTTGTCACCCCGCGAGAAGATTTCGTAGTAGGACTGTCCATAATGAGGCGAGAAGCGAATGCCACAGAGTGGCAAGTTAAGTTCGTAGCGTGCTTGGAAGGGTTTACCAAACAGGCAGAACCGATAAGAAGCAACTCCTGTCGGCATAAGATTCAAAGCAGCCCGAGCCTGTGCGGGATTGTTCGAGTTGGATGTGTTATAGATAAATCCCAGTGAAGCATTGACTACGCCCCCCGCTTGCAGGTGCAACCGACGGTTGAGCAAATGCCATCCGTATAGCTTGCCCCAGTAAAGGTTGTAAGCCCCTTCCAGTTCCTGCTTGCTGTCAGCACGGTCGTGAACCTGTGAAAGGCTGGCCTCATGCTCAATGAGTGTTGACAGGCAGGCTGAATCCTGTTTCAGACGCTCAGTGTGCGAAAGGTAAGTGAGGCCTGTGCCGCTGAAGTGCTCGGCAGATAGGTAGGTGTCAAGTACTTGGGTGGGACCGATGCCTACCATTTGACTGTTCTTGCGAAGGGGCTGCGCCGAAAGCGTAACATACGAGAACAGGAGCAGAACGGCACTTAGGAACAGGGGCTTACTTTTCATCATCAGCGAAGAGGTTAAGTTGGCCAGTCAGTTCGTCAAGCACCTGCTGTTGGCTTTTGCCAGCATCAGGGTCAAGGTTTTCTTCCTCGGGAGCCTCTGTGTTCTCTGCATCCTCTGAGACTTCGGGGAAGCGGGTAGGCTCCAGTTCGTCAATGCGCTCCAGTTGGAAAGTGGTAAGTCGCTTGCCCTTTGCCTTGTAACCTTTGACGGCAATAAACTGCTCTGCATCAATTTCTTCTTGTCCGCGGAAAGCATCGCTTCCCCCGTAAGTGACTTGCAGTCGTGGATAAACAGTGTCAGTCAGCAGCAACTGCCTGTTGCTGGGGTTCTCACCCAGATAGTTTTGCTTGCGCTTACCCGCCTCCATAAGGAATCGCTTGATGTAAGGATAGCCCTGATTGTCGGCATCGTAGAGCACACACGTCCACACTTTCTCTGGCTCATATTTCTCAATGAGACAGATGTTGTCCTCGAAGTGGTTGTTGGGGTCGAAGTTGGTCAGGTAGTAATCACCGTTGTCAAGCAGTATCAGCAACTGGTCGTCATCATTGAACTCGCCCAGCAGTCGTCCATGCTCGTCGTAGTTGAGCCTGTTGACATCAGGGTCGTACCATACCTTTCGGCCTCCCAGTGTAGAGTGGCCGTGACTCTTTAGGCCAATGCGGTGAATCTGGTATTTCGTCAGAATGACACCCTTGGCCGAGCGTCCTTTGATGTTCACCTCTGAGAAATCCTTGTCGAAGAAGATTTTCTTTACCTTTGATGCCGGGTCAAGTGTCACCTTGATAATCTCAGCCTCTCCATTGGGGTTGGCCGTGAAGTAGACCACGCGCGACCCTTTCGTGCCACAAGTGATGTCGTATTCGCGGTCGCGTGTAATAGCTGGCACATTGAAACGCTTAATGTAATAAGTGCCTTTAGCACCGTCACGATAGACGGCATTATAAATAGTACGCTGGTCGTTACGTTTATAAACACCCAGCCATAATACGTTTTTACCAACGAACAGTTTATCGGCTACGCGAACTACCTTGAATTTGCCATCGCGATAGAAGATGATAATGTCATCAATATCGGAGCAGTTGCAGACAAATTCATCCTTTTTCAGATTGGTGCCGATAAAGCCGTCCTGACGGTTGATGTAGAGTTTCTGGTTGGCTTCTACCACCTTGGTGGCCTCGATGGTATCGAAGTTACGAATCTCCGTCAGTCGTGGATGAGCCTTACCGTATTTCTCCTTTAGGAAGAGGAACCACTGAGCCGTTACCTCCACAAGATTGTTAAGGTCGCGATTAATGTCGTCAATCTCAGCCTTGATGCGAGCCATGAGTTCTTCGGTCTTGTCTTTGTTGAACTTCAGGATACGCTGCATCTTGATTTCGAGCAGTTTCAGAATGTCATCCTTCGTCACCTCACGTACCAGTTGTGGATAGAATGGTGTCAGTCGCTCGTCAATATGTTCGCACACAGCATCGACATTAGGAGCCTGTTCAAATTTCTTGTCTTTATAGATGCGCTCCTCAATGAATATTTTTTCTAAAGAATAGAAATGCAACTGTTCAAGCAATTCGCCCTTTCGGATTTCCAGTTCTTGTCGTATAAGGTCCTTGGTGCGGTCTGCCGAGTGACGCAACACATCAGAAACCGTGAGGAACTGCGGCTTGTTGTCCTCAATGACACAGCAGTTGGGTGAGATGTTGATTTCACAATCAGAGAAGGCATAGAGCGCATCCAGCGTCTTGTCGCTCGACACACCGGGAGCCAGCTGTACCTGAATCTCGACCTTGGCAGCAGTGAGGTCTTCAACGTGGCGTGCCTTGATTTTACCCTTGTCAATAGCCTTTAGGATAGAATCTATAAGCGTCTCCGTAGTTTTGGAGAATGGAATCTCGCGAATGACCAGCGTCTTGGGGTCGAGCTTCTCAATCTTGGCTCGCACTTTGAGAGAACCTCCGCGTTGTCCGTCGTTGTATTTCGACACATCAATGCTGCCTCCTGTGGGGAAGTCGGGGTAGAGGTGAAACTCTTCGCCATGCAGATAGCTGACAGCGGCATCGCAGATTTCCCCGAAGTTGTGCGGCAGGATTTTGGACGACAAGCCGACAGCAATGCCCTCGGCTCCCTGTGCCAGCAACAACGGGAATTTGACAGGCAGTGTGATTGGCTCCTTGTTACGCCCGTCGTATGACATCTGCCACTCGGTAGTCTTGGGGTTAAACACCGTGTCAATAGCAAACTTCGATAGTCGGGCCTCGATGTATCGCGGAGCGGCAGCCTTGTTGCCCGTGAGGATGTTACCCCAGTTACCCTGCGTGTCAACCAACAGGTCTTTCTGCCCGAGCTGCACCAGTGCATCACCAATCGAGGCATCGCCGTGCGGATGGAACTGCATGGTGTGTCCTACGATGTTGGCTACCTTGTTATAGCGTCCATCATCCATGCGCTTCATCGAGTGCAGGATGCGTCGCTGTACCGGCTTCAGACCGTCCTCGATATGTGGTACGGCACGTTCCAGAATGACGTAAGAGGCGTAGTCCAGAAACCAGTTCTGGTACATACCACTGAGGTGGTGGACTGCTGCTGCGTCGAAGCGATTAACAGGTTGGTAGTCAGAGTGAGATTCAGAGGCTTCAGGGCTTTCGGTGTTCTCGGGGAGTTGGTCTTTTATTTCGTCGTCCATTAGGTAAATAATATTAAAATGTATGTGCAAAGATAGTGGTTTTTCATGAAAAAAGCGTAACTTTGCACGCAAATTTGCAAATTTAAATAGTTTTATGGCACAAGAAGATGTATTTAAGAAAATCGTGAGCCACTGTAAGGAATACGGTTTTGTATTCCCCTCTAGTGATATTTACGACGGATTAGGAGCTGTGTATGACTATGGTCAGAACGGTGTGGAGTTGAAAAATAATATTAAGGAATACTGGTGGAAATCAATGGTACTGCTACACGAGAACATCGTGGGCATTGACTCTGCCATCTTCATGCACCCCACCATCTGGA
>CAMWKZ010000071.1 GCA_947174945.1 uncultured Prevotellaceae bacterium | reverse complement strand
GAAAGAACTTGGGACAAACAATTGGCACTATTTTGAATTCGTCGAACTCACGTTAATTAAGGTAAAAATTATGTTATTAGATTTTCAGACAACGATGATGTTGGTAGCAGTGGCATTGGCTACAGCGCTAAGCGTCATAACGCTTGTACACACCAATATCCGTTAATGGAGAAAGAGCGCGGAGTGAGTGAGTCATACCGCGCTCTTTTTGCAAACATTCCCTAAAATATTACCTTTTATAATATAATTAACTTAATAAAAGGTAGAAATATGCTCAAATTTGCAGAATTGTGCGTAAATTTGCACCCAAAATTGGATTAGAAGATGTCAATGAAAAAGATAAAGACAATGTGTATGCTGCTGGCTGTCATCCTCGGCATGGCTTCGTGTACGAGTACAGATAGCATGGAAGTTACGCTTTATAATGATGCTGCAATTACGGCCTTTACGCTCGGTAACCTGAACAAGTACACCCAGTCAACAGACAGTAACGGTACAGTCACCACAGCCAAGACCACCTTCACGGCCAGTTCCTATCGTTTTCATATCGACCAAAGTAAAAGAATCATCTATAATACAGATTCCCTACCCGTTGGAACAGATGCAAGTCATGTGCTATGTGACATTACGACAGCTAATAACAGCGCCGTATTCTATCTGAATCTGGCTGATACTTTGTATTATTACTATAGTTCTTCTGACAGCATTGACTTTAGCAGTCCCTGTGAATTCAGGGTTATATCCAGCAGTGGCACTGGATATACCGACTATACCATTCAAGTTAACGTACACAAAGAGGAGGGGGATGTATTCAACTGGCAACTTATGACTGACATAGAACTACCCTCTGCTCCCACTCTTCCTACTGGTATTAAGACGTTGTTGGGCAGTAGTACGACGGAGCAGTATGCCTTGTCTGACGAAAATAAACTGATGGTATCACGCGACGGCGGAACGACATGGGAACAAGATATAGCAAATAACGCTGAAGATGCCGACAAGATGCCGACACAGGACATAGCCTTGGTAAGCTATCCCATGAGTCAGGCTGACAAGACTGATTACGTGCTACTTGCTGGTACCCGTAAGGTCATTACAACAGACAAAGATGGCGCGCCACAGGAGGAATACCGCACAGCAGTTTGGCGCAAGATTGTCGATTATAGCGGTGAAGCCCCAGCCAGTAGCTGGACATACATGGAGCGTGACGGCAAAGAGAAGTACAGCCTTCCCTGCCTGCAACACCTCAGCCTTGTCAAGTACGACGATACCGTTCTGGCTTTCGGTGGCAACTATCAAACGATATATCAGAGTCGCGACAATGGCATCACTTGGCAGGTAAGCAAACAATACCAGATGCCAGCAGACTTCAATTATACAGCCACATCTGTCACCGCTACTGTTGATAAAGATAACTACATCTGGCTCTATTGCAGCGGGACTGGCGAGGTATGGCGAGGCCGACTAAATCGCCTCGGATGGGCGCAGTAACAAGAATGAGCGTATGCAGAAGGGACTTGGCATGATTATCCTGCTGCTGACACTGACTAAAGCTGCCAGTGCACAGAATGACCCAGAATATCGCTTGGAGATAGGTGCTGGAGCAGGAATAATAACTTACCAAGGGGACTTCAACGGAAACATCCTGAAAAGCCCAACGCCCATGTTCTCTGCACTCGCAAAATACAGGTTCAACCCACGCATGGCACTGGCCATGAATGTGAGCTACGGAAAGATAAAAGGTGCGTCAAAGGACGCTACGACATACACCCCAGCTACATGGCAAGACTATAGTTTTAATCATGGGCTACTGGATGCAGGCATCAGATACGAGTACAACTTCTGGCCATACGGAACAGGAAGGGAATACCGAGGGGCAAAGTGTGTCACACCTTATATATATATAGGACTGGGCATGACGTTAGCCAAGCCAGACAAAACAGAGGGCGGTATGAACTTCCCTATCGGTGGAGGTGTAAAATACAAAGTGGCAGACCGCGTAAATATGGCTCTGGAATGGGCCATGCACTTCACGACCAGCGACTATCTGGACGGGGTAAAAGACCCCTATGACATACCAAGCTCTGGCCTATTTAAGAACACGGACTGCTACAGCCATCTGCGACTGTCGGTAACTTACGACATCTGGGCCAAGTGCAGGACGTGCCATAACGATAAAGACTGAATTAACGAACATCAACAACCAAGGATTATGAGTTATGAGATAGACAAGAACCGTATACCCCAACACATTGCCGTCATTATGGACGGCAACGGGCGCTGGGCTAATGAACGCGGCAAAAAGCGTAGCTATGGACATCAGGCAGGCGTAGACGCTGTTCATTGTATTACGGCAGAATGTGTAAGACTGGGGGTCAAGTACCTGACGCTATACACTTTCTCTACGGAAAACTGGAACCGCCCTATGGACGAGGTTTCGGCCCTGATGGGACTGATACTGACCTCGCTGGAGGAGGAAATCTTCATGAAGAACAACGTGCGCTTCCGCATGATTGGCGATATGCAACGCCTGCCTAAAGAGGTACAAGTGAAAATCAAAGAGCTGGAAGAACATACGGCTAAGAACGATGCCATGACAGCCGTTATTGCACTAAGCTACTCCAGCCGATGGGAGTTAGTTAAGGCCACACACAACATAGCCGTCAAGGTGAAGGCTGGCGAATACGAGCCGGGCGACATTACCGAGGAACTCATCAGCCAACACTTAGAAACCAACTTCATGCCCGACCCTGACCTGCTGATTCGCACGGGCGGCGAGCAACGCATATCCAACTACCTGCTCTGGCAGATAGCCTACTCTGAACTCTACTTCTGCGATACCTACTGGCCCGATTTTAACGAAGAGTCGCTCCACAAGGCTATCGTTGACTATCAAGGTCGGCAGCGTCGTTTCGGCAAGACCGAGGCACAAGTGGAGCAGGAAGAACAATAAGAAGAAAGTAAAAAGGCAAGAAAGTGACAAGAATAAACTATTTAAACAAGGTAACAAACAGGGTAAAGAGTGTCCTACTCTTTTGCCTTTTTACCTTTTTATCTTTAAACATCGTAGCGCAAGATGTCATTGTCAATCCTGACATCTCGTATGCTGGTACACCACGCCTGTGCGAGATTGGCGGGCTGGCAGTGAAAGGCGTTGAAGGATATGAGGACTATGTCTTGACTGGACTATCAGGACTGACCGTAGGCCAGACTATCAGTGTGCCAGGCACGGAGATTACCGAGGCCGTAAAGCGCTATTGGAGGCATGGGCTGTTCTCAAAGGTCAGCATCACTGCTGACTCAATAGTAGGCAACAAAGTATACCTATGCATCAACTTGGCCACCCGTCCGCGCGTCAGCACCATCAACTATTACGGTCTGAAGAAATCGGAGCGTGACGACATGGAGTCGAAACTGGGCATCATGAAGGGCAGTCAGATTACGCCCAACATGATTGACCGCGCCAAGATTCTGGCCAAGAAATACTTTGATGAGAAAGGTTACAAGAACGCTGAGATTGACATTATACAGCGCGATGACGTAACCAGCAAGAACGAGGTCATTCTGGATGTGAACGTTGACAAGAAATCGAAGATGAAGGTACGCCAGCTTATCTTTGACGGCAACGCGGAACTGACAGACAGCAAGATTAAAGGTAGCCTGTTTAAGAAAGGTGCCTTCGGCAAAATCAGCGAAGCCGGCAAATTCCAGAATATGTTCAAGGCGAAGAAGTTTACCCCTGAACGCTACGACGAGGCCAAGAAAGCGCTTATTGAGAAATACAACGAGCTGGGCTACCGTGACGCCTCCATTGTGGAGGATTCCGTGTGGACCGTTGACGACAAGCACGTTGATGTCTATGTCAAACTGGACGAGGGACAGCGTTACCATCTGCGTAACATCACGTGGGTAGGTAACACCGTAGTGACCACAGACTTCCTGAATAATGCTCTTGGCATGAAGAAGGGTGACATCTACAACCAGAAGTTCATGCAGAAACGCCTGTCAGAGGACGAGGATGCCATTGGTAACTACTACTGGAACAACGGCTACATCTTCTACCGACTGAACCCCACGGAGGTGAACATCGTGGGTGACAGCATTGACTTGGAGATGCGTATCGAGGAGGGAACACAGGCACACATCAGCCACGTCCGCATCTACGGTAACGACCGCCTGTATGAGGAAGTAGTGCGCCGTGAGCTACGCACCAAGCCGGGCGACCTGTTCTCCAAGGAGGCCCTTATGCGCTCTGCCCGCGAAATAGCCTCGATGGGCTTCTTTGACCCTGAAAAGGTAAACCCCGACGTTAAGCCTAACTACGAGGATGGTACGGTTGACATTAACTGGGAGCTGGAACAGAAGTCCAACGACCAGTTAGAGTTCTCGCTGGGTTGGGGACAAACGGGTATCATCGGACGTATTGGTATCAAGCTGACCAACTTCTCTATGCGCAACCTATTCGGCAAGAACAAGATGCACAGAGGACTGATGCCTATTGGCGACGGCGAACAACTCTCGCTGTCGTATAACTCAAACGGCAGTTACTACAACTCCGTATCGGCGGGCTACTCAACGGGATGGTTCGGCGGTAAGCGTCCTAATGCGCTTAGCATTAACGCTTTCTTCTCGAAGCAGACCGACATATCAAGCACTTATCGCAACTCCAGCTGGTATAATAACTACTATAGCTACGCCTACGGATATGGCTCATACAACAGCGGTTACTACGACTACACCTCGATGATGGACGATGACAAGTTTATCAAGCTGTTTGGTGCCTCCATCGGCTGGGGCAAGCGCCTGCGCTGGCCCGACGACTACTTCCAGTTGTCGCTGCAGTTGGCGTACACCCGCTATATGCTGCAAGACTGGAGCTACTTCATTATCTCCAACGGTAACTGTAACAACATTAACTTAGGTGTCACGCTGTCGCGTACTTCTACCGACAACCAGCTCTTCCCACGTCGTGGTTCTGAGTTCTCGGCATCACTGACCATGACGCCGCCCTGGTCGGCTTTCGACAACAAGAACTATGGCAGTCTGGCCACTGCAGAGACCTACAACACTGATGTTGACCGCTACAACGAGGAGTTGCAGGAGAAGTACCGCTGGATTGAGTACCACAAGTGGAAGTTTAAGTCAAAGACCTATACCGCTCTGACCAGCGGTCAGAAGTGCTTCGTGCTGATGACCCGCGTAGAGTTAGGACTGTTAGGGGCTTACAACAAGGATAAGAAATCACCCTTCGAGACGTTCTACGTCGGTGGTGACGGCATGAGTGGCTACAGTAGCGGCTATGCCGAGGAGACCATCGGTCTGCGCGGTTACGAGAACGGTTCGCTGACTCCCTATCGCGCCACGGGCTATGCCTACGACCGCTTTAGCCTGGAGCTGCGCTATCCGTTCCTGCTGGGCAACACGACCATCTACGGACTGGGCTTCCTTGAGGGTGGTAACGCATGGAGCGAGGCTAAGAACTTCAATCCCTTCGACATCAAGCGCTCTGCCGGTATCGGTGTGCGTATCTTCCTCCCGATGGTGGGTCTGATGGGTATCGACTGGGCCTACGGTTTCGACAAGCCCTACGCCACATCTACGTCGAAGGGTGGCAGCCAGTTCCACTTCATCTTAGGACAGGAATTCTAAAGACATTGAATACAGGACATTGATATGATTAGAAAAGCAATATTATTAATCGCAGTGTTGGCATCGGCAGTGTCGATGCAGGCGCAGAAGTTTGCTCTGGTCGATATGGAGTACATCCTCAAGAACATCCCAGCCTACGAGCGTGCCAACGAACAGCTTAATCAGGTGTCGAAGAAGTGGCAGGCAGAAGTGGAGGCTGTGCTGATTGAGGCGCAGACGCTCTATAAAAACTACCAGAACGAGGTCGTCTTCCTCTCGCAGGAACAGAAGAAGACCCGTCAGGATGCCATTGTAAAGAAAGAACAGGAGGCTGCTGAACTGAAGAAGAAATACTTTGGCCCGCAGGGTGAGCTTTTCAAGAAGCGCACCGCCCTGATGACGCCCATTCAGGAGGAGGTCTACGCTGCCGTGCGCGACATAGCCGATATGCGTGGCTACCAACTGGTGCTCGACCGCGCCAGCGACTCGGGCATCATCTTCGGTTCGCCCAAGGTCGACATCTCCAACGAAGTGTTATCCAAGTTAGGCTATGCCAATTAAGCCGCCAAACCATACGTTGATAGTAAATAGTAAAACAGTAAACAAATAGAATTGTAAATTATGAAGAAGCTATTATTCATGTTAATGATGCTGGCCCCTATGGCAGCATTCGCACAGAAGTTCGGTCACGTTAACTCTCAAGAGATTATTCAGGCCATGCCCGAGTTCACCAAGGCACGCACTGATATTGAGGAACTTGCCAAGCAGTACGACGCAGACCTGAAGAGTATGCAGGAGGAGATTCAGAAGAAGGCCGAGGCGCTGGAGAAGGAGCAGGCCACTCTGCCCGCCAACATCAAGCAGCGCCGCGAGCAGGAGCTGCAGGAAATGTACCAGAAGTACCAGCAGAGCGCTCAGGACAACCAGCAGGCTCTTGGCAAGGAGCAGCAGGAGAAGATGCAGGCCATCACCACCAAGGTGCTCGATGCCATCAAGTCTGTCGGCCAGACCGACGGCTACGTCTACATCATGGACATTGCCGGTGGCGGCATTCCCTACATCAGCACCACGCTGTCTACGGACGTTACTGCAAAGGTAAAGACAAAACTCGGCCTGAAGTAATATGATAAAGCGCATTCTGTTCCTTCTGCTGTCCGTCGTAGCACTCACAGCATCTGCACAAGAAGGACCTCAACAAGCAACGGCACTGAAGTTTGCCTGTCTGAGCTACGACTCGGTGATGCAGGCCATGCCTGCCTATGCTGAGATGCTGACCAGCATGGCACAGCTCCGCCAGCAATATGGCGCCGAGCAGAAGCGCGTGGAAGACGACTTCAACAAGAAGTACGAAGAGTTCCTCGACGGACAGGCTTCCTTCCCTAAGACCATCTTGCAGAAGCGCCAGAGCGAGTTGCAGGAGCTGCTCGACAAGAACATCGCCTTCAAGAAGGAAAGCCAGAAGCTGCTGGACAACGCCCAGGCTGAACAGGTCAGCGCCATGACGGCCACCATTCAGGCTGCCGTCAATGCCATTGCCAAGGAGCGCGGCTATGCCTTCGTACTGAACAGCGACAAGCAGGCTGTCACCTTCGTAAACCCCAGTATGGGCGAGGACATCACCGAGGCCGTCAAGGCTGCCGTAAACCAGCCTCAGCAATAGACGACGATGGCACTCCCGAGCGCGCCAGGGCCTATCGGCATCTTCGACAGTGGCTATGGTGGACTGACCATCCTGCATGGCATCCGCCAGTTGCTGCCCCAGTATGACTACCTCTATCTGGGTGACAATGCCCGTGCGCCCTACGGCACCCGCTCTTTCGACGTTGTCTACGAGTTTACGCGCCAAGCCGTCACACGCCTCTTTGAGATGGGATGCCACTTGGTCATCCTTGGGTGTAACACGGCATCGGCGAAAGCCCTGCGCACTATCCAACAGAACGACTTGCCCAAGCTCGACGCCCAGCGTCGGGTCTTGGGCATTATTCGTCCCACGGCTGAGGTCTGCGGCTCGCTCACCCACTCCCGCCATATAGGCATCTTCGCCACCGAGGGCACTATCAGGAGCGAGTCGTACACGCTGGAAATCCATAAGCTGTTCCCCGACATTCAGGTCAGTGGCGTGGCCTGCCCCTTCTGGGTGCCACTGGTAGAGTATAACGAGGCCGACTCGCCGGGTGCCGACTATTTCATCAAGAAGCGCATCGACCAGCTGATGCGCCTTGACCCCGACATTGACACCGTCATCTTGGGCTGCACCCACTATCCTATTCTGCTGCCCAAGATACACAAGTACATTCCCCGTGGCATCCGCATCGTCTCGCAAGGCGAGTATGTTGCCGATGCCCTGCAACGCTATTTCCTGCGCCATCCTGCCATCGAGCAGCGTTGCACGAAGGGCGGCAACGTACACTACCTGACTACCGAGAACCCCGACAAGTTCAAAGAATCAGCCCAGCTCTTCCTCCACGAGCCTGTGGAGGTGAGAAACATCACGTTAGGCTAAGGTACGCCCAGACAGAACCGTTCTGTCTATGAGTTTGAACCGTTCCGTCTCAGGGTAAGAACCGTTCTTTCTCAGGGTAAGAGCCGTTCTTTCTCAGGGTAAGAGCCGTTCTTTCCCCAAGTAGGGTCGGTTCTTTCCCAGAATAAGGGTTGATTAGTGCAACAAACGCTTAGAGAAATAGCGGACGGGGTACCAGACGCTGAGGAAGCCAACGGCCAGCACGGTAACGAAAACGAGGACGATATCCCAAGGGTGAACACTGACGGGATAGGCATCGACAACAAAGGAGCCCTCGCTACTGCCCAGTCGCACCAGCCCATACTGTTGCTGCAACCAGCAGAGCAACAGGCCTAAAAGGATGCCGACAACAGCACCAATGGCTGAAATCATACGGCCTTCAAAAAGGAAGATACGGGTGATTTGGCGGTCGGTAGCCCCCAGATTGCGCAGGATAACCACGTCATCTTTCTTGTCGATAATCAGCATCGACAGCGAACCGACAATGTTAAAGCAGGCGATGATAAGGATAAACGTCAGGAAAACATAGGCTATGAGCTTCTCAACCTTCATAATGCGGAAGGTGTCGTCCTGCTGCTCATAGCGGTCATGAACGTGAAAGCGGTCGCCAGCAATCTGCTGCATTTGCTGCTTCACGGCATCAAAGTCGCTGCCGGGCTTCAACCGCAGTTCGAGCGACGACAGCCGACCTTGCAGGTCGAACAGCTGGCGCATGAAGTCTATAGAGGTCAGGATGTAGTTCTTGTCGTACTTGCCCTGCTTCATGCAGAAGACAACACCCGGCGAGTACAGCTCGTCCACCACGAAACCCTCCGTGGGGTTCGCCATGTTGAGCTGCCCCTGCCGACGGGGCGCAAATATCTTCAGCGGGTGTTCGTAAGTATAGCCCAAGCCCAGCTGGTAGGCAACGCCCAGCCCCGGAATGCCGTAGTTCATGTCGGCGGCATGAAGCTCGAAGTCACCGTTACCCTCCAAAATCTCGCGGATGTGCGTCAGGCGGTCGAAATTGTCCTCCACACCCTTCACCTTGACCATCATCTGACGGTCGCCATAGACGGCCAGCACCTGCTCCTCCAGACACTCGGTAGCCACCTCCACCTGAGGCAGCTGGCGCAACTGGGTCAGCACAGGGTCGGAGGCCAGGGCGGTCTTACCCTTGACGGGTGTCACCTTCAGCTGCGGGTCAAGCTGGGTGAAGAACGACGCCACCAAATCGTGAAAGCCATTGAACACGCTCAGCGTCACCACCAGTGCCATCGTGGCCACGGCAACGCCCACCACCGAGATGCCGCTGATGACATTGATGGCGTGGGTCGACTTCTTTGAAAAGAGGTAACGGCGGGCTATGTAGAACGGGAAGTTCATTTCTTCAACAGTTCATCAATGCGCTCGATGTAGTCCAGCGAATCATCAATAAAGAAGCGTAGTTCGGGAATGATGCGCATCTGGTGGCGAATGCGAGTGCCCAGCTCATAGCGCACTTGCTTTTCGTTCTTGGTGATGTTCCTGAGCAGCTCCTCCCCACGCTCCGAGGGGAAGATGCTCAGATAGGCGGTACAGATACTCAGGTCGGGCGATATCTTCGTCCGCGTCACGCTGACCATCACGCCGCGCATCGAGCGCGTCTGCTCCTGAAAGATAACACTCAGTTCCTTCTGGAGCAGGCGCGCTATTTTGTTTTGTCTTGTCTCTTGCATAATGCTCTACTTATCGTTTTGCTCGATACCGAGAACCTCGACATCGAAAATCAGCGTGCTATAGGCGGGGATTGGCCCCGACTGGCGACTGCCATAGCCCAGCTCCTGCGGGATATACAGCTGCCACTTGGAGCCGACGGACATCATGGTCAGTGCCTCCGTCCAGCCCTTGATGACCTGACTGGGGGCAAACGTAGCTGGTTCGCCGCGCTTGTAGCTGGAGTCGAACACGGTACCGTCAATGAGTCGGCCCTCGTAGTGTACCTTCACCCTGTCAGTAGCCTCTGCAACGGGACCGTCGCCCTGCTGCAGCACCTTATACTGCAAACCGCTGGGCAGCACCGTGACGCCTTCCTTCGTGGCGTTCTCGTCAAGGAAGTTCTTGCCGGCAGCCTTCGCCTTCTCCTCCTTGGCCTGCTGGATAGCCATCATGCACTCGTTGAGAAACGTCTCGGCAAGCTGCGTCTTAAACAAGGCGGTGTCGCCCCTCAGTGCGTCAAACAACCCCTGATAGGCCAGCCGGAGCTGCAACGAGTCGGGAGTGTCCTTCACCTCATTGGCCAGTCCAGCCAAGAAGCGGTCTCGCACAATGTCTGCCAGCACATAGCCGGCAGCATAGCTCAGCGAGTCACTGCCCGTCACCAACTGCACCGTAGGCTTTGCCATCGCCAACTTGACCTTCTTAGCCTCGGCTGTAGACAAAGAAGCACCCGCCACAAGAAGGGCGAGTGCTACCATGATATACTTCTTCATTACTTCTTAGGGTCTACGTCAAGCAGTTCAATCTTGAATATCAGCATCGAGAAAGGCTTGATGTCAGCACCCTGCTGACGCTCACCGTAGGCCAGCTCCTGAGGAATGTAAACCTCCCAGATAGAGCCTGCAGGCATATGAACCAGCGCCTCAGTCCAACCCTTGATAACCTGATTAGCCAGGAACTCAGCGGGCTCGCCACGCTTGTAAGAGCTATCGAACACCTTACCGTCGAGGGTCTTTCCTTCGTAGTGAACACGCACACGAGAGGTATCCTTCGGCAGGGCACCGTTGCCCTCCTTGATGACCTTGTACTGCACACCGCTGGGCAGCACCTTCACGCCCTCGGCCTTGGCATTCTGGGCGAGGAAGTCTTCACCGGCCTTCTTGTTGGGGCCAAACTCCTTCTCCATGTTCTTGGCCTTGATGGTGCGCATCATCTCCTGAGCCACCTGCTGGGCTGAGTCAACCGTCATCAGGCCGCCCTTGCCAGTAGTACCGCTGATGAAGCCAGCCATAAAGTTCTTCAGTGAGATAGTCTTCGTAGAGTCCTCGCCAAACAGCTCGTGGTTGATACCCTTCACCATCTGGTTTGAAATCTGCTGGCCAATCTGAATACCAGCATAGTAGGCAGCCTTCTTCTTGTCGTCACCGGCATTAGCACCCTCGTTCAGACCCTTGATAAACTCGTCCATATAGGCAGTGTCTACGCCCAGACGGACTACGAGATAATCCTTCAGACCCTGCGTC
>CAMWKZ010000070.1 GCA_947174945.1 uncultured Prevotellaceae bacterium | reverse complement strand
CTCCTTTATATTATTTTAAGATAAAAGCAACGGGATTACAACCAAAAGTTAGTAACTTTGTCGCTATAAAAAGTAAGGCAGACGAAAAAGATAATACAATAATATTAAGATATAGCAATAGTACCAATGACCCAACAGAGAATATACTTCAACTCCCGTGACAAACTGATTAGGCTTGACATCCAGAAGATTGTCTATTTCGAGGGAGACGGCAACTATACCTACATCGTCACAGCCAACAGACAAAAGATTTGCCTGACCATCAACCTTACCCACACGGAAGAGGCTTTGGCATTGCAGTTAGGAGAGATTGCCAAACAATTCATGCGCATCGGCAAGAGGTTTATCGTCAATATGAACTACATCTATCAGGTGGACATCCAGAAACAGACGCTGATGCTATCTGACTGCGACCGTTTCCTGTTCCAGATGCCCGTTTCGAAAGAAGCCCTTAAAACCGTCAAGGAACTTGTCATACAAACCAAGATATAATACCCACGCTATGGAAATCATTATAGGAAGAGACCAGCAGACTCAAAAGTTGTGCGTCATTAAAGACGGCAATGCAAGATTGTGCGGACAGGCAGGCAGTGTCCCGATGGATGTCAGCCGGCATCACTTATCACTGCAACCCGCAGGCAACAGGAAATGGACTGCCAAGAACCTGAACGAGCGCAATGTAACCTTTGTCAACGGCATCGCCATCGAGAGTAAGACCATCTGCGAGCAGGACAAGGTGGAACTTGGCAACTCCCACTACCTATTTTCGTGGGATGTCCTCTGCGAACCAACGGAGGAAACTGTTGATATTCGTCCCTTGCAAGACATCTGGCAGGAATATGACAGGCAGAGGTTTGAAACCCAGATTGCCGAGCGAAAGTTCAATGCTGCACGTTCTGCTACGGGCATTATCACCATGCTTGCCATCGCTTGCAGCCTTATTTTGGGGCACGGCCCCGTATATCTTATATTATACACACTGGCCATCGGCATCTCTGTGGCATTTACCATTGTAGCATACAGGAAATCTACGGAAATACCCAAGCAGCAGCGTGACCTCAACAAGCAGTTCCAGCAACGCTACTTATGTCCAAAGTGTGGTCACTTTATGGGTTTCCAAGACTATGACGTCTTGATACAAAACGATGCCTGTCCCTATTGTAAGACCAAGTTCAAGAAGTGATTTCGTACAGGAAACAGGGTATTTCGTACAAGAACTATCCCTGAAACCCTGTCAAGTATAATAATATGACTACTTTTGCATCGAACAAAAAACTATAAGCAATATGAACGAAAAGACTATTATCGAGAAGCGTCCAACCAACAACGAGCAGCATGAGAACAAGAAAGAGGGTAATACATGGAAATACGTCACCCTCGGTGGTATATCTGGCATTTTGATGGGAGCAGGACTAATGTACACAGGACAGGCAGTAGCTGCCACAGAGCCAGCACCTGATGCCAGCGAAGGGGCAACACCGTTGCCTGTCGCCCAGCTTCACAACGACCTATCCTTTGGCGAAGCCTTTGCTGCTGCCCGTGCTGAGGTCGGTCCCGGTGGTGTGTTCCTGTGGCACGGCGGTATCTACAACACCTATACCGCAGACGAATGGAACGCCATGAGCCAAGAGCAAAAGAGTAACTTTGCCCATCAGGTAAACCCTAAATACCATGCCCACGAAGTTTCTACTCCTACGGACAACCACCCCGAGGTAGCAACCCAGACACCTGACCATGCAGACGTACAAGTGGTTGAACAACAGATAGCAGAGAATTTTGACATGGGCGATGACGTACATATTGTAGGATATGCCAATGCCAACGGTCATCTGGTCGTAGGCTATGACACCACAGGCGACGGTCAGGCTGATGTTGCTATCATTGATGTTGACGGCAATCTGCAACCCAGTGATACTGATGTTATCGTTGACAGGGAAGGCAATATGACAACCTTGGGTGAACTGGACAGCGAGCCTGATTCCAGCCAGTTGGCATCAATGGACAACCCCGATGTGGCTCCTGATATGCCTGACTATATGAACGATGCCAATATCGACGACATGAACATTCTCGCATGATGAAATATGCAGACGAAAAGAATAATATGCCCTAACTGCAGAGCCGTCCTTGACGTGAAGAACTCGAAGAATGAGGAGCAGAAACAGATTACCTGCCCATCCTGCAAGACCATTCTTCAAGTCAGGTTTAAGCCACAGCAGGAACCAATAGAAGCACAAACCTACTATGCTCCGCCCAAGAAACCTGCCACTGATGACGGAGCCACTCAACTGGCAACAGGCAATAACGGAGCTACCCAATTAGTAACACCCCAAGCGACAGCCCAAGCCTATCTGGAATACGGAGGTCGCACCTATCCACTCCACGATGGTCAAAACATCGTCGGCAGGAAAGGCAACACCTCGAAAGCCACCATGCAGATAGACACGGCAGACCGCTATATGAGTCGCCAGCATTGCAGCATTACCGTCACAACCTTACCCGACGGAAGCAAAAAAGCTGTGCTCGGCAACTATCAGAACAAGAACCTGACCACCATCGACGACCAGCCCGTCGACACGGGCGACACCATCCGCCTGACCGATGGCAACAGTATCAAGATGGGACATACTACCATTACTTTCAAACTCTCATAGCCCGATGAAGATTACACTATATCCACCACTTTCCATCCATGAGATAGGAAAGCGACCAAATCAGGAGGATGCTATCAGCCAGTGGGAGAACCGCCTCTTTGTACTCTGCGACGGCATGGGAGGACACGAGAAAGGCGAGGTTGCCAGCCAGACCATCTGCCAGTCATTGGCAAAATGGTTTGAGGAGCATGTCAACCCGGCAGAGCCTTTCACAGACGAACAACTGCACGAAGCCCTTGAATATGCCTATACCGAACTGGACCAATATGTCAATGACAGTCCCAGACAGATGGGTACCACCCTTACCTTATTATATATACACCGTACAGGAGCAACTGCCATGCACATAGGCGACAGCCGTATCTACCATTTTCGCCCTTCAGAGGGAATGATGTACCAGAGCAGAGACCACTCTCTTGCCTTCGACCTGTTTCAGGCTGGAGAGATTAATTACAAGGAGATGCTCAACTATCCCCAGAAAAACATTGTTACCCGTGCCATGATGCCAGACAAGGACAACCGCGTGCGTCCTGACATCATCCATATTACGGACATAGAACCTGACGATTATTTCTACCTTTGCTCTGATGGAATGCTGGAAAAAATGGGCAACCCTGAAATTATCTCAGTCCTCCGTGCAGATAATTTGTCTGACCAAGAGAAAATGCAACGGTTAAGAACGGCAACGAGCCAGCATCTCGACAATCGCTCCGCATGGCTCATCCATGTTAAGGATGTAGAACATGAGGAAAGCGACAACCAACTTACCAACGAGGAGCCTACTGCCCGATGCAATACTCTCAACTTTATTCCGAGAACAGATGCAGAAGATGATGCAGGCGATGTAGTCGTAGTGAAGGATATAGCGAAAACCAAAACACTGTTGCAAAAGATGAAAAGCATCGTGGACATCATTATGAACAAGAAAAACTAAGATAACTATGCAACATCTACAACCCAACACCACCTTACAGGGTGGAAAATACAGAATAGTGCGCGTCTTGGGGCAGGGCGGTTTCGGCATCACCTACCTTGCCGAACATCCTATGCTTGAGAGAAAGGTATGTATTAAGGAATTCTTTTTCAAGAATTATTGCGAGCGAGATGAATCAACAAGTCATGTAACCCTGAGTACTAAGTCAAATCAGGAGCTGGTTGAGCGTTTCCGCAGAAAGTTCCTGAAGGAGGCGCGGGTGATATCGAAGCTGCACCATGACCATATCGTCCAGATTCACGACATCTTCGAGGAGAACTCCACGGCCTACTATGTCATGGACTATGTAGAGGGAGAGTCTTTGGATGACAAGATAAAGAGAGAGGGGTATCTAAGCGAACCTCAGGCATTGGCATATATCAAGGATGCCGCCAGCGCTTTGGCATACATCCACTCTAAAAGCATCAACCACCTTGACATCAAGCCCGGCAATATCATGCTGCGCCATGAAGACCAGCGCATACTGCTGATAGACTTTGGTGTGTCCAAACGTTACGATGAAGAGACATCGGAGGGTACCACTACCACGCCGGTCGGTATCAGCCACGGCTATTCTCCTGTTGAGCAATACCGCCGGAACGGTGTGCAGTCTTTTTCTCCTCAGAGCGATGTCTATTCCCTTGCTGCTACCCTTTACAAGCTGTTGACAGGAGTCACCCCGCCGGAAGCGACAGAGATACTGGACGAGGGTCTGCCCTTACCTCCTCTCCATGCCAAGAATGTAAGCGAGAGTACCATTGCTGCCATTGTCAATGCTATGAAGCCAAGAACCCAGCGCACACAAAGCATAGGCGCATTCATTGCAGACCTTAATGCCCAAGATGAGGTGACTATCATAGTTGACCAAACCCCTCAGTCCGAGTGCTCTACCTGTGGCAAGGAACTGGAAGAATGCCAGTACGGTGGCAATCATCCCAAGCAGGCAACAGGCATTATAAATGGTCATGAATGGGTAGACCTTGGCCTTTCCGTGAAATGGGCTACTTGTAATGTTGGGGCGAGTAGCCCCAGCGACTATGGCGGCTTTTATGCTTGGGGCGAGACACAGCCTAAGTCCCGTTATAACTGGGACAACTATTTCGACTGCCATAGTAGTTGGTGGGGGATCATACAGAAGTGGGGCATATATAAGGCTGACGGTGAGACCGCTATTAGCCCGAATAGCGGTCATGATACTGCCCGTGAGAACTTGGGCGGCACTTGGCGTATGCCTACCGATGCCGAGTATGACGAACTCCACGATAAATGCAAATGGACATGGGCAAGCAGGGACGGCCATCATGGTTATGTCGTTACTGGTCCTAATGGAAACAGCATCTTTCTCCCTGCTGCTGGCTGTCGCGGTGGTATGGACTCCAACGGCGTGGGTGAGTACGGCTATTATTGGTCAAGTATTCTTAGTTCGTCCAACTCCTACGACACCCGTAACCTGTGCTTCTATAGCGGCGGCCACAGCACGAGCAACGGCTACCGTTGCATCGGTCGAAGTGTTCGTCCTGTTACAGACTAATGCACCGCGCAGTTATAGGATTAATTTGATTTAATAAAAGGAGTAGGCAAAAAGGAAAGTGTTACAATTCGAGGTGAAAAGTACGCTCAAACGATGCGAAAAGTAATACATTTCGTATCGTTTGAGCGTATTTTGCTATTAATGGGAATGCCCTATTTGTTTGTGCTTCTTTTCAGTAAGATGCAGGTGTCAATTCCACGGCAAGGCCAAGGGCTGAAGCTATGCGATAAAAGGTTGAAACTTTTGGCTCAGTACGCCCTGTTTTCACACGTGAAATGTATGACTTATTAGCTCATCAGCAAACTGCCCAGTTGATAGACAGCGGCACTGACGAGCCACGCAAGGGCGGTGGTATAACAGGCGGCGAACAAGGCCCAGCGCCATGAGCCGCTTTCGTGGCGGATGGCAACGATGGTGGCATTGATGGAGGAAGTATCAAAGCATTGAATTATAGCAGAAATTATATAAAATGTTAAAAGAATACTATTTTGTATTAGAAATGATGTAATTTAAGGAATTTATTGTAACTTTGCATTCGAAACAATATAATTGGATATGGAAAGGACAAAGTTGTCAATGGTGGTGAAAGCATTGCGTAAGGAGTATGGGCTCACGCAGGAAGATCTCGCCATGAAATCTGGTGTAGGTCTGTGCTTTGTACGCAATCTGGAACAGGGAAAGCCAACGCTAAGAATGGATAAAGTGAACCAACTCCTCGACTTGTTCAACTACGAACTTACAGCAACCAAGAAACAATGAGACAGGCAGAAATATATCGAAAGGAAATCCTTGCAGGCATCCTGACGGAAGCTGACGGCGAATACCGTTTCTGTTATGATGAGGCATATCTCATACGAGAGGATGCCCAACCTATAAGCCTGACTCTGCCTTTGCAAACGGAAGCATTCGTAAGCCCAGTGCTATTCCCATTTTTCGACGGACTGATACCCGAAGGGTGGCTGCTTGATGTTGCACTTCGTAATACCGACATCAGCATTCTTGACCGTATGTCCCTGTTGTTGTTATGCTGTAAGGAGTGTATTGGTTCTATCAGTGTTGTTCCCAAACCAAATGTAGAAGTTGAAGCGTAATGTGTAAGTGTCTGTACTGTTATCAAGAATTGGAAGAAGGTCAGAAAGACTTTCATCCACGATGTGCCCGCAAGTTCTTTGGAACGAAGGAAGTGCCCTTATTGGAATATCGGCATGAAGACCTCGACCGACTGGCAGAGCAAGCCATCCGCGCCCAGACATCGCTGACAGGCGTTCAGCCCAAATTGTCGCTGAATCTCAGCAAGCATGAAGGTACGAGTCGACTGACTATCGTGGGACTTTGGGGCGGCTACATCTTCAAGCCACAGACAGAGGAGTACCCGCAGTTACCCGAAAACGAGGACTTGACGATGCACCTTGCAGAAGCGGCAAAGATAAGTGTCGTGCCTCATAGCCTTATCCGTCTGGCTGACGGAAAGTTGGGTTATATCACCAAGCGCATTGACCGCACCAAGAACGGTGAAAAGATAGACATGGAGGATATGTGCCAACTAACACTGCACCCGACAGAATATAAATACAAAGGGTCGTATGAGAAGATAGCAAAAACCATAGTGCAGCATAGCGGCATCCCAAAACTTGACCTTACGAACTATATGCAGTTGCTGCTTTTCTGCTTTGTCACGGGCAACAACGATATGCACCTAAAGAACTTCTCCCTCTATCGACCATCAGAAAATTATCTGCTGACACCTGCATACGACCTACTCAATGTAGCCATTGCCAATCCCAAGGACAAAGAGGAACTGGCACTTCCTCTCTCTGGTCACAAGACAAAATTGCGTTTGAATGATTTCTTGAATGCCGCAAAGACAATGGGGTTGGACGAGAATGTCGTGTTGCATCTTATCGAAAGTCTTCAAAAGGCTCTCCCTAAGTGGCAGACGCTCATACACAACTCTTTCCTCAGCGAGGACATGAAGAAAGCGTATAAAGAACTCATAATCTCCCGATTAGACCGTTTGCAGAAATGAGACACAAAAGGTTTCTTATTCCGCTAAAAGCAGTAAAATAACACTGTTTTAGCGGAATAAATCGATTTTTATTCAGATTTTAACAAAAAGGAAAGTGTTACAATTCGAGGTGAAAAGTACGCTCAAACGATGCGAAAAATAATACATTTCGCCCCGTTTGAGCGTACTTTGCTATTAATGGGAGTGCCCTAATGCTGAGGCACGTTCTTCTGCAGAACGACGTTCAGGAGTTCCCACCTTACCAAAAAACTCATCAAGCTGGGCATCCACATCAAACATTTCCATTTTGTTTTGCTTCTTCATATTCTGCTTTTAGTTTTAATGCTTTGTTTATTAGTTCATCAGCAAGCTGCCCAGTTGATAGACAGCGGCACTGACGAGCCACGCAAGGGCGGTGGTATAGCAGGCTGCAAACAAGGCCCAGCGCCATGAGCCGCTCTCGTGGCGGATGGCAACGATGGTGGCTATGCAGGGGAAGTAGAGCAGCACAAAGAGCAGATAGCAGTAGGCTGCCAAGGGGGACACTTGCTCCAGACCGCCCAGCACACCAATGGTGGAGGCGACAATCTCCTTGGCGCCGACACCAGCAAGCAGCGATACGTCAAGCTGCCACGTGAAGCCTTGTGGAGAGAAGAGCGGGGCTATATACTGCCCCATCAGTCCGATATACGACTGCTCCATTGAGGGAGCCTCGCCGTGAGGACCAAAGTAGCCTAATGCCCACACGATGATAGAGGCCACAAGGATGATACCGCCCATCTTTCTTAGATACTCTTTAACTTTCTCTCGCGTGTGGCGACCGATAGCTTTAGCCGTCGGCCTGCGATAAGGGGGCAGCTCCATTACAAAGGGCGTGTCCTCACCCTTGATGACAAAGGTGGAGAAGAGTTTGCTGACGATAATGGCCATCAGGATACCGACGGCATAGAGCGACAGCATGACCCATGAGCGATACTGCAACGAAAAGAACGTACCCGTTATCATGACATAGATGGGCAGTCGTGCCGAACACGACATAAAAGGCAGGATAAGCATGGTGATGAGGCGCGAGCGATGGCTCTCAATGGTGCGAGTGGCCATTACGGCTGGCACGTTACACCCAAAGCCCATAAGCAACGGGATGAACGACTTGCCGTGCAATCCCATGCCGTGCATTAGCTTATCCATAATGAAGGCGGCCCGCGCCATATAGCCCGAGTCCTCCATCAGCGAGATAAAGAAGTAGAGAATCAGAATCTGGGGCAGGAAGACGATGACTGCCCCAACTCCACCGATAACACCATCGACCAGCATTGAGCGCAAAGGACCGTCGGGCATCCTATGACTGACAAACGCTGACAGCCACTCCACACCCGTCTCAATCCAGTCCATCGGATACTGCCCCAGTACGAAGGTGGCCTCAAACATCAGCAACAGGATGGCGAAGAAGATAGGGAAACCCAGAAATCGGTTCGACAGCACATTGTCGAGCAGATGCGTAGCCCGATAGGTGTCCTGCTTATGGCCCGCCTTAAACTGCGCCTCCGTCAGTGCACCATTGATAAATCCGTACTTGGCATCCATTATAGCCGTTTCCGAATCGGTGTTGGTTTCCTCATAGACACGGGCTGCCGCCTTGTCGCGCTCCACCAGAATAGACTTGCTGCGCTCACCCATCCGCTGACGTATAAAGTCTTCGATGTTGGTATCGTGCTCCAGCAACTTGATAGCCACATAGCGAGTGGAGTAGCGGGGATGAATCGTTGGGTCTGGTTTCAGAAACTTCTGTATATGACGGATGCCGTCCTCTATCTCGTGCCCATAGTTGATGTGAATGTGGCGGGCCGTCACGCTAACACCTTCATACACCTGTATGACAGCGCGGAACAGAGCCTCTACGCCCATACCACTCTTGAACGAAGTGGGCACCATCGGCGTACCGAATAAGGTAGACAGCACTTGAAGGTCGAGTGAATCGCCCCGATGCTCGAACTCGTCAAACATATTCAGCGCACACACGAGCGGTATATCCATATCCAGCAACTGGGTGGTCAGGTACAGGTTGCGCTCAATATTCGACGCATCAATGACGTTGATAATCACGTCCGGTGTCTGCTCCGTCAGGTGCTGGCGTACATACAACTCCTCTGGCGAATAGCATGACAGCGAGTAAGTGCCCGGCAGGTCGGTCAGGTTGAACTCATAGCCGAAATACGAGGCATGAGCCTGCTCTGCATCAACGGTTACGCCTGAGTAATTGCCAACGTGTCCGTGAGCACCCGACGCATAATTAAAGAGCGATGTCTTGCCACAATTAGGATTACCCACCAGCGCCACGTTCAGCGTGCGATGCTCGCGCAATGCCATGTGCTGCATATAGTCATCGGGGTGCGTCTCTGGGGTAATCAGCTCCGCTCTCTTAACCTTCCCGTTATCGTGACGGCTTTCGGGGCGTTGCTCGTTCCCGCTCAACACCTCAATCATCTCCGCCTCCTGACGGCGAAGACTGACCTCATAGCCCATCAGCTTATACTTAACGGGGTCTTGCAGCGGAGCATTCAGCAGCACCTCGACCGTCTGACCCTTGACGAAGCCCATCTCAATAATGCGCTTGCGAAAGCCGCCGTGACCCTGTACTTTCACGATAACAGCACTTTCGCCTGTATGGAGTTCCGATAGTTTCATACCCTATTCCTTAATTTGTTTGCAAAATTAGCAAATAAATCCGATATATAGAGCTGCTGAAGGTGAAATACCTACAAATGATGATACCGTTAGCGGTCGCTGCCTTCTGGTGGCAACGGCTTAACATAGCGCATCTCATGCAAGATGCGGGACTGGCGCTTCAGCATATAACTGTTGGGGCGAGCCGAGTTGAAGCGTCGCGGATTGGGCAGTGTGGCGGCTATCAAGGCACACTGCGCCTCTGTCAGTTGGGCGGCAGAGGTGTTAAAATGATATTCGGCCACGGCATCAGCCCCATAAATGCCATCGCCCATTTCGATAGAGTTCAAGTAAACCTCCATGATACGCTGCTTCGACCAAAGCAATTCTATCAGCGTAGTAAAGTAGACCTCAAAGCCCTTGCGCACCCATGAGCGACCCGGCCACAGGAAAACATTCTTGGCCGTCTGCTGCGAAATGGTCGAAGCTCCAAGTTTACGTTTCTCAGGGTGTTTTAGGTTACGCATGGCAGCGTGCTCAATAGCTTTGTAGTCGAAACCGTGATGCTCCAGAAAGCGAGCATCCTCCGAAGCCATCACTGCCGTTGGCAGCGAGGGCGATATTTTGTCCAGCGGCACCCAGTGGTGGTGCATCTTCAACGTCTCGCCAGCCTTCACCTGTTGCCCCAGCCGGATAAACATCAACGGCGTAAAATAGACGGGCAGCCAGCGCAACGCCACAACAGAAAGGATAGTGGAGGCAAAGAATGCCACCACTATCCACTTGATGATGTTCTTGATTTTCTGGAACAGTGCCTTCATTACTGCAGCGTACCAGCCTCAGCCTGCTGAATCATCTCCTGCGAAGCGTACATGTAAACCTCTACACGACGGTTCTGCTTACGACCAGCCTCCGTAGAGTTGTCGGCAACGGGGTTGGCAGAGCCCTGACCCTCAACGCTCTTAATCTGCGAAGCGCTGACACCGCAAGACTTCAGATAGTTGTTCACACTATTGGCACGGCTTACTGACAACGGCTGGTTGACAGCATCAGAACCCGTAGAGTCGGTATGGCCAATGATGGCAATATCACAACCCTTGTTGTCGTTCAGCACCTTTGCAAACTGCACCAGCGAGTTCTTGGCGTTCTGTGAAAGGTCAGCCTTACCCGTAGCAAAGAGGATGCCCGAATCGAAAGTAACCTTCACAGCCTGCAAACCGTTAGCGTCAGTCACGCTCTCTACCTGTGCGTTCTGCACCTTTTGAGCCTCAGCCTTTGCCTTGTCCATCTTCTTGCCGATGAGGGCACCAGCACCAGCACCTACAGCACCACCAACGGCAGCACCTACAGCCGTGTTACCAGCAATGTGGCCAATAATAGCACCCAGCAACGCACCACCACCGGCACCAATGCCAGCACCCTTCTGCGTATTGTTACAAGCAGCGAGCAGCCCAACGCAGAGCAACAATGAAATAATCTTTGTTTTCATACTTTCTTCTTTTTTATTTAAGTGAAACATATCAATTCTGGCTGCAAAGATATAAAATAATTGATAATTGACAATTGGTAATTCATATTTATTTAGTAATTTTGTGCCCAAATTAAAAT
>CAMWKZ010000069.1 GCA_947174945.1 uncultured Prevotellaceae bacterium | reverse complement strand
ACTTGAACACACGGAAACCTGTGTCAAGGTCTTGCGTGGTCAAAGGTGATTCCTCCTTGATTTTCTTTCCTGCACGGCGGATGCGCTCCTTGCCGATTTCGCAGATGTTCTTATAGCCGGCTTTGTAGGCTTCACTGTCTTGTGCTGTTTCTTCTGGAAGCTGAACCATGATAAATTTTCTGTTTCCACCATCTTCTGCATTGAGTTGCATTACAGCGTGGGCGGTAGTGGCGGAGCCTGAGAAAAAATCTAAAACGATAGAATCTTTCTCTGAAACAAAATCTATAATACGTGACAAAACACTAACAGGTTTTGGGTTATCAAATACTTTGTGACCATCAAAAAAATCTGCAACCATCTTAGTTGTTGCACGGTTATCTTCGTAAATGAGAGTTCTCAAATACTCAACAGAAGTCTCAATACGTTTCTTTACATGAGGCTGTGTTGTATGATCTTTTCCCCATTCAATTTCACCAGCAACATCGTATGCTTTGAAAGTGTTCTCTGGCCAACGCCAACCATTAGCAGGCTTAGAGCAGGAATGTCCTGTTACAGGATGGATTATATCAAACATATAACCGCCAGGATGAGGGTTAGAAGAGTTACTAGAACTACTATAAACGCCCTTATCATCAACATTATTATAATGTGCAACTTGAGGGAGTATATCTTTATGTGCTTTTATCCACTCTCTCAATTTTACTTGTATTTCACTATTGTCTGAGCTATATTTTTTAAGTTGCTTATATTGTTGAACGATAAGACTTGCAGCTTCACTTTGGCGTGTCCAATTCTTTTGAATAAACTTGTTTTTTGCATAGCACACCATGTACTCATGCTCTATGTTTATCTGAGAAGGATTATTGTCAGTTGCCGTCTTCAATATTAACTGACCAACAAAATTAGCCCCTCCAAAAATCTCATCACAAACCTTTTTCAAATTTTCCACTTCGTTATCATCTATAGAAATAAAAATGATACCATTTTCTTTCAGTAATGACCTCGCCACCATTAGTCGTGTATATATCATCGAACACCAAGAAGAATGAAAACGGCCTTTAGTACTGGCTTCTGTATTCCTGAAAAACTTATTTCCTTGTTCGTCTTGATTCTGAATTTCATATTCTTTGGAACTCTGCTTAAAGTCATCATGATACACAAAATCATTGCCCGTATTATAAGGCGGGTCAATATAAATTATTTTGACCTTACCCATATAGGAGTTCTGGAGCAGCTTCAGTACTTCAAGGTTATCACCCTCGATGTAAAGATTCTGCGTCTTGTCCCAGTCCACACTTTCCTCGGGACACGGGCGCAGGGTCTTTCTGATAGGTGTTGCCGCCTCTTGCAGGGCAGCGCGTTTGCCCACCCAAGTAAAATCATATACTTCTGGAGCATCCTCCACGGCATTATCGCCGAGAAGTAAACGGAGTTTGTTGAAATCAATTACACGGTGTACCTTCCCATCTTCTCCCTTTGCTTCCGTGAAGCACGAGGGGGCAATCTTGTAGAGAGCATCAAGATTCAGTTCTGCACCGTTTGGTGTCTGCATGTCTATATGTTTCGGCTGTTCCATATATTGTTACTTTAGATTATGTAATTTTGTCTTTAACTCTTCCAACTCTTTTCGCATGGCTTTCACCTGCTTGTTTATCTGCATCTGCCTGTCCAACTGCGGCTCTTTGCGCATCCGCTCACGGTTCAGCTTATAGAATATAGAACTTCCGTTTCTGTTTCTTGGAACGTTCTTTATTGAATGTGGGTGAGTCGTGAAGATGAAACGCAAAACGAGGTAATGTATTAAGAGAAAAAGAGAAGCGCACCCTCTTACCTTGCATACTCATTCTCTAGCCGTCGGCAAACAGGCCTTAACACGATACACAAGGAAAGGGTACGCCTATACAGGCGTATCCCAATCCCGCGAGGTCGTGTTTTCAACTTAGTTTTGCCGACTATTTGAGAATGAACCTCATCAGAATCTTCGATACAATTCTTTAACCCGCAATGTCCTGCAAAGCATTCTTACGAACACAATGCAACTGCAAAGGTACAAAATAAATCTCTATATCCATATAATCGAGGGTGTTATTTAATTCTATTTTAACGTTCGATATAAATAAATCTTTGTTAACGCCCCCAAAGCGGTTAGGGAACTGTCGTTGTTTATACAAAGGTGTGAAACAGAAAGAACACATTTCAGAGAAATTTTCGATTTATAACGTCACCTCGTCACTTTTCGGTCTATCATGCTATTCACACAAAGGAATGAGCATTTGCTCCTTTGTGCAATATTCTTGAAAGTAATTGGTGTGTGCGGTGTCGGGATTTGCTTGAGGGGGGTGGGGATAGGGGTCGGCGCATGGTGCGGAGTAGCTCCTTGCATGGTGCGGAGCGGCTCGGTGAGGGGTAAACAGCGGCTCGGGACGGGGTACGGAGCCGTTCGGCGTGGGGTGCGGAACGGCTGTTGCCGGTCGTGGGGCGGACGTGCTGATGATTAAGGGCGGCCGCCCTTAATGATTGGGGCGGGCGGTCTGAATGATGAGGGCGGGCGCTCGACACCGCAAAATGGGCTATGGATGATAGTCGTGAACGTACTGGCGCAGATAGTCGACGGCCTCGGTGTGGTTCATGCCGTAGCGCAGGATGATGGTTATCATGCGGGTAGAGTCGTCGATGACCTTGCCGTAATACTCAAGGTCGCCCTCGTGGCCCTGATGGATGGAGTAGTCGTCGCCTGCCTCCAGCAGCTCGGCTCCCATGCCCATCATGGTCTGGCCGGGGGTGCGAAGCAGGTCTTCGGAGTAGAGGTCTTGAACCATGAACGACAGCGATACGTCGTCGGTCATGAACACCTCCATCTGGTCGTCCTCCAGATACTGGTGGCGCAGGTAGTTGGGATAGGCTATGTCGAGCCCCAGAGCCTTGCTGTGATAGTTGATAGTCTGCGACTTGCTCAGCTCGATGTTCAGGCTGTCGTCGCCCGTCAGCACGTTGTTGAATGCCTTGAGCTGTGGCTGTCGGTTGCCGCAGGCTGCCATTAGGATGACGAGCATCAGGAGGGTGAGGTGGAAGAGTGTCTTCATTGTTTACATCAATAGTCGTTCAAGCATGGGTATCTCTATGCGCCCGCGGTGTAAGGTCAGCAGCCCGTCGGCCTGCATCTGGTTCAGGGCGCGGCTGATGTCTATGCGGCTGTCGTTCATTTCCTGTGCCAGTTGCTGCATCAGGATATAGAACGTCTTGGGGCCGGCAGGGTAGAGACAGCGTGAGAAGAAGAAGCGGACGAGCGCCAAGCGCAGCGTCTTGGGTGCCGAGCGCCACGAGCGGTGGCTCAGTCGGTGGACGTCGGCAGCCAGCAGGTTGAGGATGTTGAGGCGGAACACCAGCTGCGTCTCGAGCAGCAATAGCACTTCCTGCTTGTCAAGTGTAATCAGGTTGCAGGGCGAAGTGGCCTTAAACGTGGATGTGTAGCGCTGGCTCAGCCCGAACAACCGCTCGGGTTGCAGGGTGTAGGGAGCCGCCACGTGCTCTACCACGCGGCACGAGCGGTCGTCGCTCGTCGTCTCGCACTCCAGCGTGCCGTTGGTCACGAAGTACAGATGCGTGCAGTCGTCACCCTCCCTGACCACCCGCTTGCCCGTGGCCACCTTGTGGAAACCAAACTTGCTGTGGGCAACGACCTCCATCAGGTCGGCGCGGCTCATGCCCTGAAACAGGGGAAACTGCAGCAGCTGGTCGCAGATGGTCATCTTATTGCTGTATTTGGGCTTTCAGCGATGGCGAGTACCACACCTCGTTCTTGCCGTTCTTGTCGTAGATGAAGTAGGCCATGAGGTCGGGATTGCGCTTCAGCACCTTCATCGACTCCTCCAGCCCGAGCACCATGAAGGCCGTGGCGTAGGCATCGGCACGGGCACAGCTGTCGGCCAGCACCGTGGCCGACAGGATGCTATGCTGCACGGGCGCACCCGTCTTAGGGTCTATGGTGTGCGCATACTTGCGACCGTCCTTATAATAGAAGTTACGGTAATTACCGCTCGTAGCCATTGCCTTGTTCGTCACGTTCAGCACCGTTTGCAGCTCGTTGCCGTCAGCCGGCGCGTCGTCGCTGGGCTTCGTCACCCCAATCTTCCACGGCACGCGCTTAGGACTGATGCCTCGCGTCTCCACCTCGCCGCCTATCTCCACCATGTAGTTCTCAATGCCCTTGTCGGCCAGCAGCCTCGCCACGATGTCCACCCCGTAGCCCTTGGCAATAGCAGAGCAGTCGAGCATGGTGCGCGGGTCTTGTTTCACAATGCGCAGCCCGTTGTAGCTCACCTTCTGATAGCCCACGAATGCACGCAGCGAGTCGACCTCCTTCGCGTCGGGCACCTGCCCGTGGTTGAAGCCGAAGCCCCACGCATTGACCAGCGGAGCCACCGTGATGTCGAAAGCCCCGTCGGTGTCCTTGCTGATTTGCTGGGCTAAGTTGAATACATCAAGGAACATCTTGTTCGGCGCAACGTCCTGATTGGTGTTGATAAGCGAGATGATGCTCTGCCCGTTAAACATCGACAGCGCGTCGTCCACCTCGTCGAGTCTCTCCACAATCTCGGGTTGCAGGTCGCTGTCATACTCATAGGTGATGCTGTAGACCGTGCCGAAGACGGTGCCCTCGCAGTGTTGATAGGGAACGCTCTGCTGTTGGCGGATAATGAGAACCGTACCCACAATCAGCAGCGTGAGGAAAGGCAGTTGCCAGATAAGTCGTTTCTTTCGTCTTTCGTCCATTTATATATCAATGATTACGTTGAAGTTTGCAGCCAAGTTGTCCTTGTCGCTGATGCCGAAGCCCGGCACGTACCACGTGTTGCCCAGCGTGCCCTCGTTGTGGGCAATGCGTCGCTTGTATCGCACAGCCCAGCCCATGTGCAGCGGGCCAAAGATTTGTGCATCCAGCCCGAAGACCGCCTCCAGCCAGTGCATCGAGCATCCCATGTCGCGCACCCCAAACTGGGCAGGCACCTGCCACACGGGGTCGGTCAGCCGCTCGTGGATAATATCCACCTTGTACGACGTGAAGGCATAGCGGAAGCCCGCAAACAGTCGGTTCGACTGGTGCTTGTTCTTCAGTATGTTCCAGTCCATGCCCACTCGGAAGTAGGGTGCCGTCGTCTTGTAAGTCAGCCCCGTCACCTCGTCGTTCTCGTGGTTCGCACGCCCGATGCCCGCCTCTACGACGGGAAACCACTGGTCGTGCAGGTTGACGCGCAAAGCCCCCTCGTACTCGCCGTGGTCGCTCATGACGAGCATGGCCGGCCCCACCAAGTCGAAAGACAGCTGGAAGCCCCGAAACAGCGGTATCGAGTCTTGCTCCATGCGAAACATCTTTAGCTGGGCATGGGCGGGTGCGGCATAGCCTGCGAGCAGCAACAGACTACAGGCCAGGGTTGAGATATATGCGTATATGCTCTGTCGGTGCGTCATAGTTTACGTCGGGATTAGTGATGACTATAGAGTCGATGATGTTGCCCATGCACCTTACCGAGGTAATGCGATGGAAGAAGGAGGCCTGACAGTCTACCGACTCAAAGCGCGGCAGGTTCTCTTTCCTGACAAAGATGCTGTCGGGATAATAGTAGCCCAGCGTGTCGGCCAGCATTACGAGGAAAGTGTCTTCAGGCTGCGTATAGCTGACGGGCAGCTCAAAGCCCGTGGCCGACGGGCCACACAGGCGGTTCAGCAGCACAGAGTCGGTGCCATTGGCGCGGGTGGTCAGGAGCCATAGCGTGTCGACACCCAGCGTGTCGGGCGTGCCGTCGGGCTGATACAGGCGGTAGGCTGTGTACACCCTGTGGTTCAGCGGGCAGTCTACCGACGAGCAGGCAGCCATCGCCAACAAGGTCAGCAGCGCGACAATCACTTTCCGCATCTGATGCCCTCCTCTATCTGGTAGTCGTTGCGACCAGCGCTGTTGCGGCTGATGAGGTCGCCCAAGAAGCCTGCCAAAAATAATTGCGTGCCAATCATCATCATCGTCAGTGCGATGTAGAAGTATGGCGAATTGGTTATCAGGCGCATCGGAACGCCGTTGTACAAAGCCCAAGCCTTCTCAACGCCGAGGAAGGCGGCAGACAGAAATCCGATGATGAACACGATGGTGCCCAAGAAACCGAACACGTGCATCGGCTTCTTGCCAAACGTGCCGAGGAACCATAGCGTGAGCAGGTCAAGGTAGCCGTTGACGAAGCGGTTCCACCCCATGAACTTCGACTTGCCATACTGGCGCTTCTGGTGGTGTACCACCTTCTCGCCAATCTTGTCAAAGCCCGCGTTCTTGGCCAGATAGGGTATGAAGCGGTGCATCTCGCCAAACACCTCGATGTTCTTCACCACCTCACGGCGATATGCCTTCAGGCCGCAGTTGAAGTCGTGCAGGTTGTGGATGCCGCTCACCTTGCGTGCCGTCGCATTGAACAGCTTGGTGGGTATGGTCTTCGACAGCGGGTCGTGGCGCTTCTGCTTATAGCCGCTCACGAGGTCGTACTTCTGCTCTGTTATCATGCGGTAGAACTCTGGAATCTCGTCGGGCGAGTCTTGCAAGTCGGCATCCATCGTGATGACCACGTCGCCCTGAGCCTCCTTGAAACCGCAGTAGAGTGCGGGCGACTTGCCGTAGTTGCGGCGGAACTTGATGCCCCTGACGTGCTCCGAGCGGGCAGCCAGCTCGGTAATGACGTCCCACGAACGGTCGGTGGAGCCGTCGTTGACGAATATCACCTCAAACGAAAAGTTGTTGGCTGCCATCACGCGCTCAATCCACGCATACAGCTCAGGCAGCGACTCGTCCTCATTATATAAGGGTATTACAACAGATATGTCCATAGCTTTCAATCTTCAATGTTTTTACTTTCTCTGCATCAGCGCGGCAATCGGTATGCCGAGCACCAGTCCCGTCGTGATGTTGATGGTCAGCATGTTCAGCGCATAGTCAATCGGCCTCATGCTGGCCAGCTCCTTCAGCCCTTCGCTCATCTGGTCGCGCATACCGTATAGCTCAAGAGCCTTGCGCCCCTCGTCCGAGCTGAGGAGCTGTGTGAAGACACTGAGCAGATAGCCCCTGTCGATAAAGGCAAAGTAGACGTAGATGACAACGGCCAGCAGCAAACCAGCGTAGAAGAAGCTGAGTATCGTGTAGGCATAGCCTCTGAGGAACGTGATGCTGCCCTCGCGAGCCTCGTCGCGAAAGCGGCGCAGCCTGTTGGCTGCAAAAAAGGGCGATGCCACAATCAGCAGCATGGCGGTCATACCGAGAACGGGGTGGGCGAGCCCCAGTATGTAGCATACGAAGCTGCCTATCCATAAAAGCGACAGCAGCGCACCATCCTGCCGTGCAAACGCTTTCAGTTGTATGTATTCTTGTGGTGTCATTACAGGGTGCAAAGTTACAAAGAAGTTGAGAGTTAAGGGTTATGAGTTAAGAGTTTTTTAGTTCTTTAGCCGTTAAAATTGCTTAATTCGGGCAATTTTCTTAATTCTTAATTCGTAATTCTTAATTAATGTTGCTACCTTTGCACCCGCAAAATGAGCGAGTCCTGTACGGCCAGCTCCCTCGGAATCCCCCAGGATGGGAACATAGCAAGGGTACTTGGTTGTAGCGGCGCGATACAGATAGCTCGCTCACCCGCCTCTTTAGCTCAGTTGGCCAGAGCACGTGATTTGTAATCTCGGGGTCGTTGGTTCGAATCCGACAAGAGGCTCAAGAATGAAAAAAGGAATGGGCAATGGCGCTCATTCCTTTTTGCTGTTTAGTCCAAGTCAACCACCGTGATGCCTGACCCGCCAAACTGCACGTGCTCGTCCTTGGCCTTCTTCACGTTGGGCACGGTGTTGAGGTACTGCCTGATGAGCTGGCGCAGGATGCCCGTGCCCGTGCCGTGCAGGATGCGCACGCGGCTCATGCCCACCAGAATGGCATCGTCGATGAAGTGCATGACGGCATCGACGGCATCGTCGCCACGCATCCCTCGGACGTCGATGTCCTGATGGAAGTTTGACTTGCGGTCTTCTATCGTGCTGCTGGTCATGCGACTGGTCTGGATGGCCAGTGCTGAGTGGTCGTTCTTCTTCGGCTCGTCCTTTGGCTTCTGGGCGTGCTCCAGTTGCTCGAGCTTGACCTTGGTCTTTACGTCGCCGAAGATGACGGTGGCCTGCTTGCCGCTGATGCTGTCAATCTTGCCGACGGTGCCCAGCCCCATCATGCGCACGGTGTCGCCCTTCTCGATGGGGCGCGTGGTGTCGGCGGTCGATGCCTTGGCGTGGGCGGCGAGTTTCTCGCTGGCAGCCTTCTGACGGGCGTCCTTCTCCGTCTTGCGCTTCTCCTTACGGGCTTTGCGCTCTTGCATCTGACGCAGCTTCTTGGCAAAGTCTTCCTCGCTCATCAGTCCCTGCTGGTCGGTGCTGCTCACTTGCTGGCGGAACTGGTTGAGCTCCTCTCTTATCAGTCGGGTTTGCTCCTTCTCGGCCTGAGCCTCCTTGATGTCGCGAATGGCATTCTCTATCTTGCGGTTGGCTTCCTTCAGCAGCTCCTCAGCCTGTTCCTTGGCGCGCCTCAGGATGGCCTTGCGCTCGCGTTCTATCTCCTCGAGGTTCGTTTCATAGCGTTGTATATGTCCCTCCAGCGATTTCTCGTGCTGGTGGATGGTCTGTCGCTTGCCTTCCCAGTAGCGCTTGTCGCGCACGATGTCCTGCAGGTATTTGTCGCTCTGGATGTAGTCGGAGCCTACTATCTCGGAGGCATCGCTGATGACCTCCTCGGGTATGCCCGTCTTGCGGGCTATCTCGATGGCAAAGCTGGAGCCGGGCTGCCCGATGCTCAGCTGGAAGAGGGCTTGCATCTGGTGGCGGTCGTAGAGCATGGCTGCGTTGGCTACGCCGTCGTGGTCTTCAGCAAAGTGCTTCAGGTTCTGGTAGTGGGTGGTGATGACGCCAAAGGCTTCCTTCTGCCAGAATTGCTTGAGCACGGCCTCGGCTATGGCACCGCCGATGGTGGGCTCGGTGCCTCCTCCGAACTCGTCGATTAATAATAATGTACGCGAGCTGGCTTGCCGCATCATGTTCTTCATGTTCAGCAGGTGGCTTGAGTAGGTTGACAGGTCGTCGGCGAGCGACTGCTCGTCGCCGATGTCAATCATGATGTTCTGAAACAAGCCTACCGTTGAACGGTCGCCGATGGGGATGGACAATCCGCATTGCAGCATGTATTGCAGCAGTCCTACGGTTTTCAGGCATACGGACTTGCCGCCCGCATTGGGCCCGCTGATGATGAGCAGCCGCTTTTCGCGGGTGAGCATGATGTCGAGCGGCACCACCTTCTTGTCCTGCTTTTGCAGCGAGCGTTGCAGCAGGGGGTGGATGGCTCGGAGCCAGTCCATGTGCGGCTCTTGCTGTACGTCAGGCTCGAATGCCTGCATTTGCTCTGCCAGCTGGGCTTTTGCCTGAATGAGGTCGATGGTGGCCAGAAAGCGGTAGGAGTTGAGTACCTCCTGAACATGAGGGCGCAGCTCGTCGCTGAAGACGGTCAGGATGCGGACTATTTCGCGGCGCTCGGCCACCTCCAGTTCGCGCACTTTGTTGTTGGCCTCTACCACCTCGGTGGGTTCGATGAATACGGTCTTGCCCGTTGCCGACTCGTCGTGTACGATGCCCTTGATGCGGCGCTTCAGCCCGGGGGCTACGGGAATGACCAGCCGTCCGTCGCGCATCGTCGGTGCCACGTCCTGCGCCACCAGCCCTTCGCGCTGGGCGGCGTGCAGAATGGTGTAGAGCGTGCGCGATATGGAGCCTGCCGTCTTCTCCATGTCGTGGCGTATGCCAGCCAGCGTCATGGTGGCCGAGTCCTTGATTTTGCCGAACTTGTCCAGTATGGAGTCGATGCGGCGTATGATGGCGGGGAATGTCTGTACGTCCTTTGCCAGTAGCCGCAGGGCGGGGTAGGAGTATTCCGGGTTCTCGTCGTCGCCGTTGTTCTTGTTCAGGAAGTTCACGATGATGCTGATGGTCTCCAGCGAGCGGCGCAGGTCAAAAAGCTCGTCTTCCTCCAAGTGGGTGTGCTCTAACCGGATGCGTGCCACCGACTGGCGCACGTCGAAGAAGTAGTTCATGGGCATCTGTTCAGCCGCCTGCCTTAACCGGCGAAACTCCCTTGTCTGCTCCATCCATTCGTTCACCGTCTCGGCGCTGTCCGAGAAGGTTATCTCGTCGACCATCTCCTTGCCCAGCGTGCTCAGGCATTGCTCTTTCAGCAGGTGTCGTATCTCGTCAAATCCTATCTTCGATTCGTAGTTTCTGGGGTAAATCATGATGCAAAATTAATCATTTTACGTCTATCTGGCAAAAAAGTTGGGCAAAAATTTGCAGGATTCAAAAAATACCCGTACCTTTGCACCCGCTTTCGAGCACTGGAGAGATGGTAGAGTGGTCGATTACAGTAGTCTTGAAAACTACCGTACCGAGAGGTACCGGGGGTTCGAATCCCTCTCTCTCCGCCAGGTTGCTTAATTATCAAGCATTTTGCGAAATTTACACCCAGTTTTACAAAAAATGTAAAGTTGGGTGTTTTCTTTTTTTATCACTTCAAGGCTCAAAGATGATATTTCGCTTGATGTTCATAGGCTATGTATTATATGGTTGAGAGAATGGTAATAATACTATCTTCGATTTCCTCAGCCGAAGGAATCTCTTGATAGGCCAAGTCTGGCAATTCTCGTAAATAAAGGGATTGCAAATCCTTCCACACTGTATGAAAATCTGTCAGCAAAGGAGAATCACTCATCGTCTTGCCTTGCCACCCATCGGGTTTTTCAAATTCCTGCTGGTCATGGTCAAATAATGCTTTCAAATCTGCTTTGAAGTCTTCACTTTGTAAATAGGTGTGAGTCTCAGTGTCATGTAGAAGGAAATGGAGGTCATAGAAGTGGCGAATCTTGGCAGACAACTCTGGTATAGGGTTGTCAGCAAGTGAACAACGGAGCAATGACACCAGTTTTTCTGTCAACGTGCGTCGTTTGTCAAGAACTGTGACTTCGAATGGTTGCATTTCGTATTGCTCAATCAGACTTTCATTGCCACTTTTGATGATGAAGTCTGTCAAGAAACTGCTCAATGTGCATTTCTGTGAAGGGTATGGATTAGCGAAAGAGTTTATCTCCACCAATATCTGACCAGCCTTTATCACTCCAACCTGTTCTGTCGCAACAGCTCGTGGATAAGCATAGAATGCTTTGTGGTAGTGAGAGCCTTTACTCGTTACACCTGGGATAACGATTTCTCCCAGATTGACAGTCATATTCTTTGCAGTACGACGTATGAGGTTCTTTAGCTGATTACCGCTCAAAGTCCATGCTTTGGCAATGGCAACATCAATATCCTCAGAGAACCGAGCCCCTATGCCGTATGCTTTCGAAAGACTGGTGCCACCCTTGAACACTGCCTTACCATCTTTGTCACCTTCTGCCATCATCTTCAGTGAACGGCATATCCAATAATCCTTCTCAATGAAGATGCTTTTGATGCCGAGTCCGCCTTCAGTTACTGGGCGTGATGCTGCATTGATGGCATCTGCAAATAGTTGTTCGTTCTCATGTAATTTCATAGGATATTCCAATTTCTCTTATTAGGTAATGCCTGCTCAGAAATGGGCAGTTTGTAATTAGTAGTTCCGTTTAAACTGTTCTTTAGAAGTCCTGCATCAAGATTGTTTTGCTCCATGATAGCACCGAGAAGCGCTCTGACATATGCAGTATAGTTTTCTGCCAGTTCTGTCAGTTTTATTTGCTCCGCCTTGGAAAGAGCACTAATGGTACTGCCAAGCAGAGTCACCACACTATCAGGACTGCTTGCAGGTATTTCCTTAATAAACTTCAAGGCATCAAGTATTCTCAGAAGCGGAATATTATCTTCAGTGATAGGATTGTGCTGCTGTAAAAAAGAGATAGCATAATCCCCTCTTGTCAGAGGATGACGATACCGGTTAGTGCCAATCAATAACGAAGAAGTGATTTGCGTAGTCAGTCCCATTAAAGCAAATGCTCTATTGCCGGTAATATAACCAACTAACTTGCCATTCTTCTCCAAGAAGTCCTTCGTAATTTCCTCGGGCACGGGTTTCAATGTCCCAAAGATGGTTTTCCGAGGCTTGTAGTACTTTCCTTTGGATAGCCTCCGTAGCGTACCTTGGTTAACAAGCCTATTAAGAGCCTTGACGAGTGCTCCCTGATATTGCATGTCCACATTGAAGTCGCCAATAGTGAGAACTACGCCATCAGGGGTATCACTTATCTTCTTCTTTATATCTTCACCTATAACCATAACTAAATATGTTTTTGATGGTGCAAAGATAGTAAAAGTCTTGTTATTGACGTAAAAAACAAGACAAAGCATGATTGAATCGGCAATAATTTAACATTTGATACCCCATTTATGTATATTTTTGTCCCCAAAATAATAATAAATGTTGTATGCCGATAGCCTTCTCAGGTTGTGCCGATGCTTTTCTCAGGTGATGCGGAGCCTATGCGCGGGTTGTGCCGACGGCCTTCGCAGGTTGCGCCGATTGGATGGTTGCTGACTGACGGGTGCAAAGATACGGCTTTTGTCTTTGAGCTCCAAATTTCTGTGTTTTAATTGGCCGCTTTTTCAGCAGCAATTCGTTGGTTTTCTGAAAACGTCCCATTGTCCCATCGTCCCATCGTCCCATTAAGCATTTTCCGATGTTGGCGGCTATAAGGCAATAATATATATTATATATATTAATATATATA
>CAMWKZ010000068.1 GCA_947174945.1 uncultured Prevotellaceae bacterium | reverse complement strand
TCTTAATATAATGAATATCAGATAGATATAAAATCTATTAAAAGAACTTGCGAGATTTGAGCATGGAAGATAACGTTTCTGAAAACGTCCTTTCTGAGGCCAGCCCTACGAGTGGCTTGGTGGCCTCGTTCCATCGATGTCTTGACCCGCCCTGTCCGCAATCAGTGGACTGGCTTAGTCAGTTGCAAAAGTAAGTAATTATTTGCAAAACGCAAAACTTTTCAGGGGAAAAGCTGAAAATAAACGGAGAAAATAACTTGAAACCTGCTGGTGTTGTATGGTGTTGTTGTTAGGTCTGTGTGAGTAAGAGCCGTTCTTACCCTTAGAAAGAACGGCTCTTACTGCCGGAAAGAACGGTTCTTTCTCGTGGTTAGAAATTCACACCGATGTTGATGAAGAAGTTGCTGGTGCGGGAGGTGTTGAAATCGTCTTTGCTGATGTTGGCGAGGCCGATGTCGAAGCCCAGTTCGGCATAGAGCATTTGATATTCGGCGCCGCAGCCGATGCGCAGGCCGCTGTCGAAGCGATTGTTGTCGTCGAAGGAGCTGTGCGACTGGCGGATGCCGTAGTTCTTCGTCTTGCCACCGATACCGTAGGACAGATAGCCACCGAGGAAGGGCTGGATGTACAGGTCGTCGTAGGCATCGAAGGAGTATTTGACGGTGATGGGTACTTGCAGGTAGCTAAGGCGGGTGGATAGCTTGTAACCGCTGGCGTGTGTCTTTCCGCCTTTCTCCGAGTAGAACAGGCCTGCTTCAAGCCAGAGTGGGGTGGTGTCGGTGAGCAGCAGTCCGTAGACTCCACCAACGGAAAGTCCTGTGCAGGCATCGAGGTCGGCTTCAATGTCGTCGCTGTTGACCGAGGCCACGTTGAGGCCGAGGCGCAGTCCGTAGTATTGCTCTTCGCCGCGATGGTTGTAGCGGGTGCGCTTGTACTGGGTTTCATACTGTGCAAAGGCTGGCATTACGATGGTTACCGTCAGTATTGTCAATAGGAGTTTTTTCATGTTCTTTTTCCTTTCTTTATTGTATTTCGCCTGCAAAGGTAATGCAAATCAGGGAAAAACAAAAGGGAAAACCCTTAAATTATCAAGGGTTTTCCCTAATTATTGTTTATACGGGTGGTTTACTCGTAGTGGGTGTCGAGGTAGGTCACGTGGGTGACGAGGTATTCCTCGATGCCGTGCTTGCCGTCGGCACCGCCGATTCCGCTCTTCTTCACACCGGCATGGAAGCCTTGCATGGCCTCGAAGTGCTCGCGGTTGATATAGGTCTCGCCGAACTCCAGTTCACGGGCTACGCGGGCCGCCGTGTCAATATCCTTCGTGAAGACGCTGGAGGCCAGACCGTACTCGCAGTCGTTGGACCACTCGATGGCCTGCTCGATGGTGTCGAACTCTACCAACGGGATAACGGGGCCGAAGGTTTCCTCATGGATGATGTCCATCTGCTGCGTGCAGTTGTCGAGCACGGTGGCAGCATAGAAATAACCCTTGTCGCCTACGCGATGGCCACCGCACAGCAGCTTGGCACCCTGCTTGATGGCGCGCTCTACCTTCTCGGCAACGCTCTCCAGTGCATGAGCCTCTACCAGCGGGCCCATGTCGACGGTGTGGTCTTTGCAGACATCGCCCACCTTGACGGCCTTCATCTTGTCAACCAAAATCTTAGTGAACTCGGCCTTGACCTCCTTCTGCACGTAAACGCGCTCTGCGTTGTTGCATATCTGACCGTTGTTGCCAATGCGGCTGTCAACAATCCACTGGGCTGCTTTCTCCAAATCGGCATCCTTGCAGACGATGGCAGGGGCCTTACCACCCAGCTCGAGCGACACCTTGGTGATGTTCTTCGAGGCGGCAGCCATGATGCTCTCGCCGGCACCAACCGAGCCTGTCACGCTGACAATATCAATCTTGGGCGAGCCAGCCATCTCGTTGCCGATGACGGAGCCTCTACCCGTTACGATGTTGATGACACCCTTCGGCAGTCCCACCTTGTCGACCACCTCGCCAAAGACGGTGCAGTTCTCGGGAGTGAGCTGTGAGGGCTTGATGACGATGGTGCAACCGGCAATCAGTGCAGCACCCGCCTTGCGGGCAATGAGGAAGAACGGGAAGTTCCAAGGCAGGATGCCTGCCACGACACCGATAGGCTTCTTGGAGAGGAAGATGGTCTCGTTGGGGCGGTCGCTGGGGATAATCTCGCCCTCAATGTGGCGGGCAAAGGAAGCCATGTAGTCGAAATACTCAGCCGTTACGTCCACCTCGATAGTGGCCCAGTTGAGGGTCTTGCCCTGCTCGCGCATGATGATGTCAATAAACTCGTCGCGACGCTCACGGATGCCGTTGGCCAGCTTCTTGAGCCATGCGGCACGCTCAATGGCGGGTGTCTTGGCCCACTGCTTCTGGGCGGCACGTGCAGCGTCGAGCGCACGGTTGACATCGTCAACGGTGCCGTTAGGCTGGCGGGAGATAACCTCCTCCGTTGATGGGTTCAATACGTCAATCCACTGGCCGTCGCTGCTCTGGCAGAACTGGCCGTTAATGTACATCTTTAGTTCTTTCATACGTGTTTTGTTTTAGTGGTTAGTAAGTAGTTATTATTCTATTATTCAGAAATACAGTCGGCGGGTGCCTTAAAGTCCCAGCTTGCTTTTGGCCGAGGCAGCAGCGTCCTCAATGGCATCGCTGGCCTTCTGCTTGGCGGCAGCCTTGGCCTCTTCCACCTTCTGCTCGGCAGCGTCCTTGGCTTCCTCCACCTTTTGCTCGGCGGCATCCTTAGCCTCGGTGGCAGCACCGTCCACCTTCTCCAGCAGACCACCGACAACAGCCTCGGGCTCAATCTCGGTAACGGCATTGACGGCAGCAGCTACGACGGCATTGTCACCTACGGCAGCCTTCACCTTGTCGGCATTCTCCTTCAGGAACGACTGCACCTTGGCCACATACTCCTTGGCCACCTCGGGGTTCTCCTTCAACAGCTTGGCCACCGAAGCCTTGACGTTCTCCAGCGCAGCCTGCAACTTCGATACATCGCCACTCTCGATACTGGTGCTCAGGGCATCAATCGTCTCTTGGGCAGCATCCGTGGCAATAGAGTCGACGATAGCTACAGAGTCGACGGCCTCGCCCTGCTGGGTCTTGTTTCCGCACGATGTGGTGAATCCGATGGCAGCAACAGCCATCACTGCTAAAATGGTTTTCTTCATTGTCTTGTTCTTGTTTTTAGTTATTAAATTAGGGTGTATTTGTTAGCACGGTAGCAAATATACACTTTTTTCGTCAAAGTTGTATGCCCTTTTGTGACTTTTTAACCTTTCAACGTCAATTCGACAGGGCAATGGTCGCTGCCCAGTATCTCGGTATGAATCTTGGCATCCTCAATCTCGGGGCGCAGTCGCTGGCTCGTCACGAAATAGTCAATGCGCCATCCGGCATTCTTTTGGCGTGCCTGAAATCGGTACGACCACCACGAGTAGGTGACCTGCTCGGGATATAATGTGCGGAAAGTGTCTATAAAACCGCTGTTTAGCAGGGTGGTAAACTTCTCGCGCTCTTGGTCGGTAAATCCGGCATTCTGGCGGTTGGTCTTAGGATTTTTCAGGTCTATCTCCTCATGGGCTACATTCAGGTCGCCACATAGGATGACAGGCTTCTGCTGGTCGAGCTTCATCAGATACTGACGGAAATCGTCTTCCCACTGTATCCGATAGTCAAGCCGTCGCAGTCCGTCCTGCGAGTTTGGCGTGTAGCACGTCACTAAATAGAAGTTGGGCATTTCAAGTGTGATGACGCGCCCCTCGTGGTCGTGCTCGTCAATGCCCTGCCCGTAGGTGACGCTGAGCGGCTTGTGGCGGGTGAAGATGGCCGTACCCGAGTAGCCTTTCTTGTCGGCATAGTTCCAGTACGATTCGTATCCGTCATATTGAAGGTCGAGCTGACCTGCCTGCATCTTCGTCTCTTGCAGACAGAAGAAGTCAGCGTCCAGCTGCTTAAAGATATCGCTGAAGCCCTTGCCCTCGCAAGCCCTCAGTCCGTTTACGTTCCATGAAATCAGTTTCATTGCATTCTCTTTTAGTCTTGTGTGCTGCAAAAGTACGAATAAATTTTGAGACGGGAGAAGGAATGGCAAAGAAAAAAGACGCAGGGCTTTCCGATGCTCTGCGTCTTTTTATGATGGATTGTTAGTGTGGGTTGTTCAGAACTTAGCCATCTTAATGGCTACCACGGCGCACTCGTCGCCCTTGTTGCCCAGTCGTCCGCCTGCGCGGTCAAGGGCCTGCTGCTTGTTCTCCGTTGTCAACAGTCCGTAGATGACGGGAATATTGTTGGTAGCATTCAGGCGGGCAATGCCTGCAGTAACTCCCTGACAGATGTAGTCGAAGTGGGGAGTCTCGCCACGGATAACGGAACCGAGGATGATAACAGCATCGTAGCCGTCGTTCAGTGTCATCTGACGGGCACCGTAAATCAGCTCGAATGAGCCGGGAACGGTCTTTACGTGGATGTTCTCAGGCAGTGTGCCGTGCTTCTCAAGCGTACTGACGCATCCTTCGAGCAGGGCTCCCGTAATCTCTGGATTCCATTCAGCCACCACGATGCCGAATATCATGTTCGACGCATCGGGCACCTTGGCTGAGTTGTATTCTGAGAGGTTCTTAGTAGCCATTGCTTACTTGACAGATGCGCGCTCGATGTACTTGTCGATGGTCTGGTACTGCATCGACTGGAAGTACTTGTCTTTAACCTCCTGATACAGTTTCAGAGCCTCGTCCTTCTTGCCCTGGCTCTCCAAAATCTCGCCAGCCTGAATGAGGAACGTGGGCGAGAGTGAGTTATTGTCGGCCATCTTGGCAGCCTTCTTCAGGTGGTCTACAGCCTTGTCCAGCTGCTTCAGGTTGGCGTATGCGTTGCCCAGTGCGCCCTCTGCTGCGGGGCTAATCATCTGGTCGCCCTTGCCGCTAAAGTTCTCCAAAGCGTTGACAGCCTCCTGCCACTTGCCGAGGTTGGCCTGACAGAGACCGATATAGAGCTGAGCCAAGTTGCCTGCATCCGTTGAGCCGTACTCGTTAGCTACCTTTTGGAAACCAGTAAGAGCCTTATCGAACTGCTGGGCATCGAACAGCTCCTGACTCTTGGCGAGCTCAGTGCTGGCCTCGTTGGAACGGGGCTCCAGATAGTAGTTGTTCACAAGGATGGCGCATACGATGACTGCCACGATGGCTACTACGCCAATGATGATGGCCTTCTTGTATTTCTCGAAGAAAGCCTCGGTCTTGCTGACCTGCTGCTCCTCTACGGGAGCTGCTTGGGGATTGTTGATTGCCATTATTCTATTTGTTTTTTGTTGTTTCTACACAAATCGAGTGCAAAGGTACGAAAAATATGAAGAATAAAAGAATAAAAGAATAAAAAAATTCGTACCTTTGCAGTCAAATGGTATTAAAGAAGCTGTCGATACTTAACTATAAGAACATCAGCGAGGCAACCTTGGAGCTCTCGTCAAAGATAAATTGTTTTATAGGGCGCAACGGCATGGGTAAGACCAACGTGCTGGATGCCGTCTATTATCTGTCGTTCTGCCGTTCTGCCAATAATCCGATTGATTCACAGGTCATCCGTCACGACCAGCAGTTCTTTGTGTTGGAGGGCGAATATGCTGATGGTTCTGAGAACTCGGAGCAGATATACTGCGGCATGAAGCGTGGCACCAAGAAGCATTTTAAGCGCAATAAGAAGGAGTATAAGCGGCTGTCGGAACACATCGGACTGATACCGCTGGTAGTCGTATCGCCGTCTGATACTCTGCTTATCGAGGGAACCAGCGAGGAGCGCCGCCGACTGATGGATATTGTCATTTCGCAGTATGACCGTTCGTATATCGACGTGCTGGCCCGATACAACAACGCTCATCAGCAGCGCAATACACTATTGAAGATGGAAGACCAAGAACCAGACCCGCTGCTGATGCAGCTATGGGAGGAGCAAATGGCTGAGGCTGGTGAGGCGCTTTATGCCAAGCGCATGGCATTTACTGACGAACTGGTGCCAGTATTCCAAGAATATTATCAGCGCATATCGGGTGGAACCGAGCGGGTAGGGCTACGCTATGTGTCGCACTGCCAGCGCGGGCCGCTGTTGGAGGTGATTCAGCGCGACCGCATGAAAGACCGTGCCGTGGGTTACTCGCTGCACGGCGTGCATCGCGATGACTTAGAATTCACTTTGGGCGACCACCCTATGCGTCGAGAGGGTTCGCAAGGGCAGAACAAAACCTACGTGATAGCCCTTAAACTGGCGCAGTTCGATTTCCTAAAGCGCACAGCTTCGAAGACAACCCCGCTGTTGCTTCTTGATGATATCTTCGACAAACTGGATGCCAGCCGTGTGGAGCAGATTGTAAGGCTGGTGTCAGGCGACAGTTTCGGGCAGATATTCATTACCGATACCAATCGTGACCATCTGGACCAGATACTGAGCAACAGCAGTTTGGATTATAAGATATTCCATGTAGAAAACGGCGAGATAAATGTTTAAGCGTGACGTACAAACGGTAAAAGCCCTCATCATGCAGACGTTGCGTGAGCAAGGGTTGGAAACGCCACTGCAGCAGAAGCGGCTGGTGGAGGCGTGGCCCGAGGTGGCTGGCCCCTTGATAGTCCGTTATACGCTGAATACCTATATATATAACCAGACGTTGTATGTGCGCCTGTCGAACCCGGCTTTGCGTGCTGACCTTTCTATGCGGAGGCAGGAGTTTACGCAAAAGCTGAATGCAATAGTGGGCGAGCAGGTGATTACAGACGTGCGCTTTGGCTGACCACGCAGTCCATCATGATGTCATTAACATCTGTTGGAACGCAGTCAACCAGTTGCCATGCAAAACACAATCCAATCTTATAGACATGAGGAACACGGGCGAGAAATCGGTCGTAATAACCCTTCCCTCTGCCCAGTCGGTGCCCGTTAGGGTCGAAAGCCATTCCCGGGATAACGGCTACGTCAATGGTAGCGTAGTCTGTAAACACCTCTCCGATAGGTTCCATAATGCCAAAGGCTCCTTTTTGCAAGTCGGCAGTACCTGTGTAACAGCGCAGTTCCATGTCGGTATCGCTTGTAACGCGAGGCAATAGTACGGTCTTGCCCTCTGCTGCCAGTTGGTTAAGCAATGGCTGTGTTTGCACTTCGTCAGGCAGGGCACTATATAATAATAAGGTACGCGCAAGAGAAAACCTTGGATTCTCCTTTAGTCGGGCAATAATGGCAACTGATTCGCTGGTGGAGTGCTGTTGCTTCCGCTGGCGAATCAGCTGTCTTAGTGCTTGCTTCGTAGTCATGCTTTTCAAGCCCATAGGTTGAGCCTGCCAGAAGGAATGCTTGCGCATTGTAGGTTCTTCTTTCCAGCTGCTTTCTTTTCAGGGGCTTGGGGGAATGCCTTGCCCTCTCGGAACAGTTTGATGGTCTCCAGAATAGCTGGGTCGTCACTATTCAGATATTGCGTCCAAGCCTGTTCGCTCTGCATGTTGTAGATGATACGGCTGATGATATACCGCTCCAGTAACTTGTGTGAGCGCTGAATCATAAGGTTGCGGCGCTTCAGCCCGTTCTTCTCGGCATAGGTGGCAAACTTCTCCACGATGTTTTGCTTCTGCAGATAGTCGGCCAGCCCTTTCTCTGAAGTATACTGGCTCAGTTTCTGGCGGTTCTCATCGGTATAGGTAAAGGCATACTGGATAATAAGCCCACTCATGGAAGCCTGCTTATAATAGGAAGTGATGTTGGTGGTGTCCTCAGCCACGAAGATGTCGGGTGTGATACCGCCTCCACCATATACAGGGCGACCAATGGCCGTGTGGTATTCGGGGCCTTCATGCTTAATGCTGTCCTGCGAGAAGAACTCACCGTGCTGGTAGCGCGTCAGCAAGTCTTCTTCATAGTCCTTGCTGTCGCCTGCGGTATAGGGCTTCTGAATGCAGCGGCCCGACGGTGAGTAGTAGCGGGCAATGGTTAGCCGAATCATCGACTGGTCGTTGAACGGGATAGGTTGCTGTACCAGTCCCTTGCCAAACGAGCGACGGCCAATGATGGTGCCGCGGTCGTTGTCCTGAATGGCGCCAGCCAGAATCTCCGATGCCGATGCCGAAACCTCGTCAATGAGGATAACCAGCGGTATTTGCTGATAGGAGCCACGTCCGTCGCTGCGATACTCCTGACGGGGCGACTTGCGTCCTTGCGTATAGACTATCAGCTTGTTCTTAGGCAAAAACTCGTTGGCTATCTGTACAGCCGACTGCAAGTAGCCACCCGTATTGCCACGCAGGTCGATGGCTAAGTTGCTGAATCCCTGTTGCGACAGCTTGGCCAGCGCGATAAGCAACTCAGGGTAGGTGTTCTCACCGAAGTTCTTGATGCGTATATAGCCTGTCTTGTCGTCCAGCATATAGACGGCAGTCACGCTCTTGGTGGGAATCTCGCCGCGTGTCACTACGATGTTGTGGAGCTTTTTCTCGCCATAGCGCACGATGCCCAGCTTCACCTTCGTGTCCTTTGGGCCTTTCAGCTGGTGCATTGCTTCTTCGTTAGTCAGCGTCTTGCCTGTAAAGGGCTTGTCGTCGACCATCACAATCTTGTCACCAGCAATCACGCCCGCCCGTTCGGCAGGGCCGTTGCCAATAACCTGCTGTACGCGAAGAGTGTCCTGACGGATGGTGAACTCAATGCCCACGCCCGAGAATGAGCCGCGCAGGTCGTCGTTGGTCATCTGCACGTCCTTGGCTGCTATGTAGACGGAGTGGGGGTCCAGTTCCGACAAAATCTGCGGCATCGCCTTCTCCACCAGCCCGTTCACGTCGACCGTATCTACATACTGCGCATCAATGATGTGCAACAAGTTGTTCAGCTTGTTGCTGCTTGAGTTAATAATACTCAGGCGGTTGCCCGAGAAATGGTTGGCATAAAAGGTGCCGATAAGGATGCCCACCACCACGCATACGGCCATGATGAGCGGCATAAAGCGGCTATTTCTCTTCTGGTTCATTTTCTTCGTCAGGATTAAGATACAGTGTTTCTATGTGGGCGCGCTCCAGCAGTTCAATGCCGTCGGTTAGCCGGTATTGTTCGCCATAGACCACGCGCTTGATGCCAGCCTGAATGATGAGCTTGGCACACTCAATGCAGGGAGAGGCAGTGATGTAGATGGTGGCGCCGTCGGAATTATTCGACGAGCGGGCCAGCTTGGTGATGGCGTTAGCCTCGGCGTGCAGCACGTAGGGCTTTGTCACGTTGTTGTCATCCTCGCAGACGTTCTCAAATCCGCTGGGTGTACCGTTGTAGCCGTCGCTGATAATCATACCGCCCTTAACCACTAGTGCGCCCACTTGTCGGCGCTGGCAGTAGGAGTTTCCTGCCCAGATGCGAGCCATGCGCAGATAGCGCAAGTCCAGCTTATGTTGTTTTGCGTTTGATTCCATTTCTTTTCAGTAATGCGTCGATTGTTGGTTCTCCACCGCGGAAGCGCTTGTAAAGCTCCATTGGGTGCTCAGTGCCGCCACGCGACAGGATGTTGTCGCGGAAACTCTGGGCTGTTTGCTGGTCGAAGATGCCGTTTTGCTTAAATACGCTAAAGGCATCGGCATCCAGCACCTCTGCCCACTTATAGCTATAGTAGCCCGCTGCATAGCCACCAGCCATGATGTGCGAGAATTGCACCGTCATGCAGGTGTCGTCCAGCTGTTCGCCCAGAATGGCTTTCCGCCACGCCTGTTTCTCGAATGTCATGATGTCGTCCGTGAAGGCATCCTTCTGGGTATAGTATGCCATGTCAAGTAGTCCGAATGATACCTGCCGCAGGCAAGCCGTGGCTGCCATGAAGTTGCGGCTCTTGACGATGCGGTCTATCAGCTCGTCGGGCAATGGCTCGCCCGTCTGGTAGTGGAAGGCGAAGGTGCGCAGGAATTCTTTCTCAACGGCGTAGTTCTCCATAAACTGCGAAGGCAGCTCCACAAAGTCCCACCACACGTTGGTGCCCGACAGGCTTTCGAAGCGCGTGTTGGCAAACATTCCGTGCAGCGAGTGCCCAAACTCATGCAGGAATGTCTCTACCTCGCCCAGCGTCAGCAGGGCAGGCTTCTCATCGGTCGGCTTCGTCAGGTTAAGCACTACGCTGACGTGTGGTCGCACGTTTTCTCCTTTCTTGTCAATAAACTGGCCTTGATACTGTGTCATCCATGCACCTCCCTGCTTGCCCTTGCGAGGATGGAAGTCGGCATAGAACACGGCCAGATAGGAGCCGTCACGGTCGAACACCTCATAGGCGTGTACGTCGGGATGGTATACGGGTATCTGCTTGTTCTCCTTGAACGTGATGCCGTATAGGCGGTTGGCCAGCCCAAAAACACCCTTAATAACCTTTGATAGTTCGAAGTAAGGGCGCAGCATCTCTTGGTCCAGATTGTACTTCTTTAGTTGCAGCTTGTGGCTATAGAAGCCGCTGTCCCACGGGCGCAGCCCTTTCTCCTCCTTTTGCAGCGAGCGGGGCAGGCTTTTCATCAGCTCGGCCCTTTCCTTCAGTGCCGTTGGCTTGTAGGCATCAATCAGGTTGTCCAGCAGTCGGTAGACGTTGCGCGTGTTCGTCGCCATGCGGCGCTTCAGCACGTAGTCGGCATACGTCTTGTAGCCCAGCAGCTGGGCAATCTCCCGACGCAGGTTTATCAGGCGCTTGCATATCTCCAGATTGTTCTCGCTGTTGTCGTGTGTACACACTGTGTTGCGTGCCATATACAACTGGCGGCGCAGTTCACGCTGGGTGGAATACGTCATGAAGGGCGAGTAGGAGGGCATATCCAATGTAAACACCCATCCCTGCAGTTCCATCTCCTTTGCCGTCAGTGCGGCTGCCTCCCGTGCCGTGTCAGGCAGCCCGTCCAGCTGAGCCTCGTCGGTAATGTGCAAGGTGAATGCCTTGTTCTCCCTCAGCAGGTTTTGCGAGAATTGCAGCGATAGCATCGAAGCCTCCTCGGTCAGCTGTCGCAACCGCTTCTTGCCCTCATCGTCCAGCAGTGCACCGCTGCGCACAAAGCCTTGATAGCAGTTGTCCAACAGCCTCTTTTCCTCCGCAGTTAGCCGTCGGTGGTGTAGGTGAACATAGCGGATGCGCTCAAACAACCGTGGATTCAGCTGCACGTCATTAGCATGTTGCGTCAGGATGGGCTGTATTTTCTGTGCCAGCGCATCCATTTCGTCGTTGGTCTCAGCCGACAGCAGGTTGAAGAAGACCGTCGACACTCTTCCCAGCAAGTCGTAATATCCCTCGTCTTCCTGCGTGTTGATAATCGTGTTGTCAAACGTCGGCTTCTCAGGGTTATTGATAGTTTTCTCTATCTGCTCGTTGTCGCGACGGATGCCCTCCATAAAAGCCTCCTCGTAATCCTCTATTCGAATGCGGTCAAACGGCACCGTGTCATGCGGTGTATTATACGGCTCAAAAAACGGGTTCTTATGTTCACTCATACAGCGTGTTCGTTATTTTAATTGTGCAAAGATACAATAAATGTGCGAAACAACGTCACGATTAAAAAGAATTAACGCATCAGAATGAAATGTGTACATTCAAGATAATAGAGGTGCAATATCTTGATGTTATAGATATTGCACCTCTGTTTCTTTGCCTATTAGCGTTATCCAAAAGGACTTTTTTTATGAAAAATGTAAGGAAAAAGCACTTGTTTTTATTGTTTTCGAAGATAAGGATTTTGCGAAAGACATTTCTTTAACTGTTTTGGAGTACCGATTTTCCACCCTGAGTCTGAGAGATTATACGGCCATCTAAGATTATTAAAAAGAATTTTTGTATTAGGAATATCCTCACTAACGATAACTCTACATGGCATATTTACATCCACACTTTTATTTTCTTTCAAATTGGAGAAACTTAAACATATTTCCGTATTATCAGAAGTAATCATAAATCTTATTTCTTCTCCAGTTTGGTTGTTAATCCCTTGCCCAGTAAAATCAAGCGAAGAATTACTCTTATCAGCTGATTTAAGGGTGAAAACACCTGAGAGGATTACACCGTCATCACTTACAATTGAAATAATCCATTTATTTGTCATGAAATCAATAATGTTTACAGTAATTTCTTTACCTCCGATTTTATCACTTAAACCATAAGCAATAAGCATTATGTTCTTGGATTCTTTCGCATAATTATTGTCCGCTTTTTCTGCCGCGAAATCTGATAGAGATGCTACATTGTAATAATTTCGTTGACCACAGAAATCATAAGCGGATATATGGCTTGTTGTTTGCAGTATTAGTACTGCTAACAACACTAATTTTCTTAATTGATTTTTCATTTGATTCTTACACCGTTAAACTCATAACTATATTTTGAGCCATTTTCAAAATATCCAGATTCTGTAACTTTGACATTTGTAAAATCAGGGCTACTTATAGTAATATAGCGTGAACCATATTCAGTATCATGGGAATAGGTATATTTATAATCCGCATCTCCCTTGACATCTAAGAGTGGTAATCCTGTAAATGTTGTCTTAAACGAATCGTCTGTAGTTGATTTGATAGAAACAGACATGCTATTACTATTTTTTGTCAACGTTAGTATCGCATTTATATCATAAGAAACAAAGGGAGTGTTAGGACTACTTTGTGTCGTAAATACAACTAAACCATTGAATGTTCCATAAATTTCCTTTGTTTCATGTTCTTCTTTAGAACATGATGTAAATACCTGACTTACCAATACCCACAACAACAATGTTGATACTTTAAATACTGTTTTCATTTTACTTGTTTTTATTTGTTTATAAT
>CAMWKZ010000067.1 GCA_947174945.1 uncultured Prevotellaceae bacterium | reverse complement strand
CCTTACAGGAGAACATCATCCGCTATGAGCGCGAATTTGGCCCAATCAAGATTCCCAATCAAGAACTACGCACGATTGCACCTTTTTCCGTAGGCAAGGGAGAGGCTTAAACAGACCCAACCATTTCATTTACAACACCCCCATTGGAATGCTTTAGTAGCTATTGACTGGTGTCAATAGCTACTAAAGTCAGTATATTTAAATACCGAATGAGGGCCATATTGGCGAAATATCTAATCCAGACATGGCGAAACGATTTCATCATACAGAAGAAATCGTATTCGAAGGGTTGTTTATACTGAGAAATCAGTAACTTTGCAGCTATATTGAATACGCATTTATGAAGAAGATAGTTATACTTGATGGGTACACGACTAATCCTGGGGGCCTGTCGTGGAAGGAGTTAGAAAGCATGGGGGATGTTTCGGTTTATGACCGTACTAAGCCTGAGGATACGGTGGCGAGGGCTGCTGGTGCAGATATTATTCTGACGAATAAGGTTGCTATTGGCAGACGGGAAATTGAGCAACTACCACAGCTTCAATATATTGGTGTGTTGGCTACAGGCTATAATGTCGTTGACATTACGGCGGCTCGTGAGTGCGGCATTATTGTAACCAATGTGCCTGCCTACAGCACGGAGAGTGTTGCCCAAATGGTATTCGCCCACTTGCTGACTGTCACCAATCGCACAGAGCATTATGCTGTTCAGAACAGAGGGGGGCGGTGGAGCCAGGAGCCTGACTTCTGTTATTGGGACACGCCACTGATGGAACTGTCTGGCAAGACTTTCGGCATCGTCGGATTAGGGAATATCGGCAGTCGCGTGGCTCAGATAGCTCTCGCTTTTGGTATGAAAGTGAAAGCCTTGACCAGTAAAGCTGCTGATGCGTTGCCTTCTAACATTCAGAAAGCCGACTTGCATGAATTACTTAGTTGCTCTGATGTGCTTTCACTACATTGCCCGCTGACAGACGAGACACACCACTTGATAACCACAGACACGCTTAACATGATGAAGCCAACGGCCATCCTCATCAATACAGGTCGTGGGCCATTGGTAAACGATGCCGATGTGGCAGAAGCGTTGAACAGCAATCGTCTTCGCGCCTATTGTGCCGATGTGATGACTGAAGAACCGCCCCATGCCGCTCATCCTCTGCTCAGACAGCCCAATGCCTATATCACCCCACACATTGCATGGGCTACGACGGAGGCTCGCACCCGACTACTACAGACAGCCATCGCCAACGTCCGCGCATTTATCAATGGCAAGCCCCAGAACGTCATCACCCCCCAATAGCCGTTAAACAATAAGCAGAAAATGAATATTTCAACCTTTTATAACTCGTAATTCACAAATATTTCCTACCTTTGCACGTAGATATGAAACTGGGGAATGCCATACTGAAGATACTAATGCCACTCATGCTGGGTGGTGCCATTCTATATTGGATGTATCGAGGAGAGGACTGGCAGACCATTCTACACGTGATGACCGACGAAGTAGACTGGACATGGATGTTACTTAGTTTCCCCTTTGGCATATTGGCTCAAATGTTTCGTGGCTGGCGATGGTTACAAACCTTAGAGCCCGTTGGCGAGAAGCCCCGAGCATCAGTTAGCATTCATTCCATATTCCTGTCGTATGCGGCCTCACTGGTCATTCCACGGGTAGGCGAGTTTACTCGTTGCGGCGTGCTGAAGCGCTACGATAACATTTCATTTCCCAAAGCCTTGGGAACGGTAGTTACCGAGCGAGCCATCGACTCACTGCTTATCATGGGCATCACGGCCATCGTCCTGTTGCTGGAACTCAGCACCTTTGGCACTTTCTTCCGCAAAACGGGTACTAACCTGCAAGCCATCCTACACAACTTTTCATGGGCGGGCTATTTTGTCGCCGCCGTCTGCATGGTGGCAAGCCTCATCCTTTTGCACTTCCTGCTGCGCAAGCTCTATATATATGATAAGGTAAAAGCTACACTCAGCGGCATTTGGCAGGGAGTTATTTCACTGAAGGACGTGCGCAACCTTCCGTTGTTCGCATTCTTCACCTTGGGCATCTGGGTGAGCTACTTTCTGCACTATTACCTTACCTTTTTCTGCTTCGACTTCACAGCTGGACTGGGCATCGGCTGCGCACTTGTCACGTTCATCGTGGGCAGCATAGCCGTCATCGTTCCCACGCCCAACGGTGCAGGCCCGTGGCACTTTGCCGTCAAGACCATGCTAATACTCTATGGTGTGCAGGATGAACACGCACTCTACTTCGTGCTGATTGTACACACCGTGCAAACCATGCTGGTCGTTGCCCTCGGCATCTACGCATGGCTCGCCCTCAACTTTACAAACATCAAAACCCTAAAGCAATAATATTATGTCAGAAATCAAGAATTTAAACCCACAGTGTGTTTGGAAGAACTTTTACGCACTCACACAAGTACCGCGTCCCAGCGGACACCTCGAGAAGATTCAGCAGTTCCTGCTTGACTTTGCCAAGCAGGCCGGCGTTGAGGCATTCAAAGACCCTGCCGGCAATATCGTGATGCGCAAGCCCGCATCAGCAGGCATGGAGAACCGCAAAGGCATTATCATGCAGGCTCACATGGATATGGTGCCGCAGAAGACACCCGAGTCGGCCCACAACTTTGAGACCGACCCCATCCAGCCGTGGATTGACGGCGAGTGGGTGAAGGCCAAAGGCACTACGCTGGGTGCCGACAACGGACTGGGCGTAGCTGCCATTATGGCTGTCATGGAGGACAAGACACTGACGCACGGCCCCATTGACGCCCTCATCACTGCCGACGAAGAGACTGGTATGTATGGTGCCAACGGACTGCCTGAGGGCGAGCTGGAAGGCGCCATCCTGCTGAACCTCGACTCTGAGCACTGGGGCAAGTTCGTCATCGGTTCTGCTGGTGGCATCGACATCACAGCCACTCTGGACTATCAGGAGGCTGACACCGACCCAGAGGATGCTGCCGTCCGCGTGACGCTGAAAGGACTGCACGGTGGTCACTCAGGACTGGAAATTCACGAAGGCCGAGGCAATGCCAACAAGATGATGGTGCGCTTCGTCCGCGAGGCTATCGAGGAGACGGAAGCTCGTCTGGCATCATGGCAGGGTGGCAATATGCGCAACGCCATTCCCTTCAAGGCTGAAGTGGTGCTGACACTGCCGAAAGAGAACATTCCCGCCCTGAAGGAACTGGCTGCCGACTGGCTGGAAGACTTCCAAGACGAGTACAAGCAGATAGAGAGCGGCATCGAACTGACCGTTGAGGAGATTGAGACACCGAAAAAGGAAGTGCCCGTTGAGATTCAGGACAATCTGGTCAACGCCATCTATGCCTGCCACGACGGCGTGGTGCGCATGATACCCTCCTACCCCACCGTTGTCGAGACCTCCAGCAATCTGGCCATCATCAACATTGGCGACGGCAAGGCAGCCCTGAAGATTCTGGCTCGCTCCAGTCGTGAGGACATGAAGGACTACATCGTAAAGACACTGGAGAGCTGCTTCAACATGGCAGGCATGAAGGTTGTTACCGCTGGCAGCTATGGCGGCTGGGACCCCAACCCCGACTCAGAAATCCTGCACCTGCTGCTGAAGGAGTACAAGGAGCTGTTCGGCAAGGACGGCATCATTCAGGTAGACCATGCCGGACTGGAGTGCTCGGTTATCCTTGGCAAGTATCCACACCTCGACGTGGTGAGCCTCGGTCCTACGATGAAGAGCCCACACACCACCACCGAGCGCGCCCTCATTGAAACGGTGGCCCCGTTCTGGGAGCTGCTGAAAAAGACATTAGCTGACGTTCCCGTAAAATAAGGAAATGAGAAGACTGCTTTTCATGCTGTTGGCAATGGCCGCACTGACCGTGCAAGGCAAGGTCATCAAAGTGCTGGCCATTGGCAACAGCTTTTCAGAAGATGCCGTTGAGCAGTATCTATACGAACTGGCAGCAGCACAAGGTGACTCGTTAGTCATCGGCAACGCCTATATCCCCGGATGCTCACTGGAAATGCACTTAGACAACCTGAAAGGGGCACGACGGAAGTATGCCTACCGCAAAATTGTGGGCGGCGTAAAGACAGAGGAAAAGGCAGTCACTCTGCAACGCATCATACTGGACGAGCCGTGGGACATCATCACCCTGCAGCAAGCCAGTCTGCTGTCTGGACTTCCTGACAGCTACAAGAACCTGCCCACCCTACAACATCAGGTAAAACTGCTGGCCACCAATCCGAAGGTAGCTATCTGGTGGCACATGACATGGGCCTATGCCAAGAGCTTCAAGAATGCCAACTTTGAAATCTACGGTAGCGACCAGCAGCGTATGCTCAACGACATTATCAACTGTGTACGCAACGAGGTGCCGAAAGCCAATATCAGTCGGATAATCCCCACAGGCATGGCCATCCACCTGATGCGCTACCGCAAAGGCGACACGCTAAACCGCGACGGCTACCACCTGTCCTACACCATTGGCCGTTACACGGCAGCCTGTACTTGGTGCGAGATGCTGACCGGCCGCATCGTCGACGGCAACCAATACTGGCCCTCCACCATCAAGATGGACGATGCCAAGCTCTGCCAGCAAGAGGCCCACGAAGCCGTCTTCATGCAGAACCTCCGCAGGTATGCCATCTTCTAATCACCGTAAGTTTGCCCAATTCAGCACCATGCCAATTAGTGCGGTTACAGACACGAAATAACCATCATTTAGGCCTCATCCAGCCTTTAGTATCTCCTTCGGGTTGCTCTAGCACCTCGAAAGAGATACTAGAGCAAAAAGAAAGGGTAAATATTGCATTTTAGTGGATAAAAAGCATGTTTTAATGGATATATGTTAGATAAAGTCTTGAAAGTATATATCTTTACACTGATTAAGTATAACTTTTAAAAGATGAGATATGAAGACTTATGAAGATGTACATGTATTCATTATGGATAACTTTGGCTATCGCAGAATATCCATGTATGATGTGCTCTATTTAAAAGCAGCAAGTAATTATTGCGACATTTATCTTGCCGACAAAAGCAGGATAACGGTATCTGTGCCCATGTGTGAAGTCGCAGAATATTTTCCGGCGGCACTATTTATTCGTATTCACCGCTCTTTTATCGTCAATCTGGGGTATATATCACGGTATGCCGGGAACATGGTGCGCATGATTGACGGAAGGGACATCAATATCGGGCGGGAATACCAGAGTGTGGTCAAGAGCAAATTCGTGCTTATTGGGTTAAGAAAAAGGATTAGAGAGGGTAAGCAGATGTAATTGAGTGGATGAGAATGTCAATTAGTGGACGCATAATAAGGGTTCTGCCTAATCATATTATCTTTGCCAACGAAACAAGAGCTTAGCTCAACATTCGTAACATTATTAACAATTAAAAAAAGAAAACTATGGCAATTGATGCAACCCCATCGCAAGTAGCAACCAGCGCATTGCAGGCGATTCCGTTCGGCTCCATTATCGGAGCACCGTTAAAGGCATGTATCGAAGCATAGGCTATGGCCGCGCAGACATCATGGCAGTTTATTCAGGAAGTTGGTTTCAACACTAATCCTGAGACTGGTAAAAAAGAAGCAGTAAATGTGACCTTTGAGTTTATACAAAACGGTCGCATGACCCAGCTGAATGTTCCTCTGTTAACGATTGTACCCATACCATACATCGCAATACAGAACATTGACATCAACTTCAAGGCAAACATCTCAGCTTCGTCATCTTCCGCTTCCGAGACCAACTCTTCATCATCACTTGATGCTGGTGCCAACCTCTCGGCCAAGGTAGGCTGGGGACCGTTCAGCATGAAGGCAGACATGAAAGCCAGCTATTCTTCAAAGAAAGACTCCAAGGCTACCCAAAATTCGCAGTACAGTGTGGAATACACTATGGACGTGGCTGTGAAGGCTGCACAGGACAATATGCCAGCCGGTCTGGCCAAGGTTCTTGAACTACTTGGCAGTTCTTTTGACGTGAGTGACCCAGCCGGCACCCTTGAGGTCAGTGATACCAACATTGTACTCTCTGGTGATGACAAGCCTGCAATACTCATTGCTACCTACAAGAACCCGAAAGGACTCTTGGAGCCAGATGCCATCAAAGCAAAGAACGGAGAAACCGAAATATCTAGCACCGTAGACAATGACAACATGGTATTTGAGCTAACTACTCCAAGCACCTATACCATCACTGCGGGCGACAAGGCCATAACGGTGAAAGTCACAAAATAACAAATTAAAACAACACATATTCCTTAACCACAACTTATGGCTCAGTTAAGCACAATCATCAGCTCTATCCTGCGAGATATGGTTAATGCCCAACATCAGACAAATCTATATACTATAGCACTGAAAGATATGTATGGTCCTAACGGCCAACTTGACAAGTTCTCCCTACCCGCCGTAGCTCTCGGCGAGATGGAACTATGTATTCAGTATGGCATTACCGACTCATCGTCGGCAGTGGGACTTTGCGAACTGAATCCCCCAGCCCTTCTGGATGCCACCAAGAACGTTTCAAACGCTTGCGCCCAACTACTTCTTGACAGTGCTATTTCCACATTCAATAATATGATGCCTGACAACATCCCTGAAGATGCAAAAAATCTTATCACTTTGGAGAAGAACACAGAGAAATGGAATGACTTCAGTGCTTTTCTGGGCCATAAGATTCAAGAGACCTTGCAAAGAGAATCTACGACTATCATCAAGAAAGATGGCTCGATTGACGAGGCAGCCTTGTTGCAAATCGTCCTATACGTCGGTGAAGAGTTTTTGCTGGACCACAAGGAGGTGCAGGAGATACTCGACAGGCACATCAATACTGACTACAATGAGCAAGTAAAAGCAGCGATGATGGCTGCTATTGAAAAAGAGCTGCCAGGCTTATTGCGGGATGTGAATGCCAAACGCAAGCAATCCATACCGTCTGTAGACGTATGTGTATCCTCAGAAGAATTGGCTGCGCTGCCCAATAGTGCCATCCACACATTCCGACTGCAGGTATCGCCAAACAATATTAACATGTATTTAAGGGATGAATGAATATTCTGCCTATGGAAACGACAGACAATAAGGTTAGTAAGCAGATAATGGACCTAAAGGACTTAATCTCCGGGCCATTAGTTGCAACAATTGATGCGGATAGCATATCCACACGTAGGTATCTGAGTTATCTCTATGAGCTGGCTTTCGAGTCCTATGATGCCAATACGGGCAAAGTTGGGAAACTGCGAATGCTGGAGTTCACCTATACCACACAGGACTGCGGGATTTCCAAACAACAGCGTGTTAGCATTCCGCTGCTGACGCTGGTACCGCTGCCCCTGCTTCAGGTGAAAGAGGCAGACTTTGACTTCGACATCCAGATTATTGATGCGCTCAGTGCAGACGAGAACTAAAGGAAAAAGACAACGAAAGGCCAGAGGGTGTCACACTGAGAGTGGCAATGGCAGCCCCCCCATATTGAAGGGAGTACGGAAAGAAAGGCAAGGCAGGGACTTAGTGCCAACATGAAGGTGAGAGTGAAGATGCAACAGGCAGACATGCCAGGAGGGCTGTCAAACCTATTGAGCCTGACCACTAATAGCCTTCAAATAGAGGACATAACGGAAAACTCCGCAAAACTGAAAAAGAAGATAATAACAAAGCAACCACAACAACCATGACCCTCACAAGACCAAGAATGCAACAGCAGGAGCAGCGGATGCCTGGCATACAATGCCCACGCTGCGGCAACTTCATCCCAACTTCTATTCAGCAAATTCTGTTTGCCAACAACCTGCTTTGTCCCACGTGCGGCCTAAAGCTCAACATCGACAAGAACAAGTCGGACAAAGCCCTGAAAATCTTAGCCAAAGTCGAGGAAGCCCAGCGAAGGGTAGACAATGTTAGTAACTTCAATAGATAATAAGATATATGGAAACTCTTAGATTAACAGAACAAGACTTCAAGCGGTGTGCAGACACACTGGAAATTAAAATAGCTGCCATCAAGGCTGTACAGGAGGTAGAAAGTGGTGTCAAGGGCGGCTTCGTTGCCCCCAATCGGCCCGTCATTCTTTTCGAAGGCCACATTTTCTAGAGGCAACTAAAGAAGAAAGGCCTGGATCCTGAGAGCTATGTAAAAGGCAATGAGGACATTCTCTATCCGCATTGGACCAAGAAGCATTATAGAAAGGATGCAAGGGGAGAGTCCCCCCGTCTGGAGAAAGCGATTGCCATTGACAAAGAAGCAGCCCTCTGCTCTGCAAGCTGGGGATTGTTTCAGACAATGGGCTTCAACTATGCTGCCTGCGGCTGTCGGACAGTCGCTGAGTTTGTGGAAGATATGAGCATCAGCGAGGGCAGACAGCTGGACCTCTTTGCTACCTTCCTGAAGACCAATGGATGGGTCAGATACCTCCGCACACTTAACTGGGCAGAGTTTGCCATACACTACAACGGGCCTCAGTATGCCCAAAACAAATATGATGAAAGGCTCAGGAATGCGTACATAAAGTATCAAAGATGAAAAAAAAAGTTGGGGTTTTCGTAAAAAAACGAGGGGGGTGAGGTGTCTTATATATAGACACGCCTCAATAAAGAGGGTGCAGATATAGACAGACTGATATGCTTGAACAGAGAACAATAGAACAGCTTTTCCGCCAGAACTACAGCAAGATGATTCATCTGGCCAGGGTATTGCTGGGTAATGATGAGGAGGCTGGGGATGTGGTACAGGACATCTTCTTGCGAGTGGCTGGCAGTGACGTGCCACCCAAGAATGGCAGCTATCTGATGACTGCCGTGCGAAATGCCTGTCTGAACAGAATCAGACAGATGCAGTTGCACGAGAGAGTAAAGAACCTGATGCCGATAGAGGAGGAGGCCGACCTGCAGCCCACTGACAAGCGGCTGGAAGGGCTGGAGGAGATTGCAGCCTACGTGGACGAGCAACTGGAGGAGCCGCATCGCAGCATCTTCCGTCTCCGCTTCGACGAAGACCTGACCGTGGGCGAGATAGCCCGTCGGCTTGGGCTGAACCCTAATACCACTTACAAGTATCTCACGCAGAGCATTCAGCGAATCAGACACCACTTCGATAAACATTAAAACGACAACAACAATGAGAACGACCAACGAAAACATTCGACAGCTACTGGAAATGCTCGACAAGCCCGACGCATACAGCGAGCAGGAAATCAGGGACATCATCAACCATGATGAGGATAGCCGCGATGCTTACCGAATGATGGTAGAAGCCAAGCGCAGCAGCCGCCACCAGCGGGACGAGGAGCCTATAGACGTGGATGCGGCATGGCAGCGTTTTGAACAGCGGCTACAGCCTAAGCGGTATGGCTTGGGATGGATGAAGATAGCGGCCTCCTTCATCGGGGTGCTGCTTGTGTCCAGCATTGCGTTTGCCGCCATTCACATCGTGCGACAGCAACAGACGACGGGGACTACAAGGACGGAAATGGCGGGAAACGGGACGACAACCATCGCCGATACGCCTGCCGACACGCTGTCCAGCGATAGCGCCACGGTGCAGCCTGTCGTCTACGACAACACTCCGCTGGAGAAGATGCTGCCCGAGATAGCTGCCCACTATGGTGTCAAGGTCACGTTTGCCAGCGCCGAAGCCCGCGAGCTCCGCTTCCGCTTTGTATGGAACCCGCAGCAGGGCATTGACCAAGTGGTGAGCGACCTCAACCAGTTTGAGCGGCTGACCGTTAGGCTGAAGGATAATCAAGTCACCGTAGAATAGTCAGCCGCCATGAAAAGACATATCGCAACCATACTGCTGGCCTTGTTGATAGCCACTGGCACACAAGCGCAGAAGCGAATCTCACGCGAATATAACAATGTGTCGCTATCGGATGCCCTCAGCCAGCTGGCTGAACAGCAGACGGGCTACGCCATCATGTTCCTATACAACGAGCTGGAGGACTTCCGCATCACGACTACCGTCAGTCGCAAGACGCTGCCCGATGCCATTCTGCAGATGATAGGCTTCTACCCCATTCGCATGACCATTGACGAGGGCAATCCTGAGGGGAAGAAGGTGTTTGTGGAATGCACGCACAAGACCGACCTTCATCTTAGGGGCACCATCGTCGACGAACAGGGTCGGCCCGCTGCCTACGCCAACATTGCTATCCTCAATCCTGCCGACTCGGCACTGCTGAGTGGCGGGGTCAGCAATGAAAGCGGCTACTTTGCCATTCCCTACGAGCAAAGGAGGGTGCTTGCCCGCATCTCATACGTGGGCTACAAGACCATATACCGAATGTGCGACCAGCCTGAGGTGGGGACAATACGCCTGCAGCCCGACAACTATGTGCTGAAGGGGGTCACGGTGAAGGGACACGTGCCGCAGTACCAGATGGGCAGCGAGGGACTGGTAACGAACGTGGAGAACACACCGCTCAGCCAGCTGGGCACTGCATCTGACGTGCTGAAGCACGTGCCGGGCATTATTGAGAAGGACGGCCAGTATGAGGTGTTCGGAAAGGGTGCCCCCATTATCTACATCAATGGCCGAAGGATGCAGAACCCGAGGGAACTGGAGCAACTGAAGTCGACCGACATCAGGAACGTTGAGCTTATCACCAATCCGGGGGCTAAGTACGACGCGACGGCTGGGGCTGTCCTAAGGATACAGACGGTGCGCAAAGCGGGTGACGGCCTGAGCATTGACACGTGGGGGCGGTGGCAACAGGGGCGGAGAGGCAGAGAGGCGGCCTCGCTCGACATGAACTACCGCAGCAACGGCTTGGACATCTTTGCCTCGCTGTGGGCAAGCAAAGCAAGGAGCTTGCAGCTGTCGGACGTAACTCTGGAGGTGCAGACCGACACCCTCTGGCAGCAGCGGAACGACCTGCGGACCGACATTGTCAGCCGCGACTACAGCATTGACGGCGGTTTCAACTACCAGCTGAGTGAGCATCACACGTTTGGCGCCAAGTATGAGTACACTCTCCCGACGAGGACGGACGAGACCACCACACTGGCCAGCGACATTACGACCGACGGCCAGTTCTATGACAAATGGGGGAACAAGACCAGCAAACAGACGAGGGGGAGGGCTGCCCACACGCTGAATGCCTACTACGCAGGCAACATCGGGCGGCTGTACGTTGACTGGAACTTCGACTTTCTGCATAGTGGCTACGACGGGCAGAGCAGGATAGCAGAGACGTGTATGGTGCTGGAATACCGCACGCTGAGCGCAGAAAACAGGGTCAGGAACCGCTTGCTGGCATCGAAACTGACCATGAGCTACCCGCTGTTAGGCGGTTCGCTCGACTGCGGAGCGGAGTACACCAACACAAACCGGCAGGATGACTATGTGGAGCCGCAGCACTACGTTGCGTCGACATACAGCACGCTGAAGGAGCAGAGCATTAGCCCATACGTTGAATACTCAAGGTTGCTGCCCAAGGTAGGCCAGTTGCGCGCAGGGCTGCGCTATGAGCACGTGGACTTCGACTACTATGAGAGCGGTCGCTGGATTGAGGGGCAGAGCCGCAGCTACAGCAATGTCTATCCGTCGTTCTCGTTTGCCACACAGGTGGGCAAGGTGATGGCGCAGGTAGCCTACTCGGCCAAGACGGCACGCCCCACGTATCAGCAGCTGAGCAACAACGTGTTTTACGGCAACCGATACTCCATGCAGCGGGGCAATCCGCTGCTCGACAACACCATCATCCACAGCATTTCATTGCAGGGAATGTGGAAGTTCATCCAGTTCTCGCTGAGCTATTCCGATGAGCGCGGGCGGATTATACACTGGATAGAGCAGACGGACAGAGGCAACGTGACGCTGGTAACGTATAAGAACATACCCAGTCTGAAGTGGGTCGTGCCCTATGTAGCCTTCGCCCCGCAGTGGGGCATCTGGCATCCGCAGTGGACTTTCGGGGTTCACAAGCAGTGGTTCTCGATGGAGACGACGGCAGGGGACATCAAGCTGGGCAAGCCCCTGATGATAGCGCAGGTGAACAACAGCTTTGCTTTCAGCCAGACGCTGACGGGCGAGCTTGACTTCCGCTATCAAAGCACGGGGCACTATCAGAACGTCTATCTGGACTATCACCAGACCGTTCTCAACGTCAGCCTTGTCAAGACATTCGCTGACGGCAGGCTGAGCATCAAGCTGGCAGGGGAAGACCTGCTGGACCGCAGCCGCGACGGAAACTTGGTCTACAACCATCAGGTCAGGCTGTGGCAAGGCAATCACTATAACCGTCGCCGGTTTGTTGCGACCGTCCGCTATAAGTTTAACACGACTAAGAGCAAGTATAAGGGCACGGGTGCAGGCAACGAAGAGAAGAGCCGCCTGTAAAGCTCTTTCATCCCAATGGGCAGCTGTCGGCCTCGCGCTGGTGCTGCCCATCTCTCTTATCTGGGCTTCATGCCGCCCACGGACTACCCAAATAATGTTATATAACGATGCGCAAGTATTAAACAATGTTTATTTGCCCGACTATTCATGTCCCATGTCCCAGTTTTTGACTATATTTGCCACTGCAACCCTCATCGCCACAGCCACCGCCCTCACAGGCAGCATAAGGGGAACGGAGGGTGCGCTATATATCAAATAACGATTAAACCCTACAGAACAACCAATGCCTAAAATATCGGTAAAACGGAACAAGCTCATTCTCATGGCCTTCCTGACGGCCATAGCCCTCATGCTGACAGCCTGCACAACATCACAGTCGACCGTCTCTCAGCATATCAACCTTGCTAAGTACGAGTACGCATCAGTCATCAACAACGACACGTATCACATCCCCGCAGAGTTGATGGCCTACGAGATTCAGCTGTTCGACGCAGTTGAAGGCTCCCGCCTAACGCTCGTCAGCGATGCCCGAATATACGAGCTGTCACGCTCCCAGCAGGAAAAGCTCCTGTTAGTCAAATACGGCGTAAACGTCCAGCCCGAAGAAACCGTCATAACCGTCAACTTCATAGACTATTCCACAGGCCGCCCCGTAGCCTCCTGCCGCGGTGCGTACTCCTCCCTCAGCGTAATGGGAGCCTCGCACGACATAAAAGGCGCCATCAAGCGAGTGGCAAAGCAAATAGCAGAAACCTTCCAAACGAGGTAAAAACTCCTATCCCCCACACCACAAAACAAGCATTCAACCCAAATAAAGGGCGGGGCCATACAAGCCCCGCCCTCCCTCTTTTATCAATAATCACCCCAAAACCATCATGTGCCGACACGCTCCGCACAATACACCGACACGCTCCGCACAAT
>CAMWKZ010000066.1 GCA_947174945.1 uncultured Prevotellaceae bacterium | reverse complement strand
CTCCAGTATCTGTTTCGACATGAAACAGTATCTGTTTACTATATAAACAGATACTAAAGCACATCGAAACAGATACTGGAGCCACCCCAAGGAGATACTAAAGGCTGAAGGAACGTTAGAAACGCCCAAATTCCATCAAATTCGCGTTAAACTTATAAAATATTCACGTTCGCTAAACCAAAAAGACTTAACAAGCGTTTCATTTAAATAAACGTAAGGTTTTGTAAGGTAAATGCCGCGATATTTTCTGAACAAAACCTGTACCTTTGCGCAGCTAATTCGGAAAACCACCGTATGAATGAACTGAGCATAGGCCATTTTGTGCTGAATACCAACAAGCAAAGCCTGCTGTATATAGCAGACAACGGGACGACGACGGGGCGAAAGCTGTCGTTCCGTGAGGCTTCTATCTTGGGTATTCTTATTGAGGCACATGGGGAAATCGTAGAGAACCGAAGGCTCTTGCTGGAGTTCTGGGGTAGCGATACCGTCTATAACCTAAACTGCCTCTATGTCTTTATGTCGCGCATGAAGCAGGTGCTGGCTGCCGACTCTTCGCTATCTATCGTCAATGTTCGTGGTATTGGCTACCGACTGATACAAGATGAGACATGACACAGGCTTTCCGATATATCATGACATTCTGTCTGTTGACTTTTGGGGCGGCGGTCAGGGCGCAGACTTCCCTTGAAGGTCAGAAGGACATGCCGCGCGATAGCACTATCAACCGTGAGTTTCAAGAATGGCTGCTTAACGAACCTAAGCAAAACTTGGAGCATGATAGTACATCACACGTGAGCCCCTTACCTCCCGAAACTGCAATAGTCAGTCCGCAGCGACTGATGCCTAAACATCCGGGAATTTCACCCGACCTGAAAATCATCACCCCAGCCGTCAGACAGGATATGCGGCTGGCCTACCAGAGCCATTGGTTAGAGGAACAACGGAAAAGCCAGCAGGCTGGTGCCATGATGATAGGGGTCGACCCGATAGCCCTCGTTGCGAGGATAGTCCTCTCGTTGCTTCCTAAACGCAAGTCAAAGAAAGAGCGTCAGCGTGAGCAACTGCAACAGGTGTTAGACAATTATTAAGATGGTTACGGCTGGCTTTCGCCCTCGACGTACTCTTCCAAGAACATGTGCTCTCCGTCGTAAACGGCATAAGTAAACTGGCTAATCCAGTCGCCCAGAATCATCAACCGCGTGTGGCGGGCCAGCTTGATGTCAAGCTCGATGTGGCGATGGCCGAAGATGAAGTAGTCGATGTTAGGATGCGACTCGATGTACTGCTTGGCAAACAAGACCAGAGGTTCGCGGTCGTCGCCCATATAGTGTACTTCGTCGGTCAGCTTATGCTTCATGTAGCTGTGCTTCGCCCATTGCAGACCGAAGCTAATGCCCCACCGGGGGTGGATGTTAGAAAAAGCCCACTGACAGAAAGAAGAATGGAAGATGGCGCGCAACACCTTGAACGACTTGTTGGGGTCGCCCATGCCGTCGCCGTGACCCAAGAAGAACTCATGCCCGTATATTTCGGTGGTCTCAGGCTTCTTATGCAACGTGACACCGCATTCCCGCTCCAAGTATTCGTAGGCCCAGATGTCGTGGTTGCCCGTAAAGTAATGCACCTCGACCCCCATGTCGGTCAGCTCCGACAACTTGCCCAGAAAGCGGGTGAAGCCCTTGGGCACCACATACTTATACTCATACCAGAAGTCGAACATATCGCCCAGCAAGTAGATGGCGGCAGCCTTCTCCTTGATGCTGTCCAAGAAGCGCACCAACCGTCGCTCCTGCATCCGCTGGTGCGGAACGGCCAGTGAGCCTAAGTGAGCGTCAGATAGAAAGTAGACGTTCTTCATGTCAGTCAAATCCTAATTCCACCCTTGCTTCCTCGCTCATCATCGACTGGTCCCATGCTGGCTCGAACACCAGATTGATGTTAGCCGTGGTGATGCCCTCCACGCTCTCCACCTTGGTGCGCACGTCCTCCAGTATGAAGTCGGCAGCGGGGCAGTTCGGTGCGGTAAAGGTCATGTCCATGTCCACCGTGCCGTCGTCCTGCACGTCAATCTTGTAAATCATGCCGAGGTCGTAGATGTTGACTGGAATTTCAGGGTCGTAGACGGTTTTCAGTATGTCAACGATGCGTTCCTCCCTTTGTGTTTTCTCCTGCTGTGTCATAAGAGTCTGATTGTCTGTTTGTGTGCAAAGGTACGAAGTAAATCCTAAAAAACAATAATTATTGCAGGGTTTCTTCGTTTTATAATATAATAATGTGTACCTTTGCGCAGTTATTTGCGCTTACGGGCGCACATTTTTTTATTTTATAGATGTTTTAAATCAAGATGAACGTAATTACGAAAAGTATTCAGTTGCCTGATGGAAGAACCATCACAATTGAGACTGGGAAGGTGGCAAAGCAGGCCGACGGAAGCGTTGTTCTCCGCATGAACAACACGGTGCTTCTCGCTACTGTTTGTGCCGCAAAGGACGCAGTTCCCGGAACCGATTTCATGCCTCTGCAGGTGGACTACAGAGAGCAGTACGCCGCCGCAGGCCGTTTCCCCGGTGGCTTCACTAAGCGCGAGGGCAAGGCCTCGGACAACGAGATTCTGACCAGCCGTCTGGTCGACCGTGTGCTCCGCCCGCTGTTCCCCTCCAACTATCACGCAGAAGTTTTTGTCAACGTGATGCTGCTCAGCGCCGACGGTGTTGACCAGCCCGATGCCTTGGCAGGTTTTGCTGCATCGGCTGCGCTGGCTTGCAGCGATATTCCCTTTGAGTGCCCCATCAGTGAGGTTCGCGTGGCCCGTGTGAACGGCGAGTACGTGATTGACCCCACCTTTGAGCAGATGAAGGAGGCCGACATGGACATTATGGTGGGTGCCTCGGCAGAGAACATCATGATGGTAGAGGGCGAGATGAAGGAGGTTTCGGAGCAGGACATGATTGGCGCCCTGAAGGCTGCCATGTCTGCCATCAAGCCGATGTGCGAGCTGCAGGCTGAACTGTCGAAGGAACTCGGCAAGGACGTGAAGCGCGAGTACGACCACGAGGTGAACGACGAGGAGCTGCGCGAGCAGATGAACAAGGAGCTGTACCAGCCCGCCTACGACGTAACGAAGCAGGCACTGGAGAAGCACGCGCGTGCCGAGGCTTTCGAGAAGATACTGGCCGACTTCAAGGAGCAGTATGCTGCCGCCCACGCTGACCTGACGGAGGATGAGCTGGAGGAGAAGTATGCCATGATGGACCGCTACTACCACGACGTGGAGCGCGACGCCATGCGCCGTTGCATTCTGGACGAGGGCATTCGTCTGGACGGTCGTAAGACGGATGAGATTCGCCCCATCTGGTGCGAGGTTTCACCGCTGCCCATGCCTCACGGTAGCTCTATCTTCACCCGCGGTGAGACGCAGTCGCTGACCACCGTCACGCTGGGCACCAAGCTGGATGAGAAGCTGGTGGACGACGTGCTGGACAAGAGCTATCAGCGATTCCTGCTGCACTATAACTTCCCTCCGTTCTGTACGGGCGAGGCCAGACCTCAGCGCGGTGTTGGCCGTCGCGAGATTGGTCACGGCCACTTGGCTTGGCGCGGTCTGAAGGGTCAGATTCCTGCCGACTTCCCTTACACGGTGCGTGTAGTGTCGCAGATTCTGGAGTCTAACGGTTCTTCGTCGATGGCTACCGTCTGCGCCGGAACGCTGGCGCTGATGGACGCTGGTGTGCCCATGAAGAAGCCCGTGTCGGGTATTGCCATGGGTCTGATTAAGAATCCCGGTGAGGATAAGTATGCCGTGCTGAGTGACATCCTTGGCGACGAGGACCACTTGGGCGACATGGACTTCAAGACCACTGGTACGAAGGACGGTCTGACGGCTACGCAGATGGATATTAAGTGCGATGGCCTGTCGTTCGATATTCTGGAGAAGGCTCTGATGCAGGCCAAGGCCGGTCGCGAGCACATCCTGAACTGCATTACCGACACCATCAGCGAGCCGCGTGCCGAGCTGAAGCCTCAGGTGCCCCGCATCGAGGCCTTCGACATTCCGAAGGAGTTTATCGGTGCCGTTATTGGCCCGGGCGGAAAGATTATCCAGCAGATGCAGGAGGAGACGGGTACGACTATCACCATCGACGAGATAGACGGTGTGGGCAAGGTACAGGTGAGCGCGCCTGACAAGGCCAGCATCGAGGCTGCCATTGCCAAGATTCGCGCCATCGTCGCCATCCCTGAGGTGGGCGAGGTTTACGAGGGTACGGTGCGCAGCATCATGCCTTACGGTTGCTTCGTAGAGTTCATGCCGGGTAAGGATGGGCTGCTCCACATCTCTGAGATAGATTGGAAGCGACTGGAAACGGTCGAGGAAGCCGGTATCAAGGAGGGCGATAAGATACAGGTGAAGCTGCTCGAGATTGACCCGAAGACGGGTAAGTTCAAGCTCTCGCACCGCGTGCTGGTTGAGAAGCCTGCCGACTATGTGGAGCCGCAGCAGCGTCGCCGCGAGCGTCCTGACCGTGGTGAGCGCCGTCCGCGCCCCGACCGTGGCGAGCGTCGCCCGCGTCCTGAGCACCGCGAGCGCACGGAGGAGTACCATGAGCCTGAGAACCACGAGCCCAAGGACTTCACTGACACGCTTGACAAGATGGACTTCTAAGAAGTCGTCAATCAGATAGGAGGGCTGTGCATCGTCGTGATGCGCAGCCCTTTTTGCTGGCATCCGTGGTGGGCGAGGGCTGTGAATTATGCGGACAAACAGCCTCGCCAGAATCGCGCAGCGGTCAGCAAGTCGTACTTCGGAGCGAAATACGCGATTCTGGGAGCGTTTCCGTAAGTTGTTGGCATTGAGTGTGTTAAGTGTTTAAGCGCAGTTTGTACCCTGTGGGGGTACGCTCCGCACGTGGTGCGGACTATGGTTTTACATGGTGCGGAGCGCATCGGCACACGCTGCGGAGCACGCTCCCGTCGGCTGCGGAGCGCATCGGCACGGTGTAAAACCCCTGCTTTCACCCGCTGCGGAGCCAGTTCCCATCCGCTGCCGACCGTGGGCAACGGTTGCCGACACCGCATTTCGGCACTCAGCCGAGCCAGATTGCGGAAAATGAAGTGTTAAATTCTGTGACTTATTCTTTACTTTCGTCGACCGTGCGCCCTTGGTGCAGCGGAGCGGAAGAATATTGCATAAAGATGTAAGTACGCACTCTTTTAGTAGTTTTTAGCATGAACCTTGCTCGTAAGTGCATGATTTTTTGTATCTTTGTCCCCAATTTATAATATGTAATCAACATGAAGCTATTTGATGTATATCCCCTGTTCGACGTGAACATCGTGAAAGGACAGGGCTGTAAAGTCTGGGACGACAAGGGTCAGGAGTACCTCGACCTCTACGGCGGACACGCTGTCATCTCGATAGGACACTCGCATCCTCACTACATCGAGCGGGTGACGGAGCAGTTGCAGCGCATCGGGTTCTACTCCAACTCCGTGGTCAACACGCTGCAAACCGAGCTGGCCAGCCGGCTGGGACGCATCAGCGGCTACGACGACTACCAGCTGTTCCTCATCAACAGCGGTGCCGAGGCCAACGAAAACGCCCTCAAGCTGGCATCGTTCAGCAATGGCCGCACCCGTGTGCTGTCGCTCCAGAAAGCCTTCCATGGCCGTACATCGCTGGCCGTCGAAGCCACCAACAACCCCAAGATTATAGCCCCCATCAACAATAATGGCCACGTAACCTATCTGCCAATAAACGACCTGACGGCCTGGGAGCGCGAGTTGCAGAAGGGCGACGTGTGTGCCGTCATCCTCGAGTGCATACAGGGCGTCGGCGGCATCCAGCTGGCCACCAAGGAGTTTGCCCGCGGGCTGCAGAAGCTCTGCCGACAGCACAACACGATACTGATATGCGACGAGATACAGTGTGGCTACGGGCGCTCGGGAAAGTTCTTCGCCCACCAGTGGCTCGACATACGTCCCGACATCATCACCGTGGCCAAGGGCATCGCCAACGGCTTCCCGATGGGAGGCGTACTGATAAGTCCCGAGTTCCAGCCCGTCTATGGGCAGCTGGGCACCACCTTCGGCGGCAACCATCTGGCCTGCGCCGCCGCACTGGCCGTGCTCGATGTGTTTGAAGAAGAACGCTTGGTAGAGAACGCCCGCGAGGTGGGCAACTACCTCATGGAGCAGCTCCGCTCGCTGGCCAGCACCACCGCCGCTGACGGCACAGCACGGCACCACATCACCGACATACGCGGTCGCGGCCTCATGCTCGGCATCGACCTCGACTGCCCCCACAAGGACGTGCGCCAGCCCCTCATCCATCAGGAGCACTGCTTCACCGGCTGCGCAGGCACCAACACCCTGCGACTGCTGCCGCCCCTGTGCCTGACCAAGCAGCAGGCCGACGACTTTATAGAACGATTCAAGCGCGTGCTATGAAAGTATCAGTCATCGGAGCAGGAGCAATGGGCGGCGCCATTGTCGAGGGACTTATCCGTGGCTCGTATGTAGCCAACGGCGACATCTGCGTAGCCGACGCATCGCGCATCGCACTCGAGCGCTTTGCCGACAAGGTGTCAAACATCACCACCGACAACCGCATGGCCGCTATGGGCGGCGACATCGTGTTCGTAGTGGTCAAGCCGTGGCTCGTAGAGCAAGTGCTGCGAGGCATCAAGGACGTGTTCAACTACGACCGCCAGCTGCTGGTCGTAGTGGCCGCAGGCATCACGGGCGAGCAACTCAAGACGTGGCTCGCCAAGGACGGCCAGCTGCCCCCCACGTGGCTCTGCATTCCCAACATCGCCATCGCCCAGCTCGCATCCATGACCTTCCTCGTGCCCTCCGTGGCCACGTCGCCGCAACAGACCGAGCAGCTCCGTCAGCTGCTCGACTCGATGGGTCGCACCATCGTCACCGAAGAGCGACTGCTGCCAGCCGGCACCACGCTGGCCTCCTGCGGCATCGCCTACGCCATGCGCTACCTGCGGGCAGCCTCCGAAGGCGGCGTCGAGCTGGGATTCAAGGCCGACGATGCCAAGCAGATAGTCATGCAGACCATGAAGGGAGCCGTTGAGTTGCTGCAAGCCACCGGGCTGCATCCCGAGGCCGCCATCGACCTCGTGACCACCCCGGGCGGCGTCACCATCAAGGGGCTGAACGAGATGGAGCACGCCGGCTTCACATCCGCCGTCATCCGCGGACTCAAGGCCGGAGTAAAGTAATTGTAAATCATCAAAATAAATAAAGAATATGGTCGACGAACAACTAAGACAGATTGGCGAGCGTCTGCGCGGACTGCGCGACGTGCTGGACATTCCCCTGAGCGAAATGGCCGACACCATCGGCATCAGCACAGACAAGTATGAAAAGATAGAGCAGGGCGAGATGGACATCACCATCTCAAACCTCATGAAGATAGCCCACAAGTACGGCGTCAGCGCCGAAGAGCTGATGTTTGCCGAGGCACCGCACATGCGCTCCTACTTCGTCGTGCGCAAAGGACAGGGCATGAGCGTCGAGCGCACCAAGGCATACAAGTACCAAAGTCTGGTGAGCGGCTTCGTCAACCACAAGGCCGACGTGTTCATCGTCACCGTGGAGCCCAAGCCTGGTGCCGCCACCATCTATAAGAATGCCCATGCCGGACAGGAGTTCAACCTCGTGCTCGAGGGCAGCATGGAGCTATATATCGGTGGAAAGACCATCGTGCTGGAAGAGGGCGACAGCATCTATTTCGACTCAACCAAGCCTCACGGCATGTTGGCCCTTGGCGACAAGGCCGTCAAGTTCCTTGCATTTACAGTAGAATAACGATACTATGGTAGAAAGATTTTTAAAGCAGACGCACTTCGAGTCCGTAGAAGACTATAATCAACACTTAGAGTTCATCATCCCCGAGAACTTTAACTTTGCCTACGATGTCATGGACGCATGGGCTGAGGAGAAGCCCGACGGACTGGCCCTGTTGTGGACCAACGACCAAGGGGAGGAGATACGCACCACCTTCGGCGAGCTGAAGGAGCAGACCGACCAGGCTGCGTCCTACCTGCAGACGCTGGGCATCGGCAAGAACGACCCTGTCATGCTCATCCTCAAGCGCCGCTACGAGTGGTGGGTGGTCATGCTGGCACTGCACAAGATAGGTGCCATCGTCATCCCCGCAACCCACATGCTGACCAAGCACGACATAGTATATCGCAATACGCGCGCCTCTGTCAAGGCCATCATCTGCGTAGACGACCCCTACGTGGTCAGCCAGATACAGGCTGCCAAGGACGAAAGCCCGACGGTCAAGCAGTACATCACCATCACCGATCACGGCAAGCCCATTCCCGAGGGCTTCCACGACTGGCAGTCGGAGTGGCAGCAAGCCCCGCAGTTCCAGCGTCCGGCCTTCGTCAATACCAACGACGACACCATGCTGATGTACTTCACCAGCGGTACCAGCGGCGAACCGAAGATGGTGGCGCACGACTATCTCTATGCCATCGGCCACCTGACGACGGGTGTCTTCTGGCACAACCTGCATGAAGGCTCGTTGCACCTGACCGTGGCTGACACGGGTTGGGGCAAGGCCGTCTGGGGCAAGTTCTATGGTCAGTGGTTTGCCGGCGCAACGGTCTTTGTCTTTGACCACGAGAAGTTCAGTGCCGATACGCTGCTGCGCCAGATAGAGAAGTACAAGGTGACGAGCTTCTGCGCACCGCCTACCATCTACCGTTTCATGATTCGGGAAGACCTGTCGAAGTACGACCTCTCTTCACTCGAATACTGCACCACGGCTGGCGAGGCACTCAATCCTGCCGTCTTCGACAAGTTCTTGGAGAAGACGGGCATCCGCATGATGGAGGGTTTCGGACAGACGGAGACCACCATGACGCTGGGCACATTCCCGTGGATGGAGCCCAAGCCCGGCTCAATGGGCATCCCCAATGCGCAGTACGACATCGACCTTATCCGTCCCGACGGCTCATCGTGTGAGGACGGTGAGAAAGGCGAGATAGTGGTTCGCGTGGGCGACCGCAAGCCCATCGGCCTCTTTAAGGAATACTACCGCGATGCCGAACTGACAAAGGAGGCTTGGCACGACGGACTTTATCACACGGGCGATATGGCTTGGCGCGACGAGGACGGCTACTATTGGTTTGAGGGCCGCATCGACGACGTTATCAAGTCGTCGGGTTATCGCATCGGCCCGTTTGAGGTAGAGTCGGCCCTGATGACCCACCCGGCTGTTGTCGAGTGTGCCATCACGGGTGTGCCCGACGATATTCGCGGCATGGTGGTCAAGGCCACCGTCGTACTGGGCAAGGAGTGGAAGGACAAGGCTGGTGACGACCTCGTCAAGGAGTTGCAGCAGCACGTCAAGAATGAGACGGCTCCCTATAAGTACCCTCGCATCGTAGAGTTTGTCGACGAGCTGCCTAAGACCATCAGCGGTAAGATTCGCCGCGTGGAAATCAGGCAAAAGGATGCCAAATGAAAAACCGTATCGTTGTAAAGGTAGGCTCTAACGTGCTGACCCGTAAGGACGGTAAGCTGGATGTAACCCGTATGTCGGCACTGGTCGACCAGCTGGCATGGCTGCGCCAGAGGGGCTACGAGGTCATTCTGGTGTCGTCGGGTGCGATGGCTTCAGGGCGTGGCGAACTGAAGGTAGACCACGACCTTGACTCGGTGGAGCAGCGGCAGCTGTTCAGCGCCGTGGGTCAGGTGAAGCTCATTGGCTTGTACTACGACCTGTTCCGTGAGTTCGGCATTCCCGTCGGACAGGTGCTGACGATGAAGGAGAACTTCGAGTCGGGCGAACAGTACGAGAACCAGCGCGCCTGTATGTCGGTCATGCTGGAGAATGGGGTGCTGCCTATTGTCAACGAGAACGATACGGTGAGCGTCACGGAGCTGATGTTTACCGATAACGATGAGCTGTCGGGGCTGATTGCCCAAATGATGCAGGCACAGACGCTGGTCCTGCTGTCTAATATCGACGGCATCTTCACAACCCATCCTGACGACCCGCAGGCTGAACTCATCCGCGAGGTAGCCCCCGGGCGCGACCTCTCGGAGTATATCCAACCCGAGAAGAGTGCCTTTGGCCGTGGCGGTATGCACTCGAAATATACCACGGCATCAAAGGTGCAGAAGGCGGGCATCCGCGTCATTATTGCCAATGGCGAGAGGGACAACATACTTGTTGACCTCGTAGAGAACAAGCAGAACATACCACACACAGAGTTTATACCATGCAACTGAAAGAGACTTTTGCCAACGTAAAGGCAGCCAGCCGCTCGCTGGCCTTGCTCACTGACACCCAGCGTAATGAGATACTGAACGCTGTGGCTGACGCGGTTATTGAACATAAGGAGCGCATTCTGGCGGCCAATGTGAAAGACTTGGCCAAGATGGATGAGGCGAATCCGCTCTATGACCGGCTGCAACTGACGGACAAGCGGTTGGCTGACATTGCTGCCGATATGCGGAATGTAGCTTCACTGCCCTCACCGTTGGGTCACATTACAAAGGAGAAGACACTGCCCAACGGGCTGCGACTGCATCGCGTCAGTGTGCCCTTCGGTGTGATTGGCCAGATTTACGAGGCTCGTCCTAACGTGACCTTCGATGTGTTCTCGCTCTGTTTCAAGAGTGGTAATGCCTGTGTGCTGAAGGGTGGTAGCGATGCCGACCTGTCGAATCAGGCTGCTGTCGAACTGATACATGAGGTATTGGAGCAACATGGGGTTAACCCTGTTGTCGTTACCTTGCTGCCTGCTACCCACGAGGCTACGGGTGAGCTGCTCAATGCTGTTGGCTATGTAGACCTCTGTATTCCGCGTGGTGGCCGCCGCCTTATCGACTTTGTGCGCGACACGGCACGCATCCCTGTTATTGAGACGGGTGCTGGTGTGGTAAATACCTACTTTGACAAGGACGGCGACCTGCAGATGGGGCGTGATATTATCTGCAATGCCAAGACCCGCCGTGTCAGTGTCTGTAATGCCCTTGACTGTCTTATCGTGCATGAGAGCAGGTTGGGCGAGCTCTACCAGTTGGTGGAGCCGCTGCATGAGCATAAGGTAACGCTCTATGCCGACGGGCCTGCCTATCAGTTGTTGTTAGGCCAGTATCCTGACGTATTGCTGAAGCCAGCCACTTCAGAGAGCTTCGGCACTGAGTTCATGGATAATAAACTGGCTATCTGTACCGTGACTTCACTCGATGAGGCCATTGCCCACATCGACCGTTATGGCTCTGGGCATAGCGAGGCCATTATCACACAGAATGAGGCGGCAGCACGTCGCTTCCAGCAGGATGTCGATGCGGCTTGCGTCTACTGGAATGCTCCCACCTCGTTTACTGATGGTGCCCAGTTTGGAATGGGTGCCGAGATAGGCATCTCAACCCAGAAGCTCGGCCCACGCGGACCGATGGCGCTGGAGGAAATCACTACCTACAAGTGGCTTATTGAGGGTGCTGGTCAGGTCAGGCCACAGTAACGCAATATCGGAATGATGTAATAACGCAATAATAAAAGAATGAGAACATTTATCAACGTAGAAGATATCGGCCCGTTGGAGAGAGCAATGGCCGAGGCTATGGAAATCAAGCAAGACCGCTTTAAGTATCAGCATCTGGGTAAGAATAAGACCTTGATGATGATTTTCTTCAATAACTCGCTGCGCACTCGCCTGTCTACTCAGAAGGCTGCCATGAACTTGGGCATGAATGTTATCGTGCTCGATGTGAATGCTGGTGCATGGAAACTGGAAACGGAGCGTGGTGTTATCATGGATGGCGATAAGTCGGAGCACTTGTTGGAGGCTATTCCCGTCATGGGCTGCTACTGCGACATGATTGGTGTGCGCTCGTTTGCCGGACTGACCGACCGTGAGTATGACTATGCCGAAACGGTGCTCAATCAGTTTATCAAGTACAGCGGTAAGCCCGTGTTTGCCATGGAGACGGCTACCGTTCACCCTTTGCAGGCCTTTGCCGACCTCATCACCATTGAGGAGTACAAGACGGTGAAGCGCCCGAAGGTAGTGCTGACGTGGGCTCCCCACTGCCGCGCCTTGCCACAGGCCGTGCCCAACTCGTTTGCCCAGTGGATGCGCGCTGCCGATGTAGACTTTGTTGTCACCCATCCTGAAGGCTACGAGCTTGACCCGAAGTTTGTGGGCGATGCTCATGTGGAGTACGACCAGCGGAAAGCCTTTGAGGGTGCTGACTTTATCTATGCCAAGAACTGGTCGAATCCCGGTGTGACGAATGCAGCTGACTATGGTAAAATCACATCGAAGGAAATGTCATGGACGGTTGATGCCGAGCACATGTCATGGACCAATAACGGTAAGTTTATGCACTGTCTGCCTGTGCGCCGAGGCCTGATAGTGACTGATGACGTTATCGAGTCGAAGAACTCAATAGTCATCCCAGAGGCGGCCAACCGTGAAATATCTTGTTCTGTAGTTATTAAGCGAATGCTGGAAAATCTATGATATCATTTGAATGTGACTATAACAACGGAGCACATCCGAAGGTGCTTGCGAACTTGGTGAAGTACAACGATGCCAAGCCTACCCCTTACGGGTTTGACGAGTTCTCTGAGCGGGCTAAGAACTGCATCCGTGAGGCGATTGCTCTGCCTGATGCACAGATATTCTTCCTGACGGGTGGCACACAGACTAATGCCACCACGATTGACTCGATGCTTTATCAGTATGAGGGTGTTATCTGCGTGGGTTCTGGACATATCAATGTTCATGAGGCCGGTGCCGTTGAGTTTACGGAGCACAAGATTATTACCATTCCTGACAAGGAAGGTAAGATGGAGGCAAAGACGCTCAACAAATACTTGGATGATTTCTATCACGATGGCAATCGCGACCATGCCGTACATCCGGGACTGGTGTATATTACCTTCCCTACCGAACTGGGTACGCTCTATACTGCCCGCGAGCTGGACGACATCTATCAGGTGTGCCAGCACTACGGCATACCTCTTTATATTGACGGTGCCCGCTTGGGCTATGGGCTGCTCGCCGAGGGCAATGACGTGACGCTGCCCTACTTGGCACGCCATTGCGATGTGTTCTATATCGGAGGTACAAAGATTGGTGCGCTTTGTGGCGAGGCTGTTGTATTTACCAATCGCGAGGCTCATAAGCATTTCTTCTCCATCCAGAAACAGCATGGTGCCGTCATTGCCAAAGGTGCCCTTATCGGCTTGCAGTTTGAGGCGCTGTTCACAGATAACCTTTATTTCAAGTTGTCTGAGCACGCTATCAAGATGGCTATGCGCATGAAGCGGCTCTTTCAGGAAAAAGGCTATGAGTTCTATGTCGACTCGCCCACTAACCAGCAGTTTATTGTATTGCCCGATACAGAGGTAGAGCGGTTGTCGAAACACGTGGAGTTCACCCACTTCGGACAAGCCGACAAGCACCATACCATCTGCCGCTTCGTCACCAGTTGGGCGACGACGGAAGACGAGCTAAACGAATTGAAGCGCCTTTTATAGGCGCTTCATTAATTTCTGGGCTTTCTTTTCTATTTTCTTTGTTACACGGTCTGGGTGCCAGTCGCCGAACACGTTGTCAACAGTGTATTGGGCTGCCTCCGCTTCCGTCATAATCGTTTCTGTCGTGCGGTTCTGCTCGGTAATAATCTCCTTGTCGCCCTCCGTCTTCTTCGTGGTTAACTGGATAGTAATGATGTTTGATGCAGGCGTGATATTCTGTCCGTTGGCATCCATCGTACCATATTCCTTGAAATTGCTTAGCACGGTACGCATCCCTTGATTGTCAAAGCGAGGCTTACTTAGTTTCTCGGGCGAGAGTAGGGTGGTGCGCAGCCAGATGCACTGCGGAGTAGAGTGCCATCCGCGGGCGTATTTAAAGCCAGATATGATGTTCTCAATGGTGCAGCTTTCAAACACGTAGCCCCAAGGTGTCTTCGAGGTACGCGGAGCAGCAATCACGTTATATCCGTGTCCGTTGGCAGAACGCCTCTCTGTCACGATACGACAATGGTCAAACCATACGTCGCCAGCTCCGCAGATGAAGTCTACTGTGCCGTGAATCTCTGAATCCTTGAAATAGTGTTGGCAATCCTCCGCATCACTATAATATGTGTCTTGGTGCGACAGCAGGGCTACACGATTGCAGATGGTGCGTGTCCCTTTGTCGTGCAGAGTCACTGCCCTTCCTTCTGCCCCGCAGGCATAATAGTCAAGGTCATTTCTCAGCGTCATGTCCTGAAAGTAGTTGTTCGAGCCTCGGTTCTGGAAGATGCCCGTCTTGCTGATACCCTCATTCTTAATGTCAGGCGCATTGCGGATGACCGTACCTTTCGTGCTCTGTCCTATCAGCGCAATGTTGTTGCCCGTAATCCGGGTCAGCACCTTCTCGCCTAAGTCGTAATAACCGTCAGGAATCAATATGTATAGTCGTTTCGCATTCTTCTTGGCATTCAGCTGGTTAGCCTCCTCTATAGCCCCCAGCAAACTCTGCGCATCACTTTGCTTCACAGTGATAATATGCTGCGCACTGGCTGTCAATGCTATAAAAAGACAGGAAATGGTTAATAGTATTTGTTTCATTTTAGTTTATATTTAGGTGCAAAGATAGTCCTTTTTAAGCACAACCACAAATTTTTTCTCACAAAACTGCACGTAATTCAAAAATTTGCCGTACCTTTGCACCCGCTTTCAAAGGCATTCGGGATGTAGCGCAGTTGGTAGCGCACTACGTTCGGGACGTAGGGGTCGGGCGTTCGAGTCGCCTCATCCCGACCA
>CAMWKZ010000065.1 GCA_947174945.1 uncultured Prevotellaceae bacterium | reverse complement strand
TCCAATATGAGGGGGAGGCTTCACGCCCCCCATAAAAGCATGACGCAAAAGGGCACAAAGAAGCGGAGCAGCCGACTGGGGTTACACCCTGTGCCGACGCACTCCGCACCATGTCCCGACGTGCTCCGCACCATGCACCGACCGCGTCCGCATCATGTGCCGACACGCTCCGCATCATGCACGGACGCACTCCGTCTACCCTACATCGGTATTAGAGCGACTGCTCAGACTTGCCCAGCGCACTCTTCTTCTGTTCGTATTCCGAGTAGCTGGCAGCATATATGCCAGTGTTGCTGACGTAGCCCCATGCGTCTCCTCTTGACACCTCGAACCAACCGTCGTAGAGGTCTGACATCGAATCATATACGCAGGGCACGGAGGCATCGCCATGCTTGTCGATGATACCCCATTTGCCGTCATATTGCACCATGGCGTAGCCATTGTTGTCAAAGTCCTTGGCATCGTCGTAAATGCACTTCACTACGGGGTAGCCGTCAATGCCGATGTAGCCCCACTTGCCACCTGCCTTCACCCGTGCAAGTCCCACCGATGCCACGAAGCCGTATGCCGTCTCATACTGATAGCCGATGATGAGGGCAAACTCGCCCTTGTCCTTCGTCAGATTGTAGTAGCCAAACGGGCGGTCGACAAGCATCCCCCGAACGGGCTTCGGCGACTGGATAGGCTCGGGGAACGGCATCTTGTACTTCGACTGGGCGACCGTCGACGACGCAAAGGCACACAGAACGATGCCAAGCAATAGTCCTTTCATACGCCAGTCTGCCGATTACTGATACTTCTCCTGTATTTCCGACAGGCGCGCCCTCTGAGCATCGGTCATGGACTTTGAGTTCTCAGCCCCCATGACCACGAGCATGATAACCTTGCCCTCGGCACCCTTGTCCTTGAGATAGTTTTTCTTGGCCTTGTCGTCAAGCCCCTTGGTCTCGCGGCAGAAGATTTCGTACTGGTCGAGCACGAAGTCCTGCTCAGCCTCGGTCAGCTGTTTCTTCTTGGTAAGAGCCTTGATGCCCTCAATGTCGTAGGAGGCTGACGGCTGCTCCACCACGGCCTCGACCGTCTCCTGAGGTTCGTCACTGGTTTCGGTAGCCTGAGGCTTGCTGTTTCCGCAGGCTGTGAGCATCAGAGCTGCTGACGCACACATCAGAATAAATGCTTTTTTCATCATTGCTAATTAATTGTTAGTTAATTGTTTATAAAAGGGGGTAGTTAGTCTGCACTCTTGCTCTCCTTGATTTTGATGTTAGCCACGTCACGGTCATGCGTACTGCTATGAATATGTCCGTCGTCATCGCGGAAGAAATTGCTGACGGTATGTGACATGGATATCTGCGAGTTCATTGCCGGCACAACCTGCATCATCACAAGAACAAAGGCGGCGTAGACCAACAGCTGGAAGAAGAGCGTCAGGACGACATTGGACAACAGCATCACCGAGACAACGGCTCCCGACATGATGACAATCGCAACCACGCTGAACACCACTCCCCTTCTCACTCCCGCCGTAGCGATATTGTCGGCCAGCGACCTGCCCATTCCAGCAATCAGGCCGATAATGAAACAAGCGTAGAACACGTAGTCGCGCATCGGCTTGCCCATCCCGAACAGGTCGAGCAGCATATACAGCACAAACATGGCAGGGAAGAGATAGACCGTGCTCCTTATAATCCCCCTGACGTTCAGCCCGTCCTTCTGCAGATACTTCTCAACGAAACCTTTGTAGAGCTTTATCTGCACAATCTGTGCGGTCAGGAACAAGAACAGCGGAATAGCCCGGAACAACCTGCTGAAGAAGCCGATTTCCTTTGCCTCAATCCACCACAGGCACTCATTCTTCACGCTGAGGTAAATTGCCCACTCGCAGGCGACACCCACCACAATAAGTGCCGTCACTGCCACTACCACGCCAAACGACAACAGTTTGTTGCCCTGCGCCTTCATTACACTCGTTGCAACCACGCATATTCCCGTGGACACAAGCACCATCAGGAATACGAGCCAATACGGCAAAGTTGATGTCAATAGCCATTCTCTCATACCTACAAATCTTGTTTCTATAATGGTAAATAATTGTTATTTCCCTGTTTAATTTCGACAAAGATACGCCTTTTTGTGCTAACAAAAAAAAAAACAGTTAATAAACCATAATCACCCACCTGACAGAATCAAACTTTCGGTGTGTCTTCGACATAGTTTCTGATAAGAAACAAGAAAGTGGGCAAAGAATTTTGCCGTTTCGCAATTAATGCTTAATTTTGCAGCAGACAAAGCCCCGTTACGAGTGGCAGGGCACGTCAAGACATCGATGGAACAGAGGCCATCAAGCCATTCGTAAGGCCGGCCTCGAAGGACGTTTTCAGAACGCTATCTTCTACTGTATCAACTTCGCAACTTGAAACTTTATCAGAAGGTATACGCAACGAAGCGTCCATGCTGGGTGTATTATATCCTGATGTGTGGCAGCCCTTATTGGCTCCATACATGACCTATAATGCGCAATGGCGTGGGCTGGCCGAGTTGCTTATCTTGATAAAGGGGCAATGCGAAGGCCTATACAGTGGGATAAGCGACGGAAAGTTTCTCCCGCGCCCTTTTTTGTCTCCATACACTTACTAAGTTTAACCGCCGAAGCAGGGGGAGCGATAGGCAACAAAAAACTATAAAACAATGAAAAAGAGAAAAACGTTTTTACTGTTGTTGATGATGTTGCTGCCAATGGTAGCAAGTGCTGATGTACGTATTAATGGCATCTATTACTACCTGTATAAAACTACGGCAGAAGTTGCAAAAACACCCGAAGGGGCAGCAAAATACACAGGCAGCATCACCATCCCGTCAGCTATTACTTACAAAGGCAAGAGATATCCTGTGACAAGAATCGGATACGATGCGTTCCGTGACTGCGATGGACTGACTTCAGTCACTATACCCAATAGTGTAACGGAAATCGGAGAGCAGGCGTTCAGAGCCTGCTCTAGCCTAAAATCAATAACTATCCCTAATAGGGTGACGTTCATTGAACACCATGCGTTTGCTTGGTGCGATAGCTTGGCATCAGTCACGATACCCAATAGCGTGACGAACATTGAAGTTGGTGCGTTCGTTGGCTGTATTTAGAGGCCTCTCAACAACCATAAACAACGAAAAACATACAAATATAAATCACTATATATCAACCACTTTTGGATTTTAACACTTCGAACTTGCTTTTTGGTGGTTCTCAAAAATCCGCTTACCTTTGCAGCGCATTTCTACCGCAGAGAATTTTGAGGGCTTTTATTTTGCCATCTCGTGGACAGGATTGACAACGGTTGACAAAAGTGTACAACAGTTGACCGATGAACGGGAGGAAAAGTGGCAAGGAAGTGACCTCATTTGAAGGACGTGACACCGTGGAATGAGTTGGCAATGGGTGTCAATGATTGACGAAAGTTCACTCCGTGGCAGTTTGCACGAGATTGATTGTAAAACCACATAAAAAGGAGTCAAATGAGAAAGACAAGAAAATGCGCCTTCTGCGGCAAGGAGTTTACCTGTAACAGCGGTTCGCAGAGGTATTGCTCAGAACACTGTGCCGAGGCGGCAAAGGCTCAGCGCAAGAAAAGACAACAGGACTTTTTGAGGGCTGTCCAGCCTGTTATAGACATCGCCAGCCAGGAGTACCTTACATTCTCCAAGGCCGCCATCCTCATGGGATGCTCCCGTCAGTACGTTTACAAACTGGTAAACGAGGGCAAACTTCCCGCATCACGAATCAGCAGCCGGATGGCATTCGTCCGGAAGTCAGACATCGAGAAGATGCTTGCAGGCAATCCTTATCACAGAGTCCTTCCAACATCCAAGCCTAAGAATCTTTCTTCCCTATCGTTGAGGAAAGGATATGCCCCAAGCAAGCCAATGAGAAAAGGGGATTCCGTTCAGAACATCGAAGCACTTGAGTATATCTCTGGCGAGGACGTTATGCGTGTCTATAAGGTAAAGAAATCGTGGCTCTACGCATCAGCCAAGAGAAACGATATACCCGTGTGCAAGATTGCAGGCAAGAACTGTTACAGCCGGAAGCACATGGATGCGCTCTTCGGAGTGACTGCCGAGATTGAAGCCCTGACGGAGTGGCTTACCACCGAGGAGGCAGAGGCACTGTATTCCACGACCAAAGAGTCATTACGCACCCAGGCCTACCGCCGCCATATTCCCACCAAGCGAGAATATGGCAGGACCTATTATTCAAAGATACATCTTGATGACATCTTCCGTCCCGACCTGAAGGCGAGTGATGCCTATTACACCATAGCCGAGGCCGCAGAGAAGTACGGCATGACAAAGAGCAACATCTGCGTAATCGTCAAGACGAACAACCTCACCAAGGTGAAAGTCGGTGTCCGGAACCTCATTGCCAAGGAGGAATTAGACCGAATAATGGCAAGCAGACTGGCACAATTTGGGGCTTACAGGCTCCAGTAATGCCAAATAATCAGTACCAACAGCGTGAAAGTGCAATTATCCACAAGTTATGAAACAGTACGTTGGTCACTTCTCCATCACGCAGTTACTTTGCACTTGTGGAGAAACGCTCCACTATGATTACGAATCAATAATAAGATACAAGTATGAGTAACATTTGCAAGACCGTAACCTTGCGTACACGCAAGATAAAGAAAGGTACGCAACTGAGCTTCTACCTTGACTACTATCCCGGCTACAGGGACGAGTCAACCATGAAGGTACAGCGACACGAGTCACTCGGCATCTACATCTTTGCCAAGCCCAGGAACCAGCGCGAGAAGGACTACAACGAGCGCATGACGGAGAAAGCCGAGGCATTGCGCTGCCGGCGCTATGAGAGTATCGTAAACGAGCGTTACGATTTTTTCGACAAAGAAAGGATGAAGGGCGACTTCCTTGCCTACTTCAAGCAGAAGGCAGACAACAAAAACTGCAAGTGGCAACACGTCTATAAGCACTTCGCACGATTCTGCATCGGAAAGTAGATTTTGCGTGGGCAAATAATACATCTAGCATATAATTATAGCGGTAACCAACTTCAGGAAGTGAAGTGATTACCACTATAATGTATGTATTATCAATTAGTGCAAATAATGATTAGTTCTTAGTCATCAAGACATTACAATATACCTCGCCATAGCCAAGCATATTACCTTGTACTCGCTCCGGACTATCTGATGTATAGAAATAGGAAGCAATGCCATTGCAATAGCCTGTCTCCGAACCATAGATTGAACGATATACGAAACCTGTGATATCTGTAAACTTTCCATAGCTAATTACACCATCAGCACTCACTTCCACTGGAGCAGAAATGTTGAGCGTGCTACTGCTTGGGAATTGCTTAGCCTCGTAGCTGTAGGCCTTAGAATATACATATACATTACGACCTTCCTTTGTCACGAGGGCACCCATGCGCTGATTCTGTTCAAAACTCATTGTTGATGTCTCCTTGTTGAAGTTCATTACGAGTGGGAGTTCATTGGCAAACATACCCATGACATGGAATATGCCATTCTCTTCATCAACCAGTTTCACGGTGACATCGCGCTCTATGGAACGAAGGATATCTTCCTCATACCAGTCATCATAAAACAGTGAGTCGCACTTCACACGATATTCACCTTCTATGTCGGTTATGTCAAACTGGGTGAAAGTGATAACTGTTGACTCATCGCGCTCATTCTTCAATGTCATGGTGCCCATACGAGGCTTGCCTGACTTGTTTTCGGCAATCTTCACAGAGATACCTTCAGCAACTTTCTTGCAGTCCTTTATCCAGTTGGCAGCCTCGATGTCATAGGCAAGGTCCGCCTTTACTGGGATAACAATATCGGCACCCTTGTTTGAAACGGTATACGATGTACTGGTAAGCATCCATATGCCACCATTCTGAATTACGGCAGCATGAATGGCATTGCCATTGCTCTCATCGGTCAGTGTGACAACTGCATCACGATTCTCATAACCCGTGTACTTATCAATAGTTACCTCCACGGTGTTAGCATCTTTCACTAACACCTTACACCATTCGGCATTGCTCGCTGCCTTTACAGCCGACACATTGCCTTCAACAACGATAGAGCCCTTGCCTCCTGCTGCGTCAAAGATTACGTTTGACGATACTATCTTCATGCCTCTTCCAAAAGTGTATGCAGCATCGTCATCAGAGCAAGAGGTGAATATGGTTACGGCTATCATTGCCATCCATACCATATAGTATTTTATCTGTTTCATTTATAATACTCCTTTCTTGAATTTACCTACTTTCATCAATCTTTATGTTGAACCAGACATTGCTGTCCTTAGTGCTGACAAAGGTAGCCGATGTTGCATTGAGTCCATCATTAAACTTCACTTTGTAAGGACTGTGATTGATGATATACTCACGTGATGAATCGGTAGATGCCTTGTAGAAATCATAGCTATTGTCTGGACCGCCGTCACTGATATTGATTGTCTCGTCATCGTCAGCTGAAAGCAATACGCCATAGTGAGAATACTGCATCATGAATCCAAAGAAACTGAAGCCATACTGCAATGTCATGGCATATTTTCCTACGCCTGAAATGTAGTAGGAATTAGGGCCAATATGAAGGGTCTTCAATATCTGATATGAAGAGAAGTCTTTTTTCTCGGCTATGAGATTGTAGAGCTCGTCATTCATCTCATAACTGCCTGTCGTAAGGTCCATAATGAATTCCCATGCATGTTTTGCTCCAAGGAACTGTTCCATCTTTGTTGGATATGGGATATTGTCGTCAGTACCCACTGCATAGATGTTGCCATTTTCTGTATTATACTCAAAATTGCTGTATGCTTTTCCGTCAAGCACAAGTGGTTCGTAGAGACGGAACCCCTTGTCGTTATATACATATGGAAGAGTCATTGTCTTGTCGCCAGTAGTCCCATCAGGAGTAAGAATAAGCTTATGGTCATTGAAACTGATGTGGTGCTTCTTCTCTCCTACAACAAACTTGGTGCGTGGAAGCATGGCAACAGCAGTGTCAACACTATGCACGTTGCTGATATACTTCTCTGCATCGCCATTCAGTTTCACGAGAGTCATCTCGTTGCCATACTTCTTACCCTTGAAGAATATGGAGTCGCGATTCTCGCTCACGCGCTGGAACACGAACTCATAGTCGCTTGCATAGCCATCAACATCATCAGGGTCCTTTGGCTGTGAATAATAGTGAAGCAGCACATTATAGGTGTTGAACGTAAGGATAACGCCTTGCTCGCTCTTCACACTATACATTGACTGCACTGGCGTACCAGTCTTTACACTCTGTCCGTTGTAAGAGATAGAGTTCTCTGAACGAAGTTCCACTTCCGAACCGTCAAACTTTGCCGTCATGGCAATACCGCCCATCTCAAGTTCGCTTGGGAAAAACTGCATTGCCCATCCGTTTTCGCTACTCTTCAGCAAGTCTGAATACTCTCCCATTGAAAGCGTGAGACGGTTTGCTGCGGACTCGCTGAACACGTCGTCTTCCTCATTGGTACAGGCAGCAAAAGATAGAACTGCCAGGAGGATAGTTGTTATTTTTAATGTATATTTCATTTTGTAAATCTTGGTTTATATGCCAGAACACATTAGTTTGTGGCATTCATCGTTTTATTTATCAAGTGAATCAATATCAACCTTGCCTGACACGATGTCTTCCATACGACGCTGAACAACATCGCGGAGTTCGTCAATGTCAATGTCCCATGCCTCTTGCATATAGTCGCGAACAATGTTGAGCTTCTGCTGTAACTTGCTTGCACCCTCAGTGCCGGCATTTGCAATCATGCCATCCCATTTTGCCTTGTCGGTCGTAAGATACAGGCCTGTCATCTCCGCTATGTCCTCACGAGGCTCGCTCATGGCATAGGCAGTACAGAAACCCTTCATGTTTGCCTGCTGGTCAGTGTAGAGATACCAGTCACCACTAACATAGTCACCCTCGCTGATAAGGTCATAGTCTGTGGTGTAGTTCTTTGTCTGGTGCAGGATATGAGAAAACTCATGATGCATGGTCATAAAGTAGTATTCGTTGAGTATGGCTCTGTCAACCTTTAGGTTGTTAACCTTATAGAGAGTAACCTTAATGCCACCCTCAGCAGTACCGAGAATCTCGGTTCCTGTGTTGTTGTAGCCAGAAGAGCCAATGAAGTGTAGAATCTTAGGAACATAGGTCTTCATGAACTTTGTGCCTGCAACCTCTGAATAGGCATCAATCCAAGCATACTTCACGATGTGGGCAAGCTTTATTGAGTTCTTCACGTCTGCAGGTGCAAGAGTGTACTGATAGTCTGACTCAATGTCATCCATCTGATATATGAGACGTATGTTATAAGGAATGGTGTAGTTGCTGTATATCCATTTGTCGAAGTCATTGTTCAGCTCACCAGTTTCTGAGAATATGGACTTGTTGTCAAGTTCATCCTCGCTGCATGATGCCAATCCAAAAGCCATGGCAGATAGCAACATAAGTGAAAATATTTTCGTCTTCATTTTATTCTTGTATTTATAGATATTACTTACTACGTGGGTTAGCCTCAAGACCAGCTTTTATAACACTTGTAGGCAACTGTATTGCACGGCGTGGGTCGTCAACGTCAAGTGTGTCGGTAACGGTAATCCGAAGGTTGGTGCCTATCACGCGACGATAGATTACAATGCCATAGCGCTTGATGTCGAACCAGCGGAGTCCTTCGTGCAACGACATGATGCGACGAGTGTGAAGAATTGCCTGAATGAAGTTCTCCTGACGACCTTTCTCCACTATAAAGTCAGGATGAAGCTCCTTCTTTGGCGTAGCCTTTTCTGGAGAGTAATACTTGCGTCCTGTACCTGTTTCCTCGTTGTATTCTCCGTAGAGGTTATCAATAAGCTCTGGAGTAACGGTAACACCTTTCATGTCAGCAAAGGCATTGCAGAAGGTGTTAAGGTCGGCGGCAGCCTTGTCGTAGTTGCCTTTCATGGCATAGGCCTCAGCACGATTAAGTACTACGTCATCAGTGGTAAGGGCAAGGAACATAACGTATGGTTCACCAGTGTCCTGCACTGGGTCTATGGTGTAGAAATATTCAGCAATCTTCTCCATAAGCACCTTTTGGAAGTTAAGGTATGAAGGAATCTCCATATACATGTTGCCGAATGAGCCCCACAATGCTGATGCCTTACATGTCTCACTTGATGCCACGGTGCTGTTGTGGCAGAATCTCTCACCTACAGCATAAGGCCCATAGTAGCGAGCCCAGAGTGAACGTGTGGAATAAAGCAATAGGTTTGCCTTGCTGCTTACATCGATAAAGGCATTTGCCTGCTGGCTGTTATTGGCGTTAATGGAACCAACGCCCTTCCAGTCACGCATCATTGACGAAGGGACATCGGTAAGCACCTGATTGGCGTATGAGATAACCTTGTCGTAGTTTGACTTGTCATCCTTAACATAGTAGAGATAGAAACGCACTGCAAAGGCAAGAGCTGCCTTCTTGTTGAAGTGATACTTTGCAACACTGTATATCTTATCGTTGATAAGAGGGAGTGCCTCAAGAATATCCTTCTCCATCTCGGCATAGTCCTCAGCAACGGTACCACGCGAATATGTAGGTGAAACGGTGTTCTCCACATGCTTCATATATGGCACTCCCAAATCTTTGGTTGACGTCTTTGGACTATATGCCTTACAGAATATGTTGGTGAGAATGAAGTGGTTGTAGGCACGGCATATCAGCGCCTCACCCTTCTGTGCGCTAAGTGATTCAGGATTGCCAGCCTCCTCAATAGCCTCAAGAGCGGCATTTGCCACGGCTATGGCCTTGTAGCAGTCATTCCATAGTTTGTAAGGACTGTCCTGCTCCTCGAAAGTAGGTGTCTCCCAGCGATAGAGTTCCTCCTGCAGAACCTTGTAGGCTGTATAGTTGCCAGCTATCTCATCAGTATTGTCTGACGACAATTCTGCTATTGTGGCATAATTGGTGCTTGGATACGCAGATACAAGCATCTTTGTAATCTTGGCTTCTGAGTCAAGTTCGGTGCGATTGTCAGGCATCTCGTCGAGGAAGTCGTTACATGAACTGAAAGTTCCTGCCATCAACACCAATGCCAACGCATATTTCATTGAAGATATTTTCATTTCTTTTCTTGTATTTACAGTTATGTTAGAAACCAGCTCTCAGAGTAAGTGTGAATTGCTTTGGCATTGGAGCCGCAACACCTCCCGAACGGAAGAACTCTGGGTCCTGCCCGTTGAGCTTCTTGTCAGAATAGAAGAGGAAGAGGTTTGTTGCCTGCAGCTTCAATGAAAGGTCGGCAATATGTAATGCACGAACCACTGAAGGCCTGAAGTTATATGCAAGCGATATTTCCTTCATGCGAATAAAGTCACCCTTTGCAACGCGCTCCGTAGAATAGTTATATGCGTTATACAGTGTCTGGAAGTAGTTGTCCATAGTTGACTGGCGGTTTGTCAGTATCACAGGAACAGAGGTGAATGCCTCATCGCCTGCCTGCACCCAACGATTCTTGAACTCCTTTGGCATTGCTGTGAGGTCAGAATATGCATTGCTGAAGATAGGGTCGAGACGTATCACGTTGCCGAATGAATATGTGATGAACACATTGAGCTGAAGGTTCTTGTATGTGAACACGTTGCCAAGCGAACCTGTTGTCGTAGGGTCTGTAGGTCCTTCATACACAAGGTTCGACAATTCCATGCTCTCAAAGTTAATGTCCTTTCCCTTTGATGTCACCACGCCATTCTGATTCTTTATCATTGGCAGACCGTCAGAGTTAAGTCCTTCAAATTTATATGAGAAGAGGCTACGAACAGGATATCCCTCAAGGGCGAAGCCATTGCCTGCCACTACGTCGATAACCTGTGCGTTTGACTGCAGGTCGCTAACCTCATTCTTTGCGTATGAATAGATGAGGGAAGTGTTCCAACGGAAATCCTTTGTCTTGATGTTTGTAGTGGAGATAGTGAACTCCAGACCATGTGACTTCATTGATGCCACATTGGCAAGCTTGGCTATCTGACCACCCACGCCTGTAGTGCGTATCAGTCCGATAAGGTCATAGTTGTTACGCTTGTACCAGTCCACTGACACGTTGATTCTGTTGTTCAGGAAACCAGCGTCAACACCAAGGTTGAACTCATGTTTCTTCTCGTAGGTGAGTTCTGAGTTTGGAAGGTCGATGAGCGTAACGCCTGACTCCTGTATGTTGGTGAATGGACGGTAAGGCTTATAGCTCTGGAGGAGCATTGAGGAGTTTGACACCGAGCTTGGACCTGGGTCACCAGTAAGTGAGTATGAGGCTTTCAGAGTGAAGTGTGTGAGCGTCTTGCCCATAGCTTCTGCAAACCAGTTTTCCTCATGTACATTCCAGCTTCCTGACACGTTCCATGTAGGCAACCAGCGCGCACTACGGCTCTTGCCAAGACGGTTAGTGCCTTCATAACGAATTGTTCCGTTAAGGTTATAGCGATTCTTGTATGAGTAAGTAGCATTGCCGAAGAAGGCTGCACTGCGCACACGAGTGTTTGTAAGCTCGTAGTAGTCAGTACCCTCCTCTATTATCTTTTTGAAGTATTCATACACATAGTATGGCATCTCGCCGCCTTCAAACTGCATACCCCATCCGTTGAAGTAGTTGCGTGAACGGTTTGTGATGTTTATTTCCGAACCGCCAAAAGCATTTACGATGTGTGTATTGTTAAACGTATGGTTCCAGTTTGCTGTGAAACGGAAGTCATAACTATTCATCATATACTCTGTCTTCTGATATATACCGCCTTCAGGAAGCACGGTGATAGGCAGTGCATACAGCTTGTCAGGGTCAGTGTAGAGATATGGGTTTTTGTCGCGCATGGTAGCATCATCCATAGCCCTATAAGCCATAGCCTGGTTTGAGCTCTCGGTAATGGTGTGAGCCTGACTTGTGTGGCTATATTTCGCAGCACCGAGAACAGACAGTTCAAGTTCGTGTATTGGGCGATACTTGAGGTTTACCTGAAACTTCATGTCGGCAACATCAAGATTCATATAGTTGTTGTCCAGCTCATGAAGAATGTTGAAAGCTGCATAGTTGCGAGTGTAGTAGTCATCAGGGTCAAGTGTTCGCGATGCATTCAGCGCATAAGAGTATGGGTTGATGTCGAAGTCGCGCTTCACGGTGCCGAAGAATGTATCAACATCCTGACTGAGAGTGCCTGGTGCCTTCTGCTTACGGTAGCTTGCGTTGGCTATCATGTTGAGCGACAACTTGCTTGATATCTTGTAGCTGTTGTTCACGTTAGCAGTGTAACGTGTCACGTCGCTCTTCTTATACCATCCTGGGTCACCCATGAAACTAAGTGAGACATAGGTGCTTGACCTCTCCGTACCTGACGACACACTTACTGAGTGGTTGTGCATCACTGAGTTGCTAAACAGTTCGTCAAACCAGTCTGTGTTACGATATTCTGCAGCACGCAGGTATTTGGTCATTCCGTCGATGGTGTTCTCAAGGGCGTATGAGTCTGTTACAGGATTGTAGGTATTCATCAGCTGATACATTCTGCCATACACACCACTCTCTGCAGCACGATATGTGTCAGAGAAGTTAAGCCATCCCTTGTCGCGCATTTCCTTATACACACCCATCTGCTCCTGCGAGTTCATGATGTTGAAATCGCGGTAGCTTGGCCGAAGGCGCATTGTGAACTCACCAGTATATGAGATACGGCTCTGACCAACCTTACCCTTCTTCGTTGTAACAACAATAACGCCAGCCATGGCACGGGCACCATAGATAGATGTGGCCGAACCATCCTTCAATATCTGGAACGACTCAATGTCGTCGGCGTTGAGTCCTGCTATCGCGCTTGAGATGAGGGTCTCTGCATTACCTGACGAGAGTTCGTCGGTACTAACCTCAGTAACATCTTCCATAATCACTCCGTCAACAACCCACAGAGGTTTTGAGGAACCATAGATAGATGTAGCACCACGCACACGTATCTTTGGTGCGGTACCGAACGTGCCGCTCACGTTCTGCACGCTGACACCTGCTGCACGCCCCTCAAGTGAACGGCTAATATCAGCAACACCATCAAGCTTTGCCTCTGCGGCATTGATTGTCGTTGTTGCACCGGTAAAGATGCGACGGTCCATTTGCTGCATACCAGTTACCACAACCTCGCCCAGAGACAGCTCGTCAGACTTCATTACAACAAGCATATTCTGGCGTGCCTTTACGCTCTGTGGCTCCATACCTATGTAGTTGACCACGATAACAGGATTCTTGCTGCTTGTGGTAATGGTGAACTTACCATTTATGTCGGTTACGGTCTTGTTCTTTGTGCCTTGCTCCATGATGGTGGCACCAATGATTGGCTCATTGTCGGTGTCAACCACATTTCCACTCACAGTGCGTGGTTCCTTCTCCTGCTTCTTAGACAGTGTAACCTTGATGATGTCCTTCTCGATGATGTATGTGTAGCCCACCCTGCCCAGCACATCATCAAGCACGTTTTCCAACTTGGCATTCTTCTGCTTTACGTTAACCTTCGGAGCTTCCTTATAAAGCTCCGCCGTCATTACAAAGCTAATGCCCGTCTGTTTCTTCACTTCCTCAAGCACCTGCACTATAGTGGCATTGTTGAGGTCGAGTGTTACTGTTGCATTCCTTTTCTGCGCCATTGACTCCACAGAAGTCATAATGAGCAACAGGAAAGAAACACAAGCCAACATTCGATTTGCAAATCTACTTTTCTGCATTTCTTTTTACTTAAAAAATTATATATATAAAAATGAGTCTTTAACGACTAATGATGATTGTATTTTCGTCCTTTCGTGCCCATTGCAGTCCCATGACATCGCAGATAGCATCTATTAGGTCTTCTACCGCATTGTATCGGTCAAACGAGCCTGAGACATGAAGGCTGCGAACTTCGTCATCAGCAAAGGTGATGTTCATCGAACTCCATCTCTTTACTACGTGAGCTATAGACTCCAGTTTCTCGTCTTCAAAGAAGAACATACCCGTATTCCATGCACGATACTCATTCATATTCTTGTCTGTCACAGAAACGCCACTGCCCACCACCGTGGCTTCCTCACCTGGTTTCAGAATCATCTCCTTGCCTTCTTGTGCCATGAAGCCAATGGAACCTTCCACCAAGGCAACCTTTGTGCTTTTGTCCGATGTTGCCACGAAAAATTCTGTACCATAGTCAACAATATCGCCATGCCTTGTGTGAACTACGAACTGACGACTGTTATCATGCGCCACCATGAAGTAGGCTTCGCCGTCAACAATGACCTCACGCTTTACATTTGGATTGAACAACGTTGCTTTCTTGAAATGCTCAGGATAGATGATGCGCGAATTAGCACTCATGTGAACTATAGTACCATCGTCAAGGCGCAACCACGATTCATGACTGCGTAATGTCTCGATATGGTTGTTCTCAAGCATCTCGTCTATAATGTCAATGTCGAGTTGATATACCTCCAGCTCTTCTTTGCTGATATCTTCGCCTCTTTCTACGGTTGTAGCGTTTTCTGTATTGTTGGTAAGCATATTGTCAGCATAACCGCTCTCTATACTTTTCTCTATGGCCGCCATTACATTCGATGAAAGTACTGGAGGTGTGATGCGTGTGTAATTTTGATACCATAAGGCTGTGATGCCAGAAATTATCAGCAACAGTACCATAGCAGCAGCTGTGATGTATGGGCGAAAGAATATGATATTTCTTCTCACATGTGTTTTCTGCTTAAAAGTACGCCATGCCTTATCAGTATCTATAGAGGCATACTTGTTATAGTCTGAGGTAAGGAAAGGATATTTCCTCAAATCCTCCATCATCTTACGATGTTCATCGCTTTCCGCTTCCCATGAGTCAAGAATGTTTTTCTCTTCCTCGGTAATAGTGCCAAGAAGGAAATGCGCCAATAAAACATCAATATAGTTTTCTTTCATTTCTTATGTTTTTTATTATAAAACACTTTAAAATGAAAAGTTAGGTATATAAAAATCAAAAAAATAGTAAGTTATTTACAAT
>CAMWKZ010000064.1 GCA_947174945.1 uncultured Prevotellaceae bacterium | reverse complement strand
CCATTGACAACTTTGCAACCAATCTGTTTGCAGGGCTTATTGCATACAACCTGCTACCTAAGAAACCGTCTATGAACATTGAAATCATTGACAAAAGCAAACTTATTGCATAATTCTTACGTCGAACTCACGTTAAAATTGCTAATAATCTGGTATTTCAATTCGGCATTGATATTTATTTTCTCTGTAAGAGCATATTGTGCACCACCTCCAATGTTTATTGCAATCTCACCATTGGATGATGAACTACCATTGCTATTATAGGCTCTAGGATACCCATTGTCACCATCATCTGCATCAGTCCAAAAGTCATTATCATTAGATGAATCACTACCAATATTAGATGAGCCACTACCAAAATGTACATAACCAATACCAGCCAATGGATATACTTTAATCTGGGGTGCAACATCAAACAAGTAATGTATGTTTGCGTTGATATCCCACATTGACCGTCCCTCTTTTTTTAGAAAATAGTCAAAGGACACTTCGCCACGAATGTTATCCGTAAAGTTATATTGTCCTTTGGCACCAATGCCGATGTTTTGCCGTTCAGAACCGTATGAAATGTTTGCACCTACAGCAGTTTCTCCTTTCTGTGCTGATGCGCCAAGAGATACAAGCACAACACAAAGTGTTATAAAAATCTTTTTCATTGCTTTTTAATATTTAATTGTTATTAGAAAAAATATTAGTCCAAAGGTCGGAGGGAGATAGAAAAAGAAAACGTGGACTATTTTGCTTCGTCTTTAGTTTCTCTCACGTATCGCCAAACACGTCAAACGTTCTAATTACGAGTAAAAGCCCACGCCGTAGCGTGAGCATCAACTTTTACTCTTGAACGTTTTCTTTCTATTTTGGCGATTTTGAGAGAAAACAAGAATATAAGCAGACGCTTTATTTCTATATGTCTTTTGTCAGTTCTATATCATAGGCAAATCATTTTTTAATTCGTTTGCAAAGATAGTTAATTTTTCTAATACTACAATATTTCTGTTGAATTATTCGATAAAATACTATCAAGTTCTGCCCTGCTATTGAACTGAAACAACTGTTCCCCAACACGGATATACCCCTCTATGTCATCCATTGGCTCAAACAGGCTCTTTAGCGACACGCCTAAAGCATTGGCCAATAAGTTACGAGAATTTAGAGAGAAAGAAAATGAGAAGCCTATAAAAGTTTCTCATTCAGTACCCCGACCCAGAATCGAACTGGGAACTAAGTCTTAGGAGGACCTTGTTATATCCATTTAACTATCAGGGCATCAAAATCTGGTGCAAAGGTACAAAATTATTCGCAATTTATTAGTACCTTTGTACCATAATAATCTTTAAAAACGAAAGAAACATGGGAAAATTAGTCATTAACTCGTATGACGAGTTTGCCGCCCATCTGGGCGAGGAACTGGGAGCCTCGGAGTGGCTTCAGGTAGACCAAGACCGTATCAACCTGTTTGCCGATGCCACACTGGACCATCAGTGGATTCATGTTGACACGGAGCGTGCCAAGGAAGAAAGTCCTTACAAGTCGACCATTGCACACGGTTATCTGACCTTGAGCCTGTTGCCCTATATGTGGGACCAGATTATTGAGGTGAACAACATCAAGATGCTGGTGAACTACGGCATGAATGACATGCGCTTCGGACAGCCTGTCATCACGGGCAGCCGTGTCCGTCTGGTCACCAAGTTGCACAGTATTCAGAACTTACGCGGCATCTGCAAGGCAGAAATTAAGTTCGCCATCGAGATTGAGGGACAGCGCAAGCCTGCCCTCGAAGGCATTGCCTCCTTCCTGTATTATTTCAACTAAACGGCACAAGCAATAAAATAGCCCGCCTCCATGATGGAAGCGGGCTATTTTTAGTTTATCTTTTACTTGTTAGGCTTTTGCCTCAACTCCTTCTTCGCGGATGGTACGGTTCATCACAAGGAAGGCCATAGGAGCAGCGATGAAGAGCGACGACAGCGTACCGAAGACCACACCCAGAATCATGGCGAATGAGAAGCTGCGGATAGAATCACCACCGAGGATGAAGATACACAGCAACACAATCAGCGTCGTGACTGAGGTATTGATGGTACGAGCCAGCGTCTGGTTCAGCGATTCGTTGAACAACTGCTGACGGTCGCGCTTGCCATAGAGCTGGAAGTTCTCACGAATACGGTCGAACACCACCACCTTATCGTTAATCGAGTAACCTATCACCGTCAGGATAGCACCGATGAACACCTGGTCAATCTCCAGCGACATGGGAACAATACCCCACAGCAGTGAGTACATACCGATAACAACCAGTGCATCCAAAGCCAAAGCAATCGTAGCACCCCAAGAGAAGGCCAGATTGCGGAAGCGCAACAGGATGTAAAGGAAGATAGCAACAAGGGCGATGATAACCGAGATAATAGCACCGTAAGTGATGTCCTTAGCCACAGCAGGGCCTACCTTGGCAGAACTGATAATCGAACCGCCCTGACGAACATCGGGATTCTTAAAGGCTTCCACGTTAGCCTGACTAACGAGACCAGCCTTTTTCAGTGAGTTATAAAGGATAGTCTCAGCCTCGTCGTCAACCGTCGGGCTGTTTGACTCAATATCCCAGTTGGTGCTAACACGGATTGTCTTACCGTCAGTACCCAAAGCGATAACGCTGGTGTTGGCTTCCTTACCGGCATTCTCACCAATGGTGTTGATGAAGGCACCAGCCAAAGCCTGACGAGCCTGCTCAACGGGAGTCTCCTTGTCAAGTGTCACCACATAGTTGCGACCACCCGTAAAGTCAATGCTCTGGCTCAAGCCACGCACAAAGAACGAGCAGATGAAGATAACGGCGAAGGCTCCCCAGACAGCGAAGCTCTTCTTATACATACCCATGAAGTTGTAGCGGGCATTCTGCATCAGGTTCTTAGAATAACCAGTTACGAAGGTCAGGTTGAGCCACTTGTCCTTCTTCAGACGGTTCTCATAAACCAGACGGGTCAGGAACACAGCGGTGAAGAACGAGCAGAAGATACCGATAATCCAAGTAGTAGCGAAGCCCTTGACAGGACCTGTACCGAAGAACAACAGGATGAAACCAGTAATCAGCGAAGTAACGTTAGAGTCGAAGATAGCAGAGAAAGCATTTGAGTAACCTTTCTCCAAGGCCTCCTTCATGCCGTGGCCACGCTTCAGCTCTTCCTTAATGCGCTCGTAAATCAGCACGTTAGCATCAACGGCAGTACCCAGCGTCAGCACGATACCAGCAATACCCGGCATGGTCAGTGCAGCCTGGAACGAAGTCAGAATACCCAGCGTGAAGAACAAGTTGAACAGCAAGGCAATATCAGCCAAGATACCGGGCACGAAGCCGTACAACATAATCATGTAAACCATCAGCAGTACGAAGGCTACGATGAACGAGATAACACCCTGCTGAATAGACTGAGCACCCAGTGACGGGCCAACAACCTCCTCCTGTACGATACGGGTTGGAGCCGGCATCTTACCAGAGTTCAGCGTGTTAGCCAAGTCCTTAGTGTCCTCAATAGTGAAGTTACCCGTAATCTGCGAGTTACCACCATCAATCTGAGTCAGGATACGAGGAGCGCTATATACTGCATCGTCGAGCACGATAGCCACGCCACGACCGATGTTCTGCTTTGTAATCTGCGACCAACGGCGAGCACCGTCTGAGTTCATCTGCATTGATACAGAGGGATGTCCCATCTGGTCGAAGTCATCCTTTGACGAGGTAATCACGTCACCCTCCAGCGGAGCACGACCGCTGGGCTCGGTAACCTTCAGGGCATACAGGGCAAAGATGTCGCCTCTGGTATTCTCGCCACCGAAATCCTCAGCCTTGGCACCCCAGCGGAGCTTGCACTCAGCAGGCAGAACCTGACGGGCAATGTCAGAATAGATAACCTTATTGACGGTAGCAGTATCGCGAGCATTGGCATAACCAACGATAGCCAATCCCTGTGGAACGGGCTGGAACACTGCAAACAGCGGATTCTGCTTCAGAGCCTCAGCCTTGGCTTTAGAGTCGTTAGCCTTTGCGTCCTTCTTGCTGGCAGCCAGCTTAGCAGCCAAATCATTAGCGGCAGCAGACACAGCGGTAGTATCGGTGGCCGTGGTGTCGGCAACAGCCTCTTCCTCAGCCTCGCCACCTGTGATGGCATACTTCTGGTTCAACTGAGCCAGCAACGGATAAATCTCCTGTGAATTATAAGTCTCCCAGAACTCAAGGTTAGCCGAACCCTGCAACAACTTACGAACACGCTCAGGCTCCTTAATGCCAGGCATCTCAACCATGATACGGCCAGCCTGTCCCTCCAGCTTCTGGATATTGGGCTGAACAACGCCGAACTTATCGATACGGTTGCGCACCACGTTGAACGAGTTGTCCACAGCAGACTGCACCTCAGCACGGAGTGCAGCCTCAACCTCAGAGTCGGTCGACTGGGTGCTTACCTTGCCCTTCATCTGCTGGGTAGCGAACACGGCAGCCAAGGGGCGACCGTTAGAGTTCTTCTTCCAATACTTGACAAACAATGAGATAAAGTCGTCCTGACTGGTCTCCTCTTCCTTCTTGGCCTCTTCCATTGACTTTTTGTAGGCAGCATCCGTCTTGTGGTCAGCCAGCACGTCAACAACGTCGGGCACCGACACCTCAAGAATCACATTCATACCGCCCTTCAGGTCAAGACCCAGGCCGATTTCCATCTCGCGGCACTGCTTGAACGAATAGATTCCGCAGTACACTTTCTCGTTCATGATTGAGTCGAGATACTCCTGACCAGCCTCTTCGCCCATAGCCGCTGCCTTGTTTTCGTGGTAGCGGGTCACAAACGAGAAGGAAAGATAGAAGCAGCAAACGAGAATCAGAACGATTGCAACGATTTTTACAATTCCTTTGTTTTGCATTTTGTTTATTATGTTGTTTAATTTATAATTCTGCCATTTTGAGCTATTGTAGCCTGCAAATATACTTATTTTTCTCCACTTACCGAAATTTATTACTGAAATTCATACCTTTTTCATGGTTTTCATCTTATTTTTAGCCAGCACAGCACTGGATAATGGTCGCTTGCGTCCATATTGTTATCTATTTGACAATTATACGGCTGGATATCTTTCGAGCAGAAAACGTGGTCAATTCTGAACGAAAAGGCTTTCTGATTATACGACAAACCGACACCTCGTCCAGTGCTGACGAAGCAGTCGGTCAACCCCTTAGCCATCTCGTGACGGGAATAGGAAATAGGGTTGTCGTTGAAGTCGCCACAGACAATGATGGGGTAAGCCGAATGCTCCTCCACATACTGCCTTACTTTCCTAATCTGAGCGGCCCGCTTGGCATTGGCTTCCGCTAACTTGACCAGCAATAACTGCGACTCTGCGCGCACCGAATCGCGCGGTATTTCCCCCTTGATAAGCTGCCGATACTGCTGGCGGTCCTCCTTTGTCAGATGGCAACTCTCAAAGTGGTTGTTCACCACGATTAGCGTGTCATCCCCAACCTGAAGCCACCAAGCCCCGCTACCATTGGCCTTCGAGTCATAGGCAAGCCGTTCACGCTTCACGATAGGGTAACGGGTATGAATGCCCAAGGCATTGATTGTCAAATTATTATTAGTCAGTATTAGCGTGTCGTTATAGGGCAGGAACTTGGCATACTCCTGAAACACGTAGCGCCGCCACGTGTCGGCATCTTCCTGCACACAAACGATGTCAGGCTGCTGGTCACGCAGATACTCGGCCACCTTCCCGAAGCCATCCTCATACTTATAGTTGCCGCCATAGCAACAGACGTTATAGGAGATAAGTTTGATAGCACCCTCAGGCACATCCTGAGCAGGATGAATCGGCATATATATACTGATAGGTACGTACGCGAGAAAGAAGCCTGCCACAGGCACCCAGACCCTGCTCCACTTGAAAATAAGCCAGAAGAACAGGAAACCCATGTTAGCCAGCAAGAAGAAAGGGAACGTCATACCCACTGTCGACAGCATAGGATGGTCGGTAGGGTTCAGGCGGTCGCTATACCCTACCAGCAGGAGCACGACAATGGTGGCAATATTAGCCCCTGTCAGCAGCTGCACAGTAAATGTCTTTAACTGCTTAATCACGACTGGCGGCTCTGGTCAAATAGTTTCTGCTTTTCCTCTTTCGTCAGACTGTCGTAGCCGCTCTTGCGGATTTTGTCCAGTATAGCGTCAACTTCCTCTTGGTTCTTGCGCTTACGGGCGTTATACTCCTCGTCCGTCTCGCCGCGCTGACCACCTGCCTGAGTCTGCTCTGCCTTCATGTGGCTGCCATGCTGCTGGCGCTCGTCAAACCGCCGTTTCATATTGTCGAAGAACTCCTGCCCACGACTACGCCCAAACCGCTGGCTGGAATCGGGATGCTTTTGCCAATAGCGAATGAGCAGAAAGCCAAACAACATACCGCCCAGATGGGCCATGTGAGCCACACCGTCGCCCGGCCCACTCATGGCCGAGAAGAACTCAATGGCAATATAACCCACAATCAGCCACTTAGCTTTAATGGGAAACGGGAAGGGGATGATGAACAACCGCTCGTTGGGGAATGTCATACCAAAGGCCAACAAGATGCCATAGACGGCACCCGAGGCACCAATGGTTGTCCACAGGTTGATATAAGCATCCGTTGTCATCTGCACGCCACCCGCACTTACATACTGATAGGTGGCCATACCCTGTATGACATAGTTAGAATACTGCACTAACTCCTGTATCAGACCAGCACCTACGCCACAGACAATGTAATAAAAAAGGAATTTCTTTGGGCCCCACACACGCTCTACCACACTGCCAAACATCCACAAAGCGAACATATTAAAGAGAATATGCGTAAAGCCGCCATGCAGGAACATATAGGTAATAAACTGATAGACATGGAAATCACCGGCCAGAAAGAAGTGCAAACCCAAGAGCGCCGTCAGGTCAATGCCACTGCGCTCCAGCACCCAAGTGGCCACGAAAGCCAATATATTGATGACCAGCAGGTTCTTGGTCATAGGAGGTATTGTATTCATACTTACGATTTTACTATTTACGATTTCTACTCACTCTATTGATAGTGTCTCGTGTGCAAAATTACGAAAAATATCTGTTTTTGGGCACGTTTTGGGGACAATACAGACTTTTTTACGGTAAAAAAGCAACTTTTCTCCTTTTTTTATTTGTGAATTGCCAACTTTATTCTATATTTGCGTCAGGAATCTAACGTTTAACTAACAATAATTCATTTAAAATTGGTAAAATTATGAACAAGACAGAATTAATTAGCAAGATTGCCGAGGGCGCAGGCCTGACCAAAGTTGACGCCAAGAAGGCCCTTGACGCTACCGTAGAGGCTATCAAGAATGCTCTTGTAGAGGGCGATAAGATTCAGCTGGTTGGCTTCGGCACATTCGCCGTTTCTGAGAAGCCCGCCCGCGAAGGCATCAACCCCGCTACGAAGGAGAAGATTACGATTGCTGCCAAGAAGGTGGCTAAGTTCAAGGCTGGTGCCGAGCTGGCCGAGGCTGTTAACAAGTAAACTTTGTCAAGAAAAATAAAAGGGACGTCTTTTCAAGATGTCCCTTTTTTGTTGCCACGAAGTGACTTATTTGGGCTGTTTGCCAATGTAAGCCAGAATACCACCGTCTACATACAGCACATGGCCGTTGACGGCATCGGAAGCGTGCGAAGCAAGGAACACTGCGGGGCCACCCAGTTCCTCGGGGTCCAGCCAGCGACCGGCGGGCGTTTTAGCACAGATGAACGAGTCGAACGGATGGCGGCTGCCGTCGGGCTGAAGCTCGCGCAGCGGAGCAGTCTGGGGCGTAGCAATGTAGCCCGGGCCAATGCCGTTACACTGGATGTTGTACTCACCGTACTCTGAGCAAATGTTGCGGGTCAGCATCTTCAGGCCGCCCTTGGCTGCTGCGTATGCAGAAACGGTCTCACGACCCAGCTCAGACATCATAGAACAGATATTGATAATCTTACCCTCACGGCGCTCCATCATCTCAGGGATGACAGCCGAGCTAACGATATAGGGAGCCACGAGGTCAACGTCAATCACCTGCTGGAACTCTGCGCGCTTCATCTCGTGCATGGGGATGCGCTTGATGATACCGGCGTTGTTGACCAGAATGTCGATTTGACCAACCTCCTGATGGATTTTCTCCACCAGGGCCTTGACGGCCTCCTCGTCAGTCACGTCGCATACATAGCCGTGAACGTTCTCGATGCCAGCCTCCTTGTAGTTGTTCAAACCACGCTCCAGAGCAGCTTCGTTGATGTCGTTAAAGATGATGTTCTTAATACCTGCGGCTACAAATGCCTTTGCAATGTTGAAGCCGATGCCGTAAGACGCGCCCGTAATCCACGCGTTCTTACCTTCCAATGAAAATGGATTTGCCATAATAGTTTTGTTTTTATTTTAAATCAGTAATTTGGAAAAAGTCTTGGTCGCCATAGTCAAGGTTTTCACCGCCCATGCCCCAGATGAAGGTATAGTTATGGGTGGCTGCTGCCGAGTGGATGCTCCATTCGGGCGACAGCACGGCCTGCTCGTTGTGCATCCAGATGTGGCGTGTCTCCTGCGGCTCGCCCATCAGGTGGCACACGGCTTGGTCGTCGGGCAGCTCGAAATAGAAATAGGCCTCCATGCGACGGGAGTGTACATGAGCCGGCATAGTGTTCCACACTGAACCCGGAGCCAGTTCGGTCATGCCCATCTGCAACTGGCACGTGGGCAGCACCTGATTGACCAGCATCTTGTTAATATCGCGCTCGTTTGACATCTCCAGCGAACCCATGTGGGCCACCACTGCGTTCTGCTTGTTCACCTTCTTGCAGGGGTACGACGTGTGAGCCGTAGCCGAGTTGAAGTAGAACTTGGCGGGCTTGTTGCCGTCCTTCGAGCTGAACACCACCTCGCGGTCGCCGCTGCCGATGTAGAGAGCCTCCTTGTAGTCCAGCTCAAACACCTCGTCACCGACCTTGACGGTGCCAGCACCGCCCACGTTGTAGACACCCACCTCGCGACGATGGGTAAAGCACGGAGCCTTCAGCGGGTCGATAGCCTCGAGCGTCAGCACCTCGCCGACGGGCATGGCTCCGCCCACCACCATACGGTCGTACATGGAATAGACCATATTCACCTCGTCTTGGGCAAACAGCCGCTCCATCAGAAAGTCGCGGCGCAGGCGCTGCGTGTCATAATGCTTTACATCGTCTGGATGTGCAGCATAGCGTATTTCATAATTCGTCCTCATCGTTTGTTTCAATTTGCTTTAGTTTCTTTCGCTTTTGCAAAGATACAAAAAATATCCGAACCGCGAGCATTATCACCTACGTTTTAATTTAGATTAATACTTCGCAGCCCCAGACGGGAGAAAGAGCCGTTCTTTCCCCGAGAAGGAACCGTTCTTTCCAAGGGTAAGAGCCGTTCTTTCCGGGGGAGGGAACGGGTCTTACTGTCATTGGAGTACCGTTTGACGGAAAAAATCAAAGTGTGCCGAGCCGTCAGTGCCATAGCAGAAAAGGCCTGTGCGTATGCCTTTCCAATAGCCTGCACGCAGTGGAAAGGCCTCGCCAGCAGGAATATAACAGCGGCCATCGGTGCTATAACTGAACTGATGGCGGTTCTGACGGCAGTCGTTAGTGATGCGAAGATAGAGCTTGGAAAACTTGCCGCGCCTGATAAGCTGATGTTGGCCGTGGGCTTCCAGAAAGACACCCTCGGGGCACAAGCCGATGCCCCAGAACTGCTTGCCCGAGCAGAAAAGGCCAGCACGATAAGCCGAGCCTTGGGCAACAAGCAGGGTGGTGCTTTCGCTCTGAAATCCCATCACCTTCTGCGTCAGCTGGTTGCGACACTGCTTCAAGCTGTCGGCTGGCAGCGCACGAAGGGTCAGCCAGCCACGACGCTCATCAAGGCTCCAGTGGTCGTTGTGCGGATTGTGGTTCCACTGCCATTGCAAGCCCAGCGCACTGTTGAAATTGTCATCGGTCTGCAGGCTGTAGTCGGTGGCAACGGCAAGCGGCTTTGTCCACACGGGCACGGGTTCGCCAATGCCGTTGCCGTCGATGTCAACGCCCATCAGCGGCCAGTCGTCCTGCCAGCGGGCAGGTTGCAGGTGTACCACGCGCCCCAGCACGGGTGTTTCCTGAAAGTGATAGAACCACCACTGCCCATCGGGGGTGTCGACCAAAGCCCCTTGATGCGGGCCGTTAACGCTGGTGGAGCCTTGTTCCAAGACGACACGCTTTTCGTAGGGGCCGTAGATGTTGCGCGAGCGGAGCACGGTCTGCCACCCTTGCCCAACACCGCCCTCGGGGATAATCAGGTAGTACCAGCCGTTACGCTTCATCAGCTTCGTGCCTTCGGCCACGGGACCCGTGTAGACCGTCACGCCGTCGTCCAGCAACTGACGGCCGTCGGGCGACATACGGTGTACGATAATCGGGCCGGCACGATGGCGGCTGCGCCCTAAGTAGGCTTGTCCGTCATCGTCCCAGAAGGGACAGGGGTCTTCCCACTTCTCTATGCGTCTGACTAAGTGCAGCGGCGACCACGGGCCGTGGGCATCGGCAGCGGTCGACATATAAAGTCCCTCGTCAGGGGTACAGAAATAGACGTAAAACAGCCCGTTGTGCCAGCGAATGGCGGGAGCCCACGAGCCACCGGCATAGTGCTGCATGGCATCCCAGCCAGGCTCGCCGATGCGCTGGAAAATCTGACTGGCGTAGCGCCAGTTAACCATGTCTTCAGACTCCAGCACCTGCATACCCATGAAGTGGAAGTCGCTGGCAACCATATAGTAGCGGTTGCCAACGCGGATGACATCGGGGTCGCTAAAGTCGGCACAGAGCACGGGGTTCTTATAGGTGCCGTTATGCTGGTCGCCCCACTCCAACGGCTGGGCTGGCAACAGCAGCGGGACGGCAAGGCTGAATAGCAAGAGGACGATTCTGTTCATCATTCCACGTCTTCGTAGACAAACTCAGGTCGCTCGTCCGTCTCCGTCCCGTAGGTTTCAATGTTATCGAAACTCACTTTGCGGGCGTGGCGCACGAAGAAACCCTTGGCAGGCAGCGGTCCCCACATGGTCGCCTCGGGATATTCGGCGGCTTTCTCGTCAGCGGGAATGGTCGTCTTGGGCTGACCGCCCTTGTAATGAATGCTGACATTCGACACGTGAACATCCTCGACGGGATGGCCCGGCAGCCCGGTGATGCTGCACCCGTAGGAACCAGCGTCTCTTACGCGTACATTATTTATATATAGGCCCCGCATCTGCCCTACCTTCTCTATTTTCTGACCGGGCAACCAGCCACGGCCACGATGCCCTAATCTAACGAAGATGGGCGACTCGGTGCCTGTCACCATCAGGTCGCTAACGCTGACATTCTCCATCGTGCCGCCGTCGACAATCTCCAATGAAAGGGCTGATATGCCGATGGGCTTGCCAAAGAACTGGCTCGACTGGTCACTGCTGGGCTTGACGACGATGCCCCGAATCGTGATGTTACGGAACCCGCCGTTGGTCTCGGTGCCCAGCTTGACGGCGTTGCAGTGCGACGACACGATGCAATTCTGGATGGTGATGTTCTCACAGAGGCGTGGCGAGGTCGACTTGAGGGTGATAGCGTCGTCGTCGGAATCGGCAATCATATTGCTGACTACCACGTCGTGGCAGCCGTCCAAGTCCAGCGCATCGTTGTTATAGTTGTTGCGGTTAGTCACCTTGATGCCGTCAATGCGCACGCGGTCGCAGGCCAGATAGTGCTGCATCCAGCAACCGCTGTTGCGCAGCGTGATGTTCTTGATGACGATGTTGCGGCTCTGGATGAAGCGCAGCAGGTGCGGACGGGTGATGCCCTCGTCGTCCCACGACAGCTTGGGGAACACGCTGCCCCGCCCGTCAATGGTGCCGTAGCCGTCAATGGTGACGTTCTCCACCGAGTCGGCATAGATGAGCTGGATGGTCTCCACGTTGGTACGCAGCGACTGGTAGCTGGACTTCACCCGCTGGTAGTCCTTCAGGTCGGTTGAGCCATAGAGCGTTGCGCCCTGCTCCAGATACAGGCGGACGTTGCTACGCAGGATGATAGTGCCCATCCTATACTCGCCGGCAGGCACCACCACACGCCCACCGCCATTCTTGGAACAGATGTCGATGGCGTTTTGGATGCCCTGCGTGCTATTGTACTTCAGGTTATTATTGGCACCCCAGTCCATGATGTTATAGTCCTTGGCCTGTAGGCCGAGGGCTGTCAGCAGCAGAAAGGCAGTCAGCAGTTGTCTCATATCCGTCCTTATCTTGTTTTCGTAGCCTTGACGAAGTACCCTATTAACAGTATGTAGGCAACAAGGGCGCAAGCCTCGCTCAGCGGGTTGGCCAGCCACGCCTCGTTGATGGGGTTGAAACCGCCAAAGCGCAGCAGCGCACTGAGCACACCCATCAAGGCACCACCGGCAATGAAACCAGAGGCTATCAGGTTGCCCTTTTCGCCACGGGCCTTGTTGACGGCCTCGTCCTTCGAGCGGCTGGTGACATACCAGCTGACGGCACCGCCAATCAGCAACGGCACGTTAAGCTCCATCGGGATGAACATACCCAGCGCGAAAGCCAGTGCAGGCACCTTACAGAAAGTAAGGACAACGGCAATGGCGGCTCCCAGTGCATAGAACGGCCACGGAGCGCCGACACCGTTCATCAGCGGGTCAATCACGGCTGCCATGGCATTAGCCTGCGGGGCTGCCAGCGCACCCGAGGCAAAGCCGTAGGTCTCGTTCAGCAGCATCATGACACCACCAACGGTGGCTGCCGACACGAGCGTGCCAAGGAATTTCCATGTCTCTTGCTTCTTAGGTGCCGTACCGCACCAGTAACCTATCTTCAGGTCGGTAATGAACGAGCCAGCCATTGAAAGAGCCGTGCAGACAACACCGCCCATAATCAGGGCAGCCACCATGCCGCCCGTACCCTTCAGTCCGACGGCCACCATCACGACGGAGGCCAGAATAAGGGTCATCAGCGTCATGCCCGAAACAGGGTTGGAGCCTACGATGGCGATAGCATTGGCTGCAACAGTGGTAAAGAGGAAGGCGATGACAGCTGTCAGCACGATAGCCATCAGGGCAAACAGCAGGTTGCCGTCCATCACACCGAACCAGAAGAACAGGAAGGTGACAACGAGCGTCAGCACAGCGGCAACAGCGATAAAGCGGAACGGCAGGTCTTGCTGCTCCGTAGGCTGTGCGTCTGTGGCTGCTCCTGCTTTCGTGGCCAGTCCCACCGCACTCTTGATAACGCCCCACGACTTGATGATGCCGATGATACCTGCCATGGCAATGGCTCCGATACCTATCGACTTGCCGTATGAGGTGAATATCAGTTCGGGCGACATATTGCCCACAGCCGTCTCAATAGCGGGGTTCCACTGGTTCAGCACGGTGTCTGGGAACAGCAGGGCCATGCCCGGCACTATCAGCCACCACACAAACAGAGAGCCGAGGGTGATGATAAGGGCGTAGCGGAAACCGATGATATAGCCCAGTCCGAGCACTGCGGCACCCGTGTTGTTCTTGAACACCAGTTTCGTGCGCTCGGCAACATCGTCGCCGAAGGGCAGCATCCTGCTCGTTACGTTCTCGTTCCACCAGCCGAAAGTGGCCACAATAAAGTCGTAAAGGCCACCTACCAAACCGGCAAACAGCAGGGGCTTGGCCTGCGACGAGCCTTCGTCACCGCTCTTCAGCACCTGCGTGGTGGCCGTTGCCTCTGGGAAGGGGAACTGCTCTTGCGGTGCCTCGACAAAGTATCTGCGGAAAGGTATCAGGAACAGAATGCCCAATACGCCGCCCAACAGCGAGGCGATGAATATCTTGAGGAAGTTAGCCGACATCTCTGGATATTTGGCTTGCAGGATGTAGATGGCAGGCAGCGTAAAGATAGCGCCTGCCACCACGGCACCCGAACAGGCACCTATCGACTGGATAATCACATTCTCACGCAGGGCATTGCTGCGCTTGGCTGCCGTTGACACGCCTACGGCAATAATGGCAATAGGGATGGCGGCCTCAAACACCTGACCTACCTTCAGTCCCAGATAGGCGGCGGCTGCCGAGAACAAGATGGCCATAACGACACCCCATGTCACTGACCATGCGTTTACTTCACTATTTCGCTTCATACTTCTTTATTTATAAATTCCTTAATTCTATTCAGTGCCTCCATCATAAGGCTGCGCGGACAGGCCATGTTGATGCGCAGGTAGCCTTGCCCCGACTGGGGGCCGTACATCGTACCGGGGTTGAGCCACACCTTTGCACCCTGCAATATGCGGTCGCAGTAGGCAGCCATGTCGTCGCAACAGCCCGAACAGTCTACCCATGCAAGATAAGTGCCTTCCATGGGCATGACCTTCCACTGGGGGATGTACTTGGCAACAAAGTCGCACAGCGTGGTATAGTTGCCCCAGATGTACTGGTTTAGCTCGTCGAGCCAGTCCTCGCTCTCGTTGTAAGCGGCAATAAGGGCTACGGGGCCGAAAGGGTTCAGGTCGCACACTTCATTGATGTTGATAACTCTTTCTATTCGGCGGCGCGTAGCTGTATCGGTGCAAATGATGTTGGCAGTCTGCAAACCAGCGATGTTAAACGACTTGGACGGCGAGTTCAGGGCAATGGCCGACTCGTCGACTGTGCCCATCGGGCAGAACTGATGGCCCGGCATGATAAGCTCGCCATGAATTTCGTCACTGACGATACGCACCTGATAGCGGTGGCAGATGTCGCTCATGCGCTGCAGCTCCTCGCGCGTCCATACGCGCCCTGTCGGGTTGTGAGGGTTACAAAGCAGGAAAACGGTGCATTTCTCGTCAGCGCACTTGGCCTCGAAATCCTCCCAGTCAACCTCAAACTTGTTTTGTGAGTTGCGGTTCATCCGTAACACGCTCTCCACCACTTCACAACCATTGTTCTTTACGCTGCTAAAAAAGCAGTTATAGTCGGGCGACAGTATCAGCACCTTCTCGCCCGGCAGGGTCAGTGCCTTGATGGCTACGGACATAGCGGGGACCACACCAGTGGTGTACAAGATGTGCTCGCGGTTTATCGTCCAATGGTGACGCCGCCGGAACCATGAGATGACTGCCTCGTAGTAGTCATCCTGCACGTAGGTATAACCAAACACAGGGTGCTCGGCACGCTTGCGAATAGCCTCCTGAATGGCAGGGGCTACGGCAAAGTCCATATCGGCCACCCACATCGGGATGACATCGGGCGACGGAGCCTCGTCCCATTTCACACAGCCTGTGCCACGTCGCTTTGTTAGTTCGTCAAAGTTGTATTTCATTATGCTTAATGTTTCTTATCCTCTTTGTTCTATCACACAGTTATTCGGCTGGCGCACGTTCTCGTCAATGGTAATCGAACCGATGCTGTCGGCAGTGATGTGGCCGCTGGTAGGGTTCTTGATATTCTCAATATGCCCACGGATGTCTGCCTCGACAACTGAATACTCAAACACACGGTCGCACGCTCTGTCGAAGGTGCAGTTTTCCAATACCAGATTCTGGGCATAGCACAACAACTGCTCGCCAGACAAGTGGCAGT
>CAMWKZ010000063.1 GCA_947174945.1 uncultured Prevotellaceae bacterium | reverse complement strand
AGGTAAAGGCTAGAAAAAAATCCATCTGGTTTCAAAGGAAAATAAAAGAAAAAACAAAATAATCATTAGTAAGACATTCATTTTTTATATATTTATAGAGCTACATATAAAGTATCTCCTTTAGTGTACTCCAGTATCTATTGCCATTATTAGTAGTATCTGTTTATGTAGTCTTTAGATACTAAAGCATACCGAAATAGATACCAAAGAGGACAGAAGGAGATACTAAAGGCTGGATGAAGGTGATTACAATAAAAAACAGCAGCTACAATGGATGTAGCTGCTGTCATTATTGTATAATAGGTGTTAATACCTATGGTTCCTTACTTAACAATGTACTTCTTACCGTTCTTAATCACGATACCCTTGTAATCGTTAGATACACGCTGACCAGCAACGTTGTATGTAGCGGTAGAAACAGTGTTGTTAGTAACTATGTTGCTAATACCATCGGTAGTACCGAACTCGTATGGAGCAGTGCCAGCACCTTCCTTAACGTAGAAGTTCTTGGTACCAGTCTGGTCGATAAGAGAGGCTGAGCCATCCTTAAGCTTCCAGACAATGTCCTTGATGGTATAGTCACAAGCTCCCTTGATTTCAGCCATGTTGAATGCGATAGACTTCATGCCATCGGCATCAGCAGGAATAGTGAATTCCTTTGAGAAAGTCTGCTCCTCTGGAGTAAATACTACATCACCGATACAGTTCCAGAACTTGTATTCACCAGGTCCAACGTGACACTGTGTAGTAGTCTTAGCTTCAACAGTGCTAAAGTATTTGAACTCAACAACTGTTTCCTCACCAGCCTGAAGCTCGCGGTTAGCAACAATGAAGAACTGGTTGTCCCAAGCCTCACCAGTACCACCTTCTTCTTCTCTAACTCCATCGCTATTGTCGCTAAGGTCGTCTCTCTCCTGACCCTTCACAACAACAACAGTTGGGTTAGGATTGATTTCAGGCTTCTCTGTGAGAGAACCCTCAACCAGTTCAAATGACATTTTCCTAACATCTGGGTCAACGAAAACATTCCAGATACCAACACCCGGGAGAGTCACCTTAGCAAGGCTGGCCTCTTTATAATCCAACCACTTGCCAGGAACGATTTCGCCTTCAGGCTTAAGAGTAGCGCCCTTGAATGCTGCATCATTACCACGAATGGTAGAAATCATAACCTGAGAAACATATGCATTCTTCTCACCAACAGTAGCAACATAACACTCCTCATTCTCGTCATAGACAAACTCAACAGCATTGTCTAAGTCATACTCAAGACCTTCAGCAGGATTAGAACCTGCAACGAAATAGCCCTCATCCAGCTTCATGATTTGCCAAGAAAGGTCATCGAAATAGAAGTCTGTTGGGTCCTTAACCTCCTCGTTGAGGTTAAATGCGATTGACCAACCGCCACCCATTGAATTGTCGAATGTAAAGACCTTATCCATCTCCTGCCACTCTGTTGTGAAGTTAATGTCACCAATAGCATTCCAGTGGAGATAATCAGATGGTTTCTGCTCATGAATCTGGGTTGGTACCTTAGCGTTCTGTGAAGCCTTGTAACGGAAGTGAACCTTAATCTGTGTACCTTCTTTCCAAGACTTAGGAGACTGAATCCAGAACTGGTTGTCCCATGCAGAACCTTCCTCACTGTCGGCAAGAGCAGCATGAACCACGAATACATGGTTACCATTACCCTCTTCTTCAATGGTAGCAGGGAATGGGTCCCAACTACCTGACTCGCTCACATTCTGACCTTTTACCTTACCCCAAGCGCAAATATTGAAGTTATTCTCCATGTCATCGAATTTAACCTCGTCAAGACCAAGCTCCTTCCATGACTTCTCAGCATCACCATTTGTCAGCTGCTCAAGCCATTCAATAGGTCTCTGTGCCTTTGCATTATGACTAACGGTAAGATACTTCCATTCGATGGTGGCAGCAGTATTTGGCTGTGCAACAAGCCAACAAGAAGTACCAGCGATACCACTATACTCCCATTCGACCTCGGCCCATTCTGTGCCAATAGTAACATCTTTGCTAAGCGAACCTCCCGACCAGTTCCACTGCATATTGACGTTGATAGTACAAGTTTCTGAAGCTCTTACCATTGCTTTAATAGTGTAAGAACCATCAATCTCTGTAGGAATTTCATTCGCAATGAAATACTGATGCCATGTACCATCGTTGGGAAGTCTGTAATACTCAACGCCCTGATGTGTCTTGACAATAACGTCGCTGGTTTCTTCAGCAGGATTACCCTTGTCATCAACCGTTGCAACATACCTGTAATTACCACCTAAGTCGGTCATCACACCGTCAATCCACTCTGGTACATACCCCATTACATAGAATGGGAAACCAGAATAAGTAGAATAGTCAACCTTGTAGTCTTCTACCCACTCTGCCTTTGCTCCCAAGAAGCATGTCAAGAAAGCAAGAAGTGTAAACACTTTTTTCATAATGAAACAAATTTAGTTAATAATAAATATAATAGATAAAAATATCGTTACTTTCCGCTAAGAGCATCACAGAATGCCTTGTATGTGGCAGTGCGTACCCAACCATCAGTCTTGCTAACAGCCCAAAGACCTACAGGGTCGGTCGTGTCAGCCATATTGCCTTTACAAATACCTGCCTGCTTTTCATGCGGAATCTTGTTCATGTAGCTTTTAATAGCATAGGCATAGTAGTCGGCCAGCTTCTGACGCTGTTCGTCTGTGATGCCTGGGATAGTTGCTGTACCTGTTGCTGGCACATTTACACCTGTCGCATCCTGATACTTGATGTCAAAGTTAGAGAGACGAATGAGTTTGCCTGTAGAAGCCAGATTCATAAGAAGGTCATCAAAAGATTTCTTATTAGCCTCCTGCGTTGCCTCATCCTCGCTATAGGTAAGGTTCAGCTTGGCATTGATACCGTCAATCTTTGCTCCCTTTTCCTCCCAAATATCAATCCAGTATTTGAGACTTTCCAGCTTCTTGGCATCATCAAGGCCTGACTCACCGATAAAGAACTTCAACTCAGAGGCATCGCCCTCATAGTTCTTATAGGCAGTAATTGCGGCATTTGATATTACAGGAGCATAGTTCTCACTGCCAAAGATATCCTGCCAGAATATCTTTTCGGTAGAATGCTTCAGGTCAAACATACCATTCTCCAGTTCAGCCTTAACATCGATAGGCTCATCGATGAGGTCAAACGACTTGATACGTCCCTTGTTAATCTTCATCAATCCATCGCACCATGCATTAAGCGCATAGTTTATGGTATCCCTTATCTCCTCAGCAGTCTGTGGGCGATGGTTGTCAGGAGTGTGAACTACCGAAACATTCTTAATATAGACAGCAAAGTTATAGTTACCCTCAAGCATCAAGTATCCCGCTGTTTCGCCCTCTGCCGGCTTTGCCTCAACAACGACTTTAGTCCATTTACCTCCTTTGATAGAGTACTTTTTGTCAGTTTTACCCTCCTGAATCTTGTTGCCAGCAAACGTACATATAACACTTTCATCCCCATCAGTCCGAGCATTGAAAGTGATAGTATATTCACCCTGTGGGTCAACATCAAAGCCTTCCACTATGTAAGCTTTTGCTCTTACAGGAAGCATAAGTGCATTGTCATTGCCATCGTAATTCTTTTTGATACTTGGCTTCTTACTATTTAATGCTGTACCTGTAAATGTCTCCATCGTGGTATAGTCAACAGACATATCCTGAATCTGGTCCACTACTATTTCAATAGGAGCCGTAAGCACGCTCAGCCATTCGTCAGCCTGATTGGCATTTGCAGCAATAGGACTACCGAATACTTCAGCACCAATTTCCTCCGTATGGTCAAGAAGGTCACTCATGGCCAGAAAGTTCATCACACCCTTTTGATTGACGATGGTACCAGACATCAGAGAAGTACCAAAAGTAACGTTATCAAAATTGGTGATTGCTGCAGCATGAGCCAATTCCTGCTTATTAAAATCTGCTATCTTAAGTGTTGCACCGAGCGACATATTAGGATAAGCATCTCGGTCAATGTACGACTTAACAGGAGCATAGTCCTTGTATGGCTCCTTGAAAGTAGGGTCTGGTTCTGCCGTAAAATCGTCCATCACATTATAGTCAGCACAGGAAACGACCAGTGCGCCTGCTGCCAACATCAAGAGACCATTTTTAAAAATCTTATTCATAATTCTTGAGCCTCCTATTTATTATTTAACATATTGGAATGAGAAGAATTCTTTCTGGTTTGCCTCACGAGTCTGAACCACCAGCGTATCATTTGTTGACACTTGAATGTCCTTCTCGGTGAAGTTTACTTTGTATTCCAGACGGAGGATATCACGCTGAACAGGTTGTCCGTTGACATTTCCCCACTGGTAATCCTTATATTCGGGTTTCTCTGTTCCCTTGGTAATAAATTCACCAGAGCCCTCAACCTTTACGTTTTCATCATCGGTAGATATGGTACACTTGTTACCATCAAACGTGAGGATGAGATTGCAAGGCACTGAAGCGTTACCAGAGACTTTGAAAGACACAGGGAAGATTGCCTGGGATATATTCTTTGTAGTGATGCCACATACCTCATCATTCTGGTTCACAGGATTCTCCTTGTAATGCTCAAGGTCAGAGTTAACAAGCGAGAAGTCCTTACGGACAATAGTCTTCGTAACTCCTTTTTCCGTTATATTGTCAACACCACGGCGAATATATTTACCCTGCCAGGGGTTCATATACTTCACACAGTAAAGTACATAGTCCATTGCGGGAACTGCCCAGTCCTCTATATTCGTGCGAGATGCTTCCGTCACCTCTGGACGTAACTTACCTGTGAGAATATGGTCAATACCTTTAACACCCGTCATCAGAAGTGGAATGACATACGTATTCTCAATGGCTTTAGGGTCGTTGAAGAAAGCATCAGTAAACTGCACTTCCACATAGCCACGAGGTTTACCATTGTAAGAAATGGTATTGCCTAAAAGACTATAATATTCTTTTGGCATAGGGCGCACAGGCTCTGATGGGTTTCCACCTGCATCAACAAACCAAAGGTTATCACAAAGCGACTCATCGACAATAAAATCTACGACAGCATCACGTCCGTGATAGGCCCCACCCATTGTTGACCATATCCGACACTTGTGCTCGTTGTCAAGCGTATTGTCGTAAATGTCATTACCTAATACGAGTGTACGTATTGGATTCTGATATGCAAAGTAGGCTGTTGTGCCTCCTTCATAGTCTGGGAACTTATTCTCTGTATTATAGCAAGACGCACATGTGAGAGAGAGTGCTCCCAAGGCTACACCGTATATATATTTCTTAAGTTTCATCATAATGAAAATGAATATGTATTTAAACTATTTATTTCCAGCCCTTGTTTTGCTGGAGATTGCTCCATTTAAGCACTTCACCCTTCGGAATTGGACCGTAGCACTGGTAAGAACTGTCGTACTTACGTTCCTCAACCTCAACAATGGTATAGGTGAGCTCATCAGAATCTGTGTTAGGACGGTCAATCTGGATACCCCTAACTGTTTCATTAAGCGGCATCTTCCAACGACGAAGGTCCCAGAAGCGCTTGTTCTCGAAACAAAGTTCAATACGACGTTCGTTACGGATAAGCTCTGTCATCTTGGCCTGGTCGGCTGCGCACTCTTCAAGATATGAATCGCCTTCAGGCAGTAGCTGTCCTATCTCGTCTGTTCCAAGTCCTGCACGCACACGAATAGCCTTGATGACATCGTATGCAGTGAAACCAATACCAGTAGGGTCAGCCTTAGGTCCCCATGCATCGTTAGCTGCTTCTGCGTATGCAAGGAAGATTTCAGTATAACGAATGCGTGGATAGACGTGCCATTGCTCAAGAAGAGAACTTGCCTGTGGACTGACCTCCTCACGGAGAAGTTTTTTCAGGTAATAACCTGTACGCGTTGAGGTACTGATACTGTTGAGGTTGTCATCTCTCTCACCAGCCGCGTTGGGATATGTACCTGTTATAATAACAGTTCTTCTAAATGTTGTGCCGTTATAAATGACGTTGTCACTAAGACGCGGGTCACGGTTTGCGTATGGATTCTGCGGGTCATAACCAGAATTAAGGTCTGTAATAGGCCGACCACTACGCATGGGGAATGCATCAACAAGATTCTGTGACGGATTGACGCGACCATTGCCAAACAACGTGGGTGGGAAATTTTCCCTTTCCTGACTTGCATCTTTTCTACGGTCTTCACGCCAAAGGATTTCTGGCATTTCTGATGCATTTGGGTCAAGCTTTGTCGCATTCTTGTACCAAATATTACCATTCTTGTCAAATCCTTCTAATCCCCCAATGCGTTTGAGCACATTGGCACAAAGCGTTGCAGCCTCAGCAGAAGTCACACCACTCTGGTCGCGGAATGCAGGACTTGCTGCGAGAAGAGCGACCTGTGCCTTGATGGCCTCGGCAATCTTAGCAGACATCAGTCCTCTCGACCTGACACCAAACACGGAGTTGTAAGCAGAGCCTTCCGCACCCAAAACTTGATACTTTGCAGGGATATCCTCCTTTGCCACGTCTACATAATCCATGGGGAGATATGCCATAGCACTATCGCAGTCATCAAAACACTGCTTCACGCAAGCAGCAAAAGTAGCACGTGGCTGATTGAAGTTTGAACTACCGTCTTCAGGAGTTGTCAGCAAAGGTACACCATAGAGTACACCATCGTCTGCATAGCCGCCATGAGCCTGCAACAGATAATAATAGAAAAGCGCACGAAGGCCGTATGCCTCACCTTTCAGACGGTCAACGAACATCTGCTGTTTGGAAACAGCACTTGGAGCCCACTTGACATACTCAACTTTGGTAAGAAACAGGTTGACATACTGAATGCCATCCTTACAACTATTCCATTGAGACATTGGGTCGTTGTCTGAAGTCCATGTACCAGTGGCCATCTTCAGATAAATACTATTTGTCGAGTTAGTTACAGCATCATCTGTAGCAACATCCGTCTGCGTGGTCGTAATATAGGGAAGACGACCATAGCCATACATCAGCAAGCCAACTGCATACTTAGACTCCTCGTACATGGCATCCTCTGGTCGGTTGTTCTCATCTGCAGGCTCGAACATATCCTGACATGAGCAGAGACCGAGGAGACCTATTAAATACAATATAATGTTTTTTGTCTTCATTTTCTATTTGTTTTATTAGAGAGTTACCTTAACACCGAGGTTATAGAAACGAGTCTGTGGTGCATAGCCCACGTTTGTCTCCATCAACTTATGCTCCTTTGAAATGGTAAGGAGGTCGTTTCCGTTCAGATAAATCGAGAGAGCCTTTACATACTTCCCTTTCAACATTTCCTGAGGGAAGTCATAGGTAAGCTGTACCTTACGGAGATTGAAACGGTCAGTGCTATAGAGCCAGAATGTAGATGCCGCACCATTAGCCGAGGTCAGTGTAGTCAGACGAGGATGGGTAGCGACATCTGCCGTCTCTGGAGTCCAACGACCACGCACATTGACAGAATACTTACTTTCTCCACTCATATAATAGTAACTATTGTTCTTCAGCCCATAAGCACCAAACTGTCCATTTCCAAGCATAAAGAGCGTGAAGTTCTTATACTTGAGCGTGAGGTTTACACCCATTGTAAGAGGAGCACCGTATGCACCAGCCTCACCAATGTCTACCAAATCTCTGTCGGAAATGATGCCATCACCATTTACATCTTCGTATTTCAAATCACCAGGCTGGATGGTACCACCAAGCTTCGGCTCAGGAAGTTCCTTTTTCAAAGTGAGCTTTCCAGTAGTTTCATTCTTATCGAAGTCATCGTATGTATAGAAACCCAAGCACTTGTAGCCCCGATGAGAACTAAGAGAATGTCCCTCTACACGGAGATTATCAAATTCTACGATTTCATCGTATTTCTCATAATTTGTCTTGAGATAGGTTCCGACAACTCCAAGAGCAGCGTAAACCTTACCAAGTTGCTTCTGAGCCGTTACACTAAAGTCAAGTCCCTTACGGTTCTGGATGTTATTATTGATAGCAGGCTTGAATGAACCTCCAGAAAGACCACCCGACAGATACGAGGGGAACATAGTCGGATTTTGGATAATAAAGCCATCCATATCCGTATTGAAGAATGTAAGGTCAGTGGAGAGCAACCTATTGAAGAACGAACCACGCAGGCTTACAGAAAATTCCTTGCGATGAATAAAATCAAGAGCGGGGTTGCTACCTATTGTGGAAAAAGTCAAGTCTGTGCTTGTTCCTTCATTCCATGTAAAGCCACTACCTCCTGTTTTCCATTGTGACTCATAGAGATAATATTCATTGTCATTCATATAGACATCCATATCCTCACTCAGATTACTATATGAGGCACTAAGCATCAAATCATCAATGCCGCTTCCCTTCATAAAACTTTCTTTGGCTATGTTCCAGCCAAGCGTGAAAGAATGCGAGATAGCTTCACGATGACCTTCAGGAAGGCGGGCAGAATGCACACCTGCCAATGCCACTTCGCCAAAGTAGCGACCCATATAGTCGTAACCTCCCTGAAGTCCTAAGTTTGCATTGGCATATCGATGGTATGTGCTGCTGGCTGTCGTGGTAAACATATTAGCGAGGAACATACCTATAACATGATGCTTACCAGCAAAGGTATGGTCGTAGTCAAAATGACCATTCCAGCTAATAGTCTGGCGATAGGCTGTATTTGACATAGCCATGTGACCTGTCACAAGCTCATCGTTCTGCTGAGCAATACCAACAATAACATCCTTTGCATTATAATTACTCCATGTAGGAATGAACACAGCATACTTGTTATCGTAGGAGAGGTCATACTTTGCCGCATAGTCAATAGCAAACTGTGTCTTGAACGTCAAGCCTTTCAAGAACTTGTTCATGTCATAAATGACCCCAGCATCAAACTGGAACTGACGACTGACCCCCGTTGTTCTACCACCGAAATAGCAATCGGCAATAGCATTGGTCTGGGTGGCTTTCGTTCCGCCAGGGAAATATCTTCCACCAAGAAGGTTGAGAGACTTGCCCAAAATAGCAAGAGCCTTGGAGGCGTTAGGGTCAACCATGTCAATAGGAATCAATGGTGCTGCATTTTCCGGGAAATTTGGACGCATGGTAGCAGCTTCGCCCCAGAAGTTACCCTTGTTTTTGTTCTCATTGTAGAACGTAGCACTTGCATTAGCATAACCCTTGATGAGGTTGTTAATGACAAGGTCTACATTACCACGCACACTAAGACGGTCGGTATAGTTATCCTTAGCATGGCCAAAATTAATGAGGTCCTCACTACGATAATAGTTGATGTTCGTATAGAAGTGCGCACGCTGACCACCACCCTGTATCTCCAACGTAGCTTCAGAACGATTGTAAACCTTACGGATATACTCGTCAGAATAGTAGTTTACATTGGGATAACGATAAGGATTAAGACCTACAGCATGGTTGTAGATATCCATCTGGCTGTATTTGGGGACAAGGTTATCATTGGCACGGGCTTCGTTATAAAGTGTCATGTACTCAGCAGAGCCAAGATACTCAGGGAATTCCTTTGCCACATGGAAACCAACATTTGCGTTGGCCTGAATCTGAAGGCCATCCACCTTGCCTCGCTTGGTAGTAATCAGGATAGCACCTTTTGCGCCTTTTGCGCCATAGAGCACTACGGCCTGCGCCCCCTTGAGAAAAGTAACTTGCTCAATTTCAGAAGGAAGCACATTGTTTGACGGACGTTTCACACCATCAATAATAACAAGCGGAAGATTACCATTATCATTATTGTCAAGGCGGTCATTGTCCATACCCCAAAGGTTATTGCCATTCCATCCGCCCACCAGCGCATACATATCTTCAAGGCTACTCATGGTGTAATCCTTCTTCTGCAGCTCTTCCATGTCAACATACGAAATACCTCCAAGAAGTTGGTCGGCATCCTTGTCGCGGAAAGCAACATGGACTTTCTTTTTAGCCACGATAGAATCACCGTCGTCAACGGTCTGGGCATTGACCGTCAGTGGCGAGGCTGCAATCATGGCAAAGAGAAATATGTTTGTTTTTATTTGTTTCATAAAATTGTCAATTATCAATTAAATTATCAATTGCCATTGTCTTACCATCCTGGATTCTGGGGGAACTCCTTGTATAAGTAAACATCCTTGTCAGGAAGTGGGAACCAGTAATGCTTTTCTTTAAGATTACGAGTAATCAGTTTTTCCTTATGGAAGTTTCCAACACGTGCATCCTTGGGGTCATGGTCCTTAAACCAGCTATCGCTTTCCAAACGCTCGAACTCATGAGAGTATTTCACAGTATAAGGAGGCTCCGTCAGGAGTAGCCAACGCTGAAGGTCGCACCAGCGGAAGCCTTCAAACGAAAGTTCCACAGCACGCTCACGACGTACTTCATCGATAAAATGCTCTCTGGTATCCATGAGGTTAGCCTGCACACGTTCCATCGGCCAGTCGCTGGAGTTTACGCGGTCACGAAGTGCATTGATGGCATCAACAGCAGACAGCGAACAATAATCAGTCCTGTCCTTAAACTCTGCCGGACTTTTTGCGATGGCAGCTCTTGCCTCTGCATACATCAGATAGATGTCAGCAAGGCGCATATAAGGAAGATAACAGTGGAAGTTGTGGTCCCAGTCATACCATTTATCACCGAAGTTACACTGGTGAGGAACCAACTTCTGTATGAAATAACCCGTACTGCTGGCATTAGTAACCGCACGCATATCACCACCCGTATAAAGGGAGCAATATTCCAGTTTCTTCTGAGCATCATTAAGAGGCTGTATATTAAGCACATAGTGGAAACCGTCAAACACAATGTCGTGATAGAGTCGTGGGTCGCGGTTCTTATATGGATGCTCTGGGTCCCAACCAGAAGCCGGGTTCAGTACATACTCACCATTCTGTACAAGGTAGATTGGCTGGCCGTTTGCCATACCATACTGGTCAACAAGGTTTGCCGTGGGGTGATGAATGATATTATCATGCTCCACCAAACCAGCAACCTTAGGACCAAAAATCTTTGAACAGTTCCAGTTGGAAGAATTCCCTTCAGGAGAAAGACCACGGAAAATAGCCTCAGTAGAACCTGGCATCAACCAGCTCTGCCTATGAGTATAGAAAATATCAGAGTAATTAGTCTCAGCAGTTTCATCTTTCTCATGGTCGTAGATGTTTGAATACTTGAATTCTGCCAGTTTATACCTAACAGTTCCCTTATTGACCATTTCAAGAGCCTTGCCAAGCGTCTCAGCAGCTAACCTACAGTATTTCTCATCATAGTCGTATGTCTTGCCGTTCTTACTTGCGCCTAAAAGCTTGGTAGCACCACCATCCTTGGCCTTCTCAAACTCTTTCATGAGTGGAGAACCCGCCCAAAGATAACATTTCCCTAAGTAGCAGAGAGCCATGAATTTATTGATACGCAGGTCGTTCTTTCCCATGGTCTGTGAACCTGCAAGCGTTTCATCCCAATCCATAGGAAGGAGGTCGTATGCTCTTTCAAAGTCTTCTGCACAACGGTCTGCACATTCCTGAAAAGAAAGGCGGGGGAGCTCTGGAATGTTTGTAGCCTCAAAAGCCTCATCAATGTAAGGAAGCCCTCCGAAGTAACACATCAATTCAAAATGCCACCAAGCACGGAAAAAATACATTTGCCCGAGCAAGAGGTCACGCTCTTCATCAGAACCAACAAGCGACTTAATGTTCTCAATACCCATGTTACACTTACGGATACTATACCATGAGTTTCGCCAAAGCGAGCTACTGTTACCATTCAGCCAACACTGGTTGTTATAGTACCAGTTAGGATAGTTACCCAAATCAACCTGATGGTCCATGTGGGCAAAACCTTCTGTGTTATGAACTGCGTCATCACCAAAATTCCAGGCAGTACAATAGTTAACCTTCTCCTTATCAGGAATTAGGCCATAGATTTCCTCGATATATCCCTGAAAGTTGCGAAAATTCTTAAATGCCTCATCCTCAGCCACAATTGACTCTGGGTCTTTGTCGAGCCAGTCAGTGCAAGAAGTGAAGGAAGCACCGCCAGCCAAAAGGAGCAGCGAACCACACAAAAGGGATTTTATGTTATTATAATATTTCATAATAGATATATGCAATTAAATATAAAGCTTGAATCCGAAATTATAACGTCTGACGGTAGGATAAGCACCGCCACCACCACTAAATCCGTAGTTACTTTCGCGGTCGTCAGGCATCTTTGTAATCAGGAAGAGGTTGTTACCATTCACATAAACCTTCAGGCTTGTAAAGCCAAGTTTCTTAACCCAGCCTTTGGTCCACGTGTAAGCAACTTCCACATTCTTCAGTCGGAAATAGGAGCCATCGTATAGATACTGTGTGCCATCATTGTAGTAAACCTGAGTAGTAAAGCGCGGTGGAACTACTGCACCAGTCCCATCTACAGGATTCCACCATGTACCGTTATCATACACTGTGAGAAGCTGGTTGTTAAAAGAAGCAAGACCAACATCACGTGTGACACCTGTTACACCATAAAGCTGAGCAAACATACTCCAGCCCTTCCACTCCCAGCCAATCGTAGCATTGTAAGTATGCTCTGGAGTTCCCGTGTATCCGTAAGGAGCCTGGTCATTATTGTCGTCAACAACACCATCACCATTGAAATCAACGATATAATGGTCACCGATAAGTACCTGTTCGTCATTTTCTCTACGTGCAGGCACGCTATAGAGTTCGTCGTAAGTGCCAATAAACCCATTGTCAATAAATGACCAGTACTGTCCCTGCGAATATCCCTGCTTCTTACGGTAAGACGGAATCAATGCAGGGTCATCCTTTAATAAAATCTTATTGTGAGCGTATGTGTAGTTGGTATTTGCCCAGAAACGCATACCATTCTTCAACACTTTATTAAAGCGAAGTTCAAATTCAAAACCAGAATTTTTCATTTCACCTTTATTTATGTCTGGGTTCTTTGCCGCACCAAAATATGAAGGCACAGACTCGCGAGCATCACCAGATATAAAGATGTCAACACGGTCATCACGGAACCAGTCGAAGCTACCAGCAAACATACCACCAAGGAATGCGTAGTCAAAACCGATGTTCTTCTTCAATACCGTTGCCCAACGGAGGTCTGGGTTAGCAATTGCAGCCTCCTTATAACCTATATATGGACTGGCAGAGCCGTCAAGACCCATCTTATAGCCCGTACCATTATTATTCGGATTCAGCACTTCCCATCTTGGAAGATAAGCCCATCGCTCACCCGCATTGTCATCACCGATTTCACCGATAGAACCACGGATTTTAAACATATCAACAATACCTTTGTCTCTCAGTTTTTTCATGAATTTCTCTTCTGAGAGCATCCAGCCTGCAGCTCCCGAACAGAAGAACACGAAACGATTTTCTGGAGAGAACTTCTGTGAGCCGTTATAAGCACCATTGAACTCAGCAAAATACTTGCTCTTGAAATCGTAGGTGGTACGGAATACCCAGTCCTCACGACGATTCTCAAGGTCAGCATTGCCTGCACTGATACGACGTTTCCAGTTACCCATAAGAGTTATGTTGTGGTCACCCAATTGACGCCCCCAGAAAAGCTGCAACGACATTTCCGTTGCACGGCTTGTATAGCTGACATTACCTGCTTCTATAGTCCAGTCACGACTTTCGTAGAAATCAAAACCTGTACTTGCATCAATCAGATTCTCCGGAAGGAACACACCATTTTCTGGGAGTATGTATGCATTCTTAACTTTATGTAAGTCAGAAATACCACGATTACCCTCATTGAACTGGTTGTCCCAAGAGATTGTACCGCGTGCGACAAGACCCTTCGTAATGAAATCAAGATTCTGCTCAAGCGCAAAGTCAGTGAACACACGTGTGATTGTTTTCTGCTCATAACCAGACGTTGCTACGCTCCGAGGAGAGTTCTCTATATTGGAAACCAACGGATAGTAGCCCCAAGACCCGTCAGAGAACTGAACGGGAAAAAGGTTTGGTGCCATACCGTATGCACCAGCCCATTTCTGCTGCTGGAAGAACTCACCACTATTACCATAATAATAACGTGGGGTCTTCTGCTGCGCATTAGAACCAGCCAAGTTCACCTTGAACTGAGTAGTTTTTGTAATCTGGAAATCAAGATTTGAACGTACATTCAAACGATTATAGGCATAACCACCCTCATATCCCTGATGGTTATCCCAAATCCTTGTCATGTCACCTTCATTCTGGAAGTCAAATGCCACGAAGTACTTGACAAACTTTGTACCGCCCGAGAAGTTGATGTTTGTGTTATAAGATAAGGTGAAATCCTTGAACATCTCTTCCTGCCAGTCAACGTTTGGATAACGTTCCGCCTGACTATAGTCGCCAAGATAGTTGCCATTGGCATCGTATTGAGGCTTGACGGTATGGTCCTGATTGCGGAAATTATTGATGAATGTCTGTGGACGGTAATATGCCCAAGAAGCAGCACCGCCTAAAGCAAGCTCGTGCTCGATTGCCTGGTTGCGCCACATATAGCCGTCGTATGAGTCGTACTTACGAGGAAGTTTTGACACCGCTTTCAATGTAGCATTGAAACCAACGTCAATTCGTGCCTTACCTTCCACACCACGCTTGGTAGTAATCAGAATAACACCGTTAGCACCTTCCACACCATAAACAGCTGTAGCCGATGCGTCCTTCAACACTGAAACAGTAGCTACCGATGTAACATCGACTGACTTAATTTCACGCTTGACACCATCAACAAGGATAAGGGGCTGAGCATCCTGATTCCAGGCAGCTGCACCACGAATGTATATACGTGGGTCCTCTTCACCAGGCTGACCCGTAGAAGCAATGGTTGCAATACCCGGAAGGTTACCAGTAAGGGCAGCACCGACGCTACCGATACCTGCAGCACGCTCAAGAACTTCACCTGTCGTCTGTGAGATAGCTCCTACAACAGATGCTTTCTTCTGCTGGCCGAAACCAACCACCACCACTTCATCAAGCTGGGAATTGTCTTCTTCCAAAGTTATTCTGTTCAATCTGTCAGAACTAACTTTTACTTCTTTCTGCTTCATACCAATGTAAGACACTATAACCGTGCCCTTACCTCCTGGCATTTTAAGCGAAAAGTTTCCGTCGATGTCGGTAACAGTTCCGTTCTTCCTGTTGTCCTTCTGAAAAACACTTGCACCGATAACCGACTCGCCACTGCTGTCAATAACGACACCTTTGACCAGTTCCTGAGCAAATGCCGGCATTGTAAGAACGAGCATCAGCAAAGATAGAACCAAGGTCTTTGGCGATGTCTTGCACATAGCAAGGCTAATCATCTTTTTCATTTAGTCATCTTTGTTTTTAGTTAATAAATAAGTTAATTAATTGCTTACCAAAATGGGAATCATCATGCTATCGTGAAGCCCCGCATAAATCAGGGATTGCAAGAATTAAGACACACCTGTCCCCTGCTCTCCAGACACTAAGAGTTCCCAGAATTGCCGACAAAGTTAACAGATTTTTTGCAAAAATCAAAAAAAAAAAAATAAATAAATGTTAAAACAGGAAAACAGAGAAGCTAATAAGCATTAACCATCACACCATTTTGCCCCAACTTGAAAATAAAAAAGAACCGCCTATTTTATAA
>CAMWKZ010000062.1 GCA_947174945.1 uncultured Prevotellaceae bacterium | reverse complement strand
ACTTGCATAAAAGTACATATTATCCGTCTCGAGTGCATACCTCCTGCGCAGAGGTGGGTATATATGTCTATATAATGTAACAAAATAATTACTAACTCTTTTAAATTTATGTCTATTAAAACAAACATGAGATTGCTGCTTGTTATACTCTGCTCCGTTGTGGCGATGAGTATGGAGGCACAGAGCGTGGCGGTCAACGTGAAAGACGCTCAGGGTGAAGCAGTCATCGGTGCCAGCGTTGTTGAGCAAGGTACGCAAAACGGTGGTGTGACTGACTTCGACGGAAACTTCATCATTAAGTTGAAGGCTGGAAAGCCTATTGTCATCTCGTACATTGGCATGAAGACCAAGACGGTGGATGCAAAGGGAAAGACTGCCATCACTGTCGTTATGGAGGACGATGCCACTACGCTGAACGATGTGGTGGTCATTGGTTACGGTGCGGTACGCAAAAAGGACTTGACGGGTTCGGTCGCTACTGTTAGTGGGCAGGACTTGGTGAAGGTGCCTGTGTCAAACGTTACGGAAGCCCTGACGGGTAAGATGGCTGGTGTAAATATCACCACTACCGACGGTTCGCCTGATGCCGATGTGCTGATTCGTGTGCGTGGTGGCGGTTCTATCACGGGTGATAACTCGCCTCTGATTGTTATCGACGGCTTTCAGGGTGGTAAGCTGACCGACCTGTCGCCTAACGACATTGAGGACATCACCGTGCTGAAGGATGCTTCGTCTACGGCTATCTACGGTTCTGAAGGTGCAAACGGTGTTATCCTGATTACGACCAAGAACGCTAAGGCAGGTAAGACACAGGTTAACTACAATGGCTACCTGCAGACTAAGACGGTTTCAAAGCGCATCGATGTACTCGACACCTATCAGTATGTGATGTCAAGCTATGAGTACGCTGCCCTTCGGGGGGAGAGTTCGCTGAACTCTTTCTATAAGCAGTTTGGTGTGTTTGATGACCTCTATTTGTATAAGAGTGAGAAGGCCATCGACTGGCAAGACGATATGTTTGGTGGCAACGTTATGTCGCAAAGCCATAACGTCAGCTTGCAGGGTGGTACTGACAAGACACAGTTCAACCTCTCTGGCACGTATGATTTCAATGCAGGCCTGCTGCCTAACAACGACTTTGGCCGCTACTCTCTGCTGCTGAAGCTGAATCACCAGATTAACAAGAACATGAAGTTCTCGATGAATGTGCGTGTAAGTGACCAGGAAGCTAATGGTCAGGGTACGCAGGGTGGAACTTACAAGGTTCGTACCGAGAATGCGCTTTATGGTGTTGCTACGAAGGGACTTTCTGGCATGATTACTCCTGACTTCTCCAGCATGTCTGACGATGAGATTCAGGAGTGGCAGCGCTCTAATATGTCGCTGGCTGAGCAGTCGGAACAGTATTGGCGCCGTCGCAACAACCGTCAGTTCGTATATAATGGCTCTTTGGACTGGAAAACCCCTATAAAGGGTCTGAGTGCTCGTTTGGATGCTGGTTACACCTATGGATTTAACGAGGTGAAGAACTGGTATGGCCCTACCACGACGCAGGCTTCTTATAAGAAAGGTATGCCCTTGGCTGACTGGACGAAGACTAATACCAGAAGTATTCGTGAGGCCTTCACGCTGACATACGATACGAAATTCAATAAGATTCATCACCTGAACGTCATGGCTGGTCAGGAGTATCGCTCTTCTCGTTCTGACTATAGTGCCATGAGTGCCACTAACTTCAGCAAGGCATTCGATGCAGAAGCGGTATTTGCCAACTTCGGTCTGGGTGAAATGGAATCAATGACGGGCAATGTTGCTGCCAACCAGAACAAAGCATCATTCTTTGGACGTTTGAACTATACGCTGCTTGACCGCTATTTGTTGACCTTCACACTGCGTGAGGATGGTAGCTCGCAGTTCGGCAGTGGTCATCAGTGGGGCTTCTTCCCTGCCGCTGCTGCTTCATGGCGCATCATAGAGGAGCCTTGGATGGAGGCAACTCATAGCTGGCTCTCTAACTTGAAGCTCCGCGTTTCATATGGTAAGGTGGGTAATGACAAGATTGGTAATACTCAGTTCGTACAGCTTTACAACAGTGGAAACTCTGTCACAGGTAAGCGTTATGGTGTGGGCGATGTTGCCAATGTGCAACAAGCCGTCTCTACGGTCTTGGCCAATCCGATGCTGACTTGGGAGAAGCGCACCACCCGTAACTTAGGTCTTGACTTTGGCTTCTTCCATGAGCGTCTGACTGGTAATATCGATGTGTATTGGAATGACACGGATGACCTGCTGATTAACCATACAATCGCAGCTCCGGGCTATACCTCTGTATGGGAGAACTCTGCATCTACCAGCAACAAGGGTGTTGAAGTCACGCTGAATGCTGCCATTATCCAGAAGAAGAACTTTAAGTTGAATGCTAACTTCAACATCGGCTTCGATAAGTCGAATGTAAAGAGCTTGGCAAACGGCCTGCAGGAAATGACCTTTGCATCTGGATGGGCCAGCACCGACAACAAGAACCAACAGGACTACATTGTCCGTATAGGCGACCCCATCGGACTGGTTTATGGCTGGATGAGCGACGGCTACTATACAACGGAAGACTTTGAGAGATATGACCCTGCAACAGGACAGTATATTCTGAAGGCTGGTGTTCCTACTACTTCTTTGCTTGGTGGTACCATTGGCATCCGTCCAGGTGCTATGAAATTGAAAGACCTAAATAATGATGGCGTGGTGGATGGTGACGACATCACTGTTATTGGCGATACGAATCCTACATGCTCGGGTGGTTTCGGCTTCAGCGGTGAAATCTATGACTTCGACTTCAATATGAACTTTACCTATAAGCTGGGCAATGAAATCTACAATGCTAACAAGATTCAGACCTCATCACGTTATCGTAACGGTAGCTATCCTAACTTCCGCGAGACGATGAGCCAGAGCAATGCTTATTCGTATATCAATCCTGAAACAGGTGCCTTGCTGACTGACTTAGCCGACTTGGCCTATTGGAATGAGGGTGGAAATGGATTGGGAACCAAGAGTATGTGGAGCCCATTCTCTACAGGTGATGCCGTTGTTGTTCCCACCGACTGGGCAATGGATGATGCCTCTTTCCTGCGCTTGCAGAGTTTGACGGTTGGCTACACACTGCCTGCTAACATTACTAAGAAAGCTGGTATACAGCGTTTACGCTTCTATGTAACAGGTACCAACCTGTTTGTGATTACGAACTATCCAGGCTTCGACCCAGAAGTTAGCTCTTATGCTCGTAACTCCAGCTATTCTGGTCTGACTCCTGGCATCGACTTCTCGTCTTATCCGAAGAGCCGCGCATTTACATTCGGTGTGAACGTTACATTGTAAAACTAAGAAACAATCTATATATTAAAGTTATGAAACTGAAAAACAAATATATTATCATAGCAACTGCTGGAGTGCTGGGGCTAACATCATGCAACGATACGCTGAATGTTGAGTCGCCTTCGCAAATGGATGCCAATATGGTGTATTCCTCCACAGAGTTTGCTACGAATGCTATTAATGGCGTATATGTATTGTTCTGCGAAGACCCCTATACCAGCCGTATGTGTGGTGTGTGGATGCAGAACACCGACGTAGAAGCAATGGCCCCTAGTGAAGCTGTTGCAACCAACCACCGTAATGCCGTATGGCCTTTGCAGGCTGCTGGTAATGTGGGCTGGGGAGATGTCAAGAAAGTATGGGACAACAACCTGCAGGCCATTGAGCGTGCCAATCAGGTACGTGCTGGCGTTGACAATAGTGCTATTGGTAAGCAGGATGAGATGCAGCAGATTAAAGGTGAGGCTACTTGCTTGAAAGCCTATCGTTATTATCTGCTCTGCAACTTCTTTGGTGATGTTCCTTATTATGATGAGGCGGCCAAGTGGGGCGATGAGATTGATAAGCCCCGCACCGACAAGAATATTGTATATAGCCGCTGTCTGCAGCAGTTGGTCGACATTGAGCCGAACATGAAGTGGAGCGATGTGAATACAGGTGGCATTGAGCGTATGAACCGTGACTTTGCCATAGGTTTGATAGCTCGTTTGGCTTTGTTCCGTGCAGGCTATGGTATGACCAAGGATGGTACTATGAAGCGTGCTGACGACTATCTGGATGTCACGTCTGAGGAACTGACCGTTACTTATGAAGATGTTAATGGCAATAAGAAAACAGCTCAGACTTCAACTCAATATTATCAGATGGCTAAGGATTATTGCCAAAAACTTATTCAGCTGAAACCTCGTGACTTATATCCTGATTTCGAGCAGTCTTTCATCAATGAGATGAACTATACGCACGACAATAATGCTGAGGTGCTTTATGAAATAGCCTTTGTCCAGAGCTATGGCGGTGATATTGGCTGGAGCTTTGGTGTGCCCAATACGGGTTCTTGTGCTCAAGGAACGACAACGGCGCAGGTAGCTATTACACCGACCTACTATATGTCATTTGCTGACAATGACACTCGTCGTGATGTTTGCTGCGCTAAGTATTCGCACGCTGCAGATACTATCCAGGCTGTTACTTCCACTGGTTTGTATGTAGGAAAATGGGACCGTGCCCGTGCTGCAGTTGAATTAGGTTCAGGCTCTTCAAAGGGTACTGGTATTAACTTCCCTTTAATGCGTTATTCCGACGTACTGCTAATGCTGGCTGAGGCTGAAAATGAATTGAATGGTCCTACTGCTATTGCTAAGGAGGCACTGACGAAGGTTCGTGCTCGTGCGTTTGCCAATAGTCCGACGTATGGTGACGATGTGACAAATTACGTGGCAGCTTTGGCAACAAAGGAGGCTTTCTTTAATGCTATTGTTGATGAGCGTGCTTGGGAGTTTGGTAGTGAGGCCCTGCGTAAGTTCGACCTTGTACGCTGGAATCTCTATGCTAAGAAGGTTGAAGAAGCTATGCGCACTGCTATCTGCTGGGGTATTTCGACTAATGAGGACCTGATGGCATTGCCTGATGTCATCTCTAAATATCCTGAGGCAGTCAACTATGCTACATGGGCAGACAAGTTGTATTATAAGAAGGTGGCAAAGGGTAGCCAGAAGAATCGTAAAAGCGATATTGTATGGCTGAATGAGAAATACAAGATAGAGGATGCCAGCGAAACAACAGGATGGTATTCTGTAAACTGGGGTTCTAATATGCTTAAGAGAACAACAACGTATGTTACGGCCAAAGGCGAATACACGAATGTTAAGAAGACGACCAATAAGGATGATGGTACTATCATTTATCAGTTGAATAACGATAAGAATTCGGATAAGTATCTTGAAGAGTTTACTATTGTAGACGGTGAGCCTACTGGTATTACTCGCAAAGATGTCTATGCTGCCAGTGACTATTTCACCCGCCTCTATCGTGGCTATTCTGGTGGTGCTCTTACTGGCAATGGTGTTGTTCCATACCTGTTGGCTATTAACACGGAGACTATTTCAGCCAGTAGCGTGCTGAACAATGACGGTTATCGTATACTTGATGCTATCATGGAGAAAGGAACGAATGTAGAGATTGCTACGATTGAGAAAGAATACAAATAATATTTAGTATGAATATGAAAAAGATATTGAAATCCATATTGCTGTTTGCAGCAATGACCGTTGGGGTAACTGCTTTTGTCAGTTGTAGCGACGATGATAATCTGGCTGAGGCTGATGCACTCTTCCGCCCTGTCATTACAGAAAGCGGGAACGTTGAGCATTTCCTGAACGAGAACTTGGTTCCCTATATGACTATTCATTGGGACAACTATACTGCCGCCAATCAATACATTGTGAAGATTGAGGCTATTGACGGAAGCGACGTACAGGAACTTACTACTGATAGTACAGGCTGTAAGTTTGAGAACCTTGAATACGATAAGGAGTATAACGTCTATCTGACGGCAGCCAATACAAATTCAGGCTTAAAGTCAAAGCCTTTCACGCTGACGACGACAACGCTTGACTATCCGACCTCACTTAGTGCTATTAGTTCAACTGATATTATTGACAATGCTGTCCGTGTGTCATGGGGAGAAGTAAAGTATGATTCGCTTAGAATCTTTACTGACGACGAGGACTATGTTAAGACCGTTGAGCTGACTGATGTTGACAATGATGCCAAGAGTGTTATCGTCAATGGCCTGGAACCTTCGAAGACCTATCGTGTCTTGGCTTATGCTGACGACCAGTATTTAGGAAAGAAGCGCTTTACGACTGCTGGCGCAGAGGACTTTGGCAGCGATGTTGTTATTGACCTGCGTGGACTGACGGCTGAGGAGAGCAAGAAGTATATCAATAGTGCGCTGATTGCTGGTGACATTGAGGCTAACCCTGGGCAAGATATTACTTATGTCTTGCAGGGTGGAGTAGAGTACACCATCAGTGATGTTAAGTTCCCGTCATGTGCTAATCGTATTAAGTTCGTTACAGGTTTGACGTTGGCAGGTAATGCCAAGTTCGTATCTAGTGCAGCCATGACCGCTGTTACTGACAGTGAGATAGGGGCTTTAGAGTTTGAGAAGATTGACTTCTATGCAGGTAATGGCGTTGAAGATGTGAAGAATTGTACTGATAATAAGTTTGGTTCTAAGCAGGTGTTCAATCTGAATGACGGTACAGCAGCAACGATAGGCAGTATCAGCTTCAAGTCATGCAGCATGAACTACTATCGCGCACTGGTGCGTACTCAGGACGGCTCTTCTAATAAGAAGGAGTTTGGCTCTGTAATCTTTGACGACTGCGTTATTAACGGCGTAGGTGACCAAGGCGTTATCACTACCAGTAATAAGGATGGTGGCAGCTTTGGGAATGTATCATTCACTAATTGTACGCTGAGCAACATCTACGTGCTTTGCGATTTCCGTAAGAATGCAGCCAAGGATATTACCATTGACTTTACCAATTGCACCTTGTGCTATGCACCGTTAGAGTCGGGACAGATAATGAATAACGGCAGTACGGCCATTACTGTCAACCTGAAGAAGACCCTTATCGGACCGGCCATGAAGAAAGGTGCATCCTATCAGGCTGGCGAGACGGGCAAAATGTTGAATGGTAGTGGCACGACGGTTAATACTGAGAGCAGCTACATGACCACCTATGAGTGGGTCGCTGAGAATGTCTTTGACGGTGTGAAGGATGCCAAGCTGACCGAGACGGGCTTATGGAAGGCTCCTGCCGATGGCGACTTTACGGTTGTTGGTAAGCTGGAAGAAAGCGGTATCGGTGATGCCCGCTGGAACTAAGCATACTAAGAAAATGGCGCTAACACCATTCCAAAATTGTTAGCAAAATAGTAGTTTAAAAAATAGAATATTTGTCGGGATTCGCCGTGAGGCGCGTCCCGATTTTCGTTAATTAAGGTTAAGATTCGGCTCTCTGTGGGTCACAACTTATTGAAATAATTACTACCTTTGCACGCCGTCTTATCATGAGACGAGTAAGAAACGTATTTATGGAAATAAGGAGTATGGCACTTCTGACGGCTGTAGTGACAGCGATGTCGGCGAAGGCGCAGGGGGAAGTGCAAATGATGACAGTTGACAAGTTGTTTCAACTGGTGGAAAGCAACAGCAAGACTCTTCAGGAAACGAAGACAAGCGTAGAATTTGCTCAAATGGGATTGAAGTCGGCTCGCGCACAGCGACTGCCCGACGTGAATGCCTCGTTGTCGGCCACAGTGAACGGCGATGTGGTAGTGATGAACCGTAACTTGACGAATGCCCAGGGATTCAGTTCGCCTCGCTTCGGCAATTCATTCGCTTTGGAGGCCCAACAGGTGGTTTACGCCGGTGGGGCCGTTGATGCTGGCATCCGCATGGCGGAGTTACAGCGTGACATGGCGGTGAATGTCCAGCGCTCAACGTCGAATGCCCAACGCTTTGTAGCGCTGGGGCAGTATCTGGACCTGTTTAAGTTGCAGAACCGTATGCGTGTCTATGAGCAGAACATCGCACTGACCCAGCGGTTGCTTGCCGACATCCACGTCAAGCAAGAGCAGGGTATGGCATTGAAGAACGACGTGACGCGTTATGAGCTGCAGATGGAAACGCTTAAACTGGGGCTGCGTAAGTTACAAGACCAGCGTGCTGTGCTGAACCATCAGCTATGCAACACATTAGGGCTGCACGATGCGGAGATACGGCCAGATACCAACATCATTGCACAAGTGTTTGCCCAAGAGGGTGAGCTGCAGTGGCAGCAGACGGCGCTAACCTCGTCACCCATGATGGAGCGAACGCAGCTTACAACGCAAATAGCCGAACAACAGCTGCGCATGGCCAAGAGCGAGCTGCTGCCGAAAGTAGCCGTAGTGGCTGCTGACAACCTGAGTGGGCCGTTTACCTACGACCTGCCCCCCATCGACAAGAACATTAACTTCTGGTACGTCGGGGTGGGGGTGAAGTACCCCATCAGCTCGCTTTTCAAGTCGAACAAGAAGGTGCGTCAGGCTGAAATCGGCATCCAGCACAGTCGCGACCAGCAGGCCGTAGCCTTAGAATCGCTGAACAATCAAGTGCAACAAGCCTATACGCTCTATGAGCAGGCGTATGTTAATCTCGACACCCAACGCAAGAGCGTGCTGTTAGCCCGCCAGAACTACGAGGTAGTGACCGAGCGTTACCTGAACCATCTGGCACTGATTACAGATATGCTTGACGCTTCGAACATTCGGCTGGCCGCCGAGTTGCAGGAAGTAGACGCCCGCATTAACATCGTCTACGCTTATTATCAAATGAAATATATCGCAGGAACATTATGAACAACAAGAAGAACATCAAGAGAATATACAACGCCGTGATTATTGCCCTGATGGTGTTGGCATTAGGCTATGCGTGCAGCCGTTTTATTCACTGGGGCAACGTAGAGTACACCAACGACGCCCAAGTGTGGCGGCACATTACCCCCATCAATGCCCGAGTGGGTGGCTTTATCAAAGAGATTCGCTTCGACGACTACAGCCACGTTAAGAAAGGCGACACGCTCGTCATCATCGAAGATGCTGAGTATCGCTTGCAACTGGCACAGGCCGAGGCTCACTATCGTGGTTCAAAGAGTGGTTCGCAGGCCGTCAGTGCGGGTATCAGCACTACCGCATCCAACGTGCGCGTTGCCAGTGCCGGTATTGACGAGGCGCGCGTGAACATGGAGAACGCCAAGGCCGACTATGAACGCTATGCCACCCTGCTGGAGAAAGATGCCGTAACCCGCCAGCAGTATGATAATGCCCGCGCTCGCTACGAAGCAGCCCGTGCGCGCTATGAACAAGCCAGCAGTCAGAAGCAGTCGACCGCCCTTGTGGTAAGCGAACAGCAGCAGCGGCTGTCACAGTCGACGGCAGGCACATCGGTAGCCGAAGCTCAGGTCAATTTAGCTCGTTTGAACCTATCCTACACCGTTGTCGTAGCTACTTGCGACGGCATCATGTCGCGCAAGGACATCCACGTGGGCCAGTTGGTACAGCCCGGCCAGCAGTTAGGCCGCATCGTCGATGCCCACGACGTATGGGTGGTAGCCAACTATCGGGAGACGCAGATGGAGCACATCAGCGTGGGCAACCGTGTTACCATTCAGGCCGATGCCGTCCCCGGTGTTCAGTATCAGGGCGAGGTCGAAGCCGTTGCAGGCGGTACAGGCTCTGCCTTCTCACACATCCCCGTTGACAATGCCACGGGTAATTTCGTCAAGGTAGAGCAGCGCGTGCCAGTGCGCATCCGCTTGACTGCCGACAACAACGCCGAGGACGTTGTTCGCCTGCTGGCCGGGCTGAATGTAGAAACGGAGGTGCATTACTAATGGCTGGCTGGAATCCCCATCAGCAGTTTGCCATGCCGATGTTCCGCGACTTTGTGCCTCAGGCGCTTCGTCCGTGGATATACCTGCTGTTTGCCTTTCTGTTTCAGTTGTCCAGTGGGGTCTACTTTGCCCTGACAGCCCAGATGATGGGCGAGTGGTCGCTGATGCGCGAGGATGTGCAGATGATAGCCATGTTCGGCGTGGTGGGTGTCAACATGCCGTTCCCCTTCCTGTTCCGCTTCAAGCTGCGCTTTACCAACCAGCAGCTGCTCATCACAGCCGCTGCCGTTATCCTTGCCTGCAACCTGCTCGCCATGTGGGTCACATGGGTCCCAGCCCTTTGCGCCCTGTCGTTCATCGCAGGCTTCTTCAAGCTCTGCGGCACGTTTGAGTGCTTCTCCAATATCCGCCTGTGGATTTCGCCCAAGGAAGACTTTGGTGTCTTCCTGCCTACGATATACATTGTTATATTAGGAGCCATGCCCGTTTCAGGGTGGGTAGCCCAGCAGATGTATGTCTATACAGGCTCGTGGCATGGTATGCACTGGCTGATGACAGCCCTGATGCTGGTGGTCATCCTGACCATCTACACCTGCACCAAGCCGTGGCGCATGATGCCGTGGCGGTTGCCATTAGTGTCGCTCGACTGGTTGGGCTGCCTGCTGTGGTCAGCTTTCATGCTGCAACTCATCTGGCTGTTCACTTACGGCGAGTATTACAACTGGTGGGACGGCGCTCTGTGGCGTGGCGTGTTGCTTACGGTACCCATTACGCTGGCGTGTGCCATCGGTCGGATGCTGCACATCCGCCATCCCTACATCGACCCGAAGGTGTGGCCCCATGCCCGTCTGATACCCATCCTTGCCATGTTCTTCGTGGCAGAGTTGATGAACGCCACCCCCCACGCCCTGCAGAACACGCTGACGGGAGGCGTGCTCCACTGGGGCTTCACCACCACGATGCACCTGTCGATAGCCGAGATGATGGGCTACGTGTGCGGGGCGGCTTTCACTATCCTGTGGCACCGTCCGCTGCACCAGAAGTACACCCGCCTGTTGGCCGTCGGCTTCTTCTGCCTGCTGCTGTACCAATACTGGCTTTACATCGACGTGTCAAGTCAGCTGAACATTGAGCGGCTTATCGTGCCAACGTTCCTGCGCACCTTTGGCTATGCCATCTTCTTTGCCACGATGACGCTCTATCTGAAGGAGCTTATCCCGTTTCCCACCTTCTTCCAAGCCCTTACCGTCAGCGGCTTCGTGCGCAATGGCGTGGCCGAGTCGCTATGTGCGGGAGGCTACTCCTTTGGGTTGCGCCGTCAGGTGGCCGAGGCCCTCAACCGCGGCATTCATACCGACATGACGCAAGTGCTTATGGTAGCCGTCAAGGAGATGTTCGGGCTGATGTGCATCATCGGCACCTTTGTCCTGTTGCTCATGCTGCTGTACGACGTGCAACCTGTGCGCTCCACCGTGCAGCGCATGAACAAAGTTTTGCGCAAAGGTAGTGCTTTTTAGCAGAAAAGCATTACCTTTGCACGGACAATGAACGACAGAGACCGCCAAATATTAGGAATAGCCCTGCCAGCCATCGTGACGAACATAACGGTGCCGCTGTTAGGCATGGTCGATACTGCCATCGTGGGGCACATGGGAGCCGCCGCCTACATTGGTGCGGTGGCCGTTGGCTCCATGATTTTCAACCTTGTTTACTGGGTGTTCGGCTTCTTGCGCATGGGCACCAGTGGACTGACGGCACAAGCCCGAGGGCGCAGAGACCTGACGGAAGTCACAAGGTTATTGGTACGTTCCGCCTCTGTTTCAATGGCCGTGGCCCTTGCGCTTATTGTGCTGCAATGGCCCTTGTGCGAGCTGATGCTGAGTTTGCTGGGCCCGACAGCCGACGTGCGCCCGCTGGCCGCCACCTACTTTTATATCGTCGTGTGGGGTGCGCCCGCCTCGTTAGGCCTGTTTGCGCTGACGGGATGGTTCATCGGAATGCAGAACACCCGCCTGCCCATGCTGGTCAGTATCTGTCAGAACGTGGTCAACATCCTGGCCTCGCTGTTGTTAGTCTATGGGCTGGACATGAAGATAGAGGGAGTAGCGCTGGGCACGGTCGTGGCCCAGTATGGCGGCGTGCTGTTGGGCGTGGCACTGCTGTTGCGCTACTACCGGCGACTGTGGCGGGGCATTGCCGTCAGGGATGTGTTTCTCAAGTCCGAGCTGGTGCGCTTCTTCCGCGTCAACAGGGACATCTTCCTGCGCACCGTCTTCCTTGTTGCCGTCAACTTCTACTTTACGTCGGCTGGAGCACGGCAGGGCGCAGTCGTTCTGGCCGTCAACACCTTGTTGCTCCAACTTTATCTGCTGTTCTCCTATGTTATGGATGGCTTTGCCTATGCCGGCGAGGCGTTAGGGGGCCGATACTGGGGAGCGGGCAACCGGGTGGCGTTCAGTGCCGTTGTTGAGCGACTGTTCAGATGGGGCGCACTGATGGTCATGCTGTTTACGGCGGTGTATGTGGCAGGCGGGATGCCCTTCCTGCACCTGCTGACCGACGAGCCGCAGGTGGTGGCTGCCTCGCGCGAATATGTGTGGTGGGCATACCTGATACCGTTGGCAGGCGTTGCCGCCTTTGTGTGGGACGGCATCTTCATCGGCATCACCCAGACGCGCGGAATGTTGCAGTCGTCGCTAATAGCCGCGGCAGTGTTCTTCGTCAGCGTTGCCGTGCTGACCCGATTGATGGGCAACCACGGTCTGTGGCTCTCCATGCTGCTGTACCTTTTTTCCCGTGGCCTGGTGCAGACCATCATCTTTTGCAACCGAGTTGCGAGATAGTTGCCGTACCTTTGCAGCGGAAACAAACTTAAAATGCAAAGAATATGTCAGAACAACATCATGAACATCAACACGAGCATCACCATCATGGCGGCCTGAAGGGCCAGCTGATGCTCATCGCAGCCACGGCAGTCCTGCTGTTGGCTGCCGTCTGGGTGGAACACAGCATGGCGCTACCCATGTGGCAACTGCTGTTAGTCTACCTTGTCCCCTACCTGCTGATTGGTCACGACACGCTCATGGAGGCGGCTGAAGGCGTGGCGCACGGCGATGCCTTCAACGAGCACTTCCTGATGGCGGTGGCCACCATCGGAGCCTTGTGCATCGGATTCCTGCCCGGAGCCGAGGCCGAGTTCCCCGAGGCCGTGGCCGTCATGCTGTTCTTCCAGATAGGCGAGCTGTTTGAGGGCTACGCCGAAGGCAAGAGCCGCGCCAGCATTGCCCGCCTGATGAACATCCGCCCCGACGCTGCCGGCGTGGAGCGAAACGGCAGGGTGGAGATGGTCAGGCCCGAGACCGTTGCCGTGGGCGAGACGATTGTCATCAAGCCCGGCGAGAAAGTGGCGCTGGACGGCGTGGTGACCGAGGGTGCGTCGGCACTGAACACGGTGGCGCTGACGGGTGAGAGCCTGCCGCGCGACGTGGCCGTGGGCGACGAGGTGCTGTCGGGCTGCATCAACCTGTCGGGCGTCATCAAGGTGCGCACGACGAAGAGCTTTGGCGAGAGCACGGTGTCGAAAATCATCCGACTGGTGGAGCACGCTGGCGAGCATAAGTCGAAGAGCGAAGCCTTCATCACCCGCTTTGCCCGCATCTATACTCCCGTGGTGGTGCTGGCCGCCGTGGTGCTGGCCGTGGTGCCCACGTTGCTGGGTGGCTCCTTCGCTACGTGGCTCTATCGCGCCCTGACGTTCCTGATAGTCTCCTGCCCATGTGCGCTGGTGATTAGCGTTCCGCTGACGTTCTTCGGAGGCATCGGCGGTGCTTCGCGCCGGGGTATTCTCATCAAGGGAGCCAACTACATGGATGTGCTGGCGCGGCTCGACACCGTCGTGTTCGACAAGACGGGCACGCTGACGCACGGTCAGTTTGCCGTGACAGCCGTCCATCCCGATATGCGCGACGAGCAGGAGCTGTTGCACCTGGCCGCTCATGTGGAGCACTTCTCCACCCATCCCATTGGTGCCGCCCTGCGCGAGGCGTTCCCCGGGGAGGCTACCGACGGTTGCCAAATCAGCGACGTAGAGGAGATAGCCGGACAGGGCATCCGCGCCAAGGTCGAGGGGCGCATGGTCAGCGTGGGCAACTCGAAGCTGATGGACACGGTGGGCGCACAGTGGCGCGACTGCGAGCACGTGGGCACCATCATACACGTGGCCATTGACGGCACGTATGCGGGCCACATCGTCATCAACGACCGCATCAAGGCCGACAGCGCCGAGGCCATTAGCCGACTGAAGTCGCTGGGCGTGAAGCGGGTGGTCATGCTGACGGGCGACCGTGAGGAGGTGGCTGCCGACGTGGCTCGGCAGCTGGGCATGACCGAGTATCATGCCGAGCTAATGCCTGCCGACAAGGTGGCGCTGGTAGAGCGGGAGGCTGAGCGACTGGCCGCGGGGCAGGCTATGGCCTTTGTGGGCGACGGCATTAACGACGCTCCCGTGCTGGCACGGGCCGACGTGGGCGTGGCGATGGGTGGACTGGGCAGCGATGCCGCCATCGAGGCCGCCGACGTGGTACTGATGGACGACCAGCCCTCGAAGCTGGCACTGGCCATCCAGCTGGCCCGCCGCACACTGGCCATAGCCCGCCAGAACGTATGGCTCGCTATAGGGATAAAGGTGGCCGTACTGCTGTTGGCAGCCTTCGGACTGGCTACCATGTGGCTGGCGGTCTTTGCCGACGTAGGCGTGACGGTGCTGGCTGTGCTCAACGCTATGCGCACCGTAAAGGCTTGATGCAGGCCGTGGGCACGAAGTGTTAAATATCTGAATAAAGCGGACAAACCTGCTCCGTAGTTTTGCGCAGCGGTCAGCAAAGCCCATTCGGGTGCGAAATTCGCGAAATTTGGAGCGCGTGCGTAAGATATTGAGGCTCAATCGGTTGGCTTTAAGCACGCTTTCCGCAAGTGATAAGAGTACCCTCCGCATGGTGTGCGGAGGGTACTCTTGCTATGTGCCGAGGCCACTTTCGCCCTGTACGGAGCGCGTTCCCACGATGCGCGGAGGCCGTTCGCACCATGTGCCGAGCCTGTTCGCACGATGTGCGGAGCTGGTTGGCACCCTCAGCAAGCCCCGTCGGCACCCTTAGCCGTGCTGGTTGGCGGAAAATGAAGTGTTAAAATCCGTGACTTTTAGTTGACGTTTCCGCGCTTTGCGGACGGGCTTAACATGAATGTTAATGTTAGCGTTAACGTTATAAAACTCGTTAAATGGCTTGGCTGTTTAGCGGGTTTTTCGTACCTTTGTCCTATTGTTTATAAACTCGTAACGTATGAAGCGCAGTTATCTTATCGTCTTAGTAACTTTATTGATGATGCCTGTGGGCGTGTTCGGACAAACATATCAGCTCCTCTGGAAGCAGGTGAAAGAGGCTCAGGACAAGGACTTTCCTGCAACCGCCATGAGGCACTTGCAGCAGCTCGAGGCCAAGGCTGCCAAGGAGCGTGCCTACGGCCAGTTGCTGAAGTCGACCCTGCTGCACGCCCGCCTGCAGGCCGAGGTGGCTCCCGACTCGCTGCGCCCAGCCGTTGAGCGGCTGGAGCGTCAGGCCGAGGCTGCCGAGAACATCCCCCTGAAGGCGGTCTACCATGCCGCGCTGTCCGCTGTTTACAAGAACAACCGTCGGCTGGCCGACAACAGCGATGCGCTCGCCAAGGACTACGCCCAGCGGGCAATGGCCCACCCCGAGGTGCTGGCAGCCGTCAAGGCCGACGACTACGCACCCTTCGTCATCAAGGGAAAGGACAGCGAAGTCTATGGGAACGACCTGCTCAGTGTGGTAGGCTCGGAACTGGAGGCTTGGCCGCAGCTGACTGCCTACTATGAGCAGACGGGCAACCGCCGTGCTGCCTGCCTGACGGCTGTGTACACGGCTGACAACCTGCAGGCAGTCGACTCGCTCATCGCCCGCTATGGCGA
>CAMWKZ010000061.1 GCA_947174945.1 uncultured Prevotellaceae bacterium | reverse complement strand
CCGTAGGAGCGTCAACCACAGAACCAATACCCAAAGCAAGCTCGGGACATTCCTTGTCGGCCCACTTTACCAGCTCACCAAAAATTTCGTGAGCAAAGTCGCCACGGTTAGTAAACTCGAAAGCACGAACGCCACCCTCGTAGCAGGCTTTTACAACGTTCTTGCAAACTTCCAAATCCTTATGATAGAATACGGGAACCATACCCGTATCGCCGATTTTCCTCAGTACGGCTATCTTATCAAACTTTGCCATAAATCTCTTACATTTTATCTTTGTACACGACCATTAGCATTACCGCCAGCAAGGCTCTCAACCTCGTCAACACCTACCAAGTTAAAGTCACCGTTGATAGTATGCTTCAGAGCTGATGCAGCAACAGCAAACTCAAGAGCTTCGCCCTGAGTCGGCTTGGTCAACAGACCGTGAATCAAGCCACCCGAGAACGAGTCGCCACCACCAACGCGGTCAATGATAGGATTAATCTCGTAACGCTTTGACTGATAGAACTCCTTACCGTCGTAGATAAGAGCCTTCCAGCCATTGAACGTAGCCGAGAACGACTCACGCAGTGTAGATACAACATATTTGAAGCCAAACTCCTCACGCATCTGCTTAAAGATGCCCTCGTAACCAGCAGCGTCTGTCTGACCACCCTCTACATCAGCATCAGGCTTGAAGCCAAGGCAGAGTTCTGCATCTTCCTCGTTGCCAATGCAAACATCTACATACTGCATCAAGGGGCGCATAATGCTGATAGCCTTCTCTGAGGTCCACAGCTTCTTGCGGAAATTCAAGTCAACCGACACCGTCACGCCATGACGCTTAGCAGCCTCACAAGCCAGCTTAGTCAGCTCAGCAGCCTTGTCACTAACGGCAGGCGTAATGCCAGACCAATGGAACCAAGCTGCACCTTCCATGATTGCATCGAAGTTGAAATCCTTGGGGTCGGCCTCAGCGATAGAAGAATGAGCACGGTCATAGATAACCTTTGAAGGACGCATTGAAGCACCCGTCTCAGCATAGTACAAACCTACACGGTCGCCACCGCGGGCAACAAACTGGGTGTTGACACCATAACGACGCAGTGCGTTGACGGCAATCTGACCAATCTCGTGCTTCGGCAGCTTTGATACGAAATATGCCTCGTGGCCATAGTTAGCCACGCTGACAGCCACGTTAGCCTCACCACCACCAGGAATGATGCGGAATGACTCACTCTGAATGAAACGGTCGTTGCCCATAGGCGACAGGCGGAGCATAATCTCGCCTAAAGTTACAATTTTAGCCATTTGTTTTAGTATTATATTTAAATAAAAGTTTTGAATAATTGGGCACAAAGTTAAGTAAAAAATTGGAATTTGCAAAGAAACGACAAAGAAAAACAAAATTATTTGGTGTTTTGCTCGCTTATTCGTACCTTTGCAAAGATTTATGAATGCAGGAAAGATAAGAATCAAGGATATAGCTGAACGTGCTGGTGTCAGCGTTGGCACAGTCGACCGAGTGCTACATGCCAGACCTAATGTATCACCCAAAGCATTAGAGAAGGTAAATAAGGCACTGGAGGAAATGGACTATAAGCCTAACATGTATGCCTCTGCATTGGCCTACAACAAATCGTACACGTTTTATAGCCTTATTCCCAAACATGAGAGCGAAGCCTACTGGGAAGAGGTTGAAGAAGGAGCAAAGGCTGCTTGTGACCGCTACCGCGATTTTCGCATATCTAACAAGGTGCTCTACTATAATCGCTTCTCGCCAGAGACTTTTGCCAGGCTCATGAACGAGATTCTTAAACAGGAACCTGAGCCCGACGGAATTATCATTGTACCGTCAAAAATTGAGACGACAAGTCGCTATGCCGACATCATGCACAAGCGCAACATACCCTTTGTATTACTCGACTCCTATATGCCTGACCTAAAACCGCTGTCATTCTACGGGCAAGACTCGTTTGCTTCAGGCTATTTCGCTGCTCGTACACTAATGATGCTCGCTCCAAAAGAGAAAGAAATCATGCTGATGAAACAGATGCGAAACGGTAATGTTGCCTCTAAGCAACAAGAGAATCGTGAGACAGGATTTCGTCACTATATGCACGACCACTTCCCATCAGTAAAAATCAGTGAGGTAAACCTTTCATTGGACGAGAAGCGCGAGAACTATGACAAAATTCTGGAGCAGTTCTTCACCAAGCATCCACAAGTTCACCATTGCATTACCTTCAACTCTAAAGCGCATTTGGTAGGCGAATACTTATTGCGCTCTAACCGCCGCAACATTCAGATTATGGGTTATGACATGGTTCCTAAGAATGCGGAATGTGTGCGTCAAGGCAGTATCTCATTCCTCATTGCGCAACATGCCTATATGCAGGGCTATGCCTGTGTTGATGCTTTGTTTAGAGCTATCGTACTAAAGAAAGAGGTTGACCCCGTAAATTATATGCCCATTGAACTGCTCACCAAAGAGAATATTAACTATTACCGACGTAAGAACGTTATCGGATGACTTAAACATTCTGATTTGAAAATATATTTGGAAAAATACTATTATGGAACAAGCTACATTTCTGAAAATCAATCCTGCCGACTCAGTCGTTGTATGTCTCGCTGCTAAGAAGAAGGGCGACATCATCGAGATTGACGGCAAGCAAATCATTGTGAACCAAGACACACCTGCTGGTCACAAAGTACTCATCAAAGATGTTGCCGAGGGCGAGGACATCATCAAGTACGGCTACCCCATCGGCCATGCCCGTCAAGCGATGAAAGCTGGCGACTGGGTAAACGAAGATAACCTGAAGACTAATCTTAGCGGCACACTGGAGTATACCTACCAGCCCGTAAACGAAAAACTCGCCATCAAGGACGAGAAACGAACCTTCAAAGGCTATGTCCGCAAGAATGGCGAAGTGGGTGTGCGCAACGAAATCTGGATTGTACCTACCGTAGGCTGTGTTAACGGCATTGCCGAGCGACTTGCCCAGCAACTGCGTCAGGAGACTGGCGAGAAGGATATTGATGCCATCTGGACATGGCACCATAATTATGGTTGCTCACAGCTCTCGGAAGACCATGAGAATACCCGCAAGGTGTTGCGTGACATCTGTCTGCACCCCAATGCTGGTGGCGTGTTGGTGTTGAGTTTGGGATGCGAGAACAACCAACCAGAAGACTTTATGGCTATGTTGGGCGACTATGACAAATCACGCATAAAACTACTCGTTACACAGCGTGTTGAAGGTGATGAGATGGAGGCCGGTATGGAGATTCTACGCGACCTTTACAAGCAAGCAAGTCAGGATAAGCGTGAGGATGTCAGCGTATCGAAGCTACGCGTCGGCTTGAAGTGCGGTGGCTCTGACGGATTCTCAGGTATTACGGCCAACCCGCTGGTCGGTGAATTTAGCGACTGGCTTGTTGCCCAAGGTGGCACCAGCGTACTGACCGAGGTTCCTGAAATGTTTGGTGCAGAAACTATTTTGATGAACCGTTGCGAGACCCCACAGCTATTTGAGCAGACAGTTTCGATGATTAACAATTTCAAGAACTACTTCCTGTCACATGGCGAGCCTGTGGGCGAGAATCCTTCTCCGGGTAACAAGGCTGGTGGTATCTCTACTCTGGAAGACAAGGCACTGGGCTGCACGCAGAAGTGTGGCAAGGCTCCCGTTAGCGGCGTGATGGAATATGGAGACCGCTTACAGAATCATGGACTGAACCTGCTGTCAGCTCCCGGTAACGACCTCGTAGCATCTACGGCACTGGCTGCCTGCGGTTGCCACATCGTACTCTTCACCACTGGTCGTGGTACACCCTTCGGCACCTTTATACCTACGATGAAGGTAGCTACCAACCCCACCCTCGCGAAGAACAAGCCCCACTGGGTAGATTTCTCGGCAGGTCAGCTTATCGAAGGCCGCACCATGCAGGAAATTGTTCCTGAGTTTATTGACAAGGTTCTGGCCGTAGCCAGTGGCGAGAAGGCTCGCAACGAGGAGAACGGCTACCGCGAAATATCTATCTTCAAAAACGGTGTTACACTGTAAAAGTTCTAAATCCAAAGGGCTATGGGCGCTCAGTCCCTTAGCGGTGTTTATCGTACTTTATTTAGTCACGAGCATCATTGCTCGTGACTTTTATAAAGTCCCCATTACCGTAGCCTTCATGGCGGCATCAGCATACGCAGTGGTTATCTCGGGTGGTATTCCGCTACGCAAGCGTATTGACATCTATAGTCAGGGAGCCGCTACGGGACAAATGATGCTGATGCTCTGGATTTTCATCTTAGCAGGAGCCTTTGCTCATACGGCCAAGGTGATGGGGGCCATTGATGCAACGGTCAACCTGTCACTAACACTATTGCCTGGCAATATGCTACTGGCAGGATTATTTTTGGCCGCCTGCTTCATCTCCTTATCGGTAGGCACCAGTGTGGGCACTATTGTTGCCCTGACCCCGATTGCAGCAGGTGTCGCTGAGCAGACAGACACCAGCGTTGCCCTTATGACGGCGGTCGTAGTAGGTGGCTCGTTCTTTGGCGATAACCTCTCATTTATCTCCGACACAACCATAGTCGCCACATCGACACAAGGCTGCAAGCTAAGCGACAAGTTCCGTATCAATTCTTTTATTGTTATCCCCGCAGCCTTGCTGATTCTGGTTGTCTACCTCTTTATGGGTGCAGGCATCCATTCACCGCAACGTATTCCTGAAGTGGCTTTCGTCAAGGTCATTCCTTATCTCGTTGTCCTCTTTACAGCCGTTTTCGGTATGAACGTTATGGCCGTACTCTCGCTGGGCATTATTCTGACAGGCATTATCGGCATCTGTGATGGTTCATTCGACGTATTTGGATGGTTCGGAGCAATGGGCGACGGCATCAAAGGCATGGGCGAGCTAATTATTATCACGATGATGGCCGGAGGCTTGCTGGAACTCATCAAATATAACGGAGGCATTGACTTCATCATCAATCGGATGACACGCCACATATCATCCAAGCGGGGAGCCGAATTAGCCGTAGCAGGATTAGTGTCGTTTGTCAACCTATGTACGGCCAACAACACAGTGGCTATCATCACCGTGGGAAGTATTTCCAAGCAGATAGCCGACCGTTTCGGCGTAGACAACCGAAAGTGTGCGTCCATTCTCGACACATTCTCCTGCGCCATGCAAGGCATTATCCCTTATGGTGCCCAGTTGCTGATGGCCGCCGGACTGGCTCATTTGAACCCCATCAGCATCCTGCCCTACCTCTATTACCCACTGGCTATTGGTATAGCCGCCCTGTTATCCATCTTATTAAGATACCCTAAGCGCTACTCATGAAGGACGTTATCATCAGAAACATGGAAAGGCTGCTTGACGGCAGCACCGATAATGACAGAGAACCGATAGAGCCCATGACTGAATGGAAATGGAACAGGCTCTATCAACTATCATGCAAATACGGTATTACCGCATGGTTCACTGACGGTATCAAGGCATACGAGGATGACTTCTTCCTGCAAATGCCAGATGGACTACGACAGAAATTCCTGAATACAAAGGAAGAGAAGAACCCAGAGAATCTGAAGAAGTTCCTCCTATATGTAGAGCGCTCACTTGGCCCACTACATCATTTCACGGCTAAGTCGCTACACGCCTATGCCAGCGACTTCATCAACACCATTAAGAATATTGAGGAATAGGGTTAATGCCTAAATCGGATTTCCCGTAGAATGTGGTCGCCCATAAAACGGCTCTTGTCCACAAAACCATTGATGCCCACAATACGCCCCTTACCCGTGTACTGCCACATCGTGATATCACGCTCATCGGCCAACACGGGTTCTTCTTGGGTGTACATGGCTATCATCAGCTTATAATCGTCCAACTTGCCTAACAAGTGACGATTATAGAAATTACGAAACGTATAAAGCAAAGGCTTTTGTTGATACGCCTCCTCTACCAGTTCAAGGAAAGCAAAGAGCGAGTCGCAAAATTCATCGGTACTCAATCCGCCCGTTGTCTCTATATCTATCATCGGCAACAAGTCCTGCTCAGCGGGAATACACTGCGACCTAAAATTCTCCAACTGCTTCTTTTGCTCCGTCTTAGGACGATAGAAGTGATAGCTGCCCACCTTCAGACCATGCAGGCGCGCCATTTCTATGTTACGCTCAAAGGTTGCATCAATGCGGTCGCCTCCCTCAGTCGCCTTCAGATAGACGTAAGCCATATTGGTATGCTCGCCAATGGTTTCCCAAAACACATTGCCTTGATAGTGGCTCAGGTCGATGCCATGAATATGTGAACACGTATCTTCACACTGCACGTCGTCATAATATTGCGCAGAAACCGAAGATACCCACAATGAGAATAATAAGATGATATATCGTGTCAAATGCTTCATTTTTTCTTAAATTTCATGCAAAGATAGTGATTTTCTACCAATTATTCGTACCTTTGCGGTTAAAATATAGCAATTATGAAACATTTCTTGCTCCTTATAACCACCATTTTGCTACTGACAGCCTGCCAGCACGATGACGAGCCCAGCAACATCCCCATCCACCCTATGAGGCGCACGGTGTTCGTCTATATGTCGGCAGAGAACAACCTGTCGTCACCCTATCCGCAAAACGACATCAACGAAATGATAACAGGGCGCAAGCTGGTGGACGACGACTGCGACCTGCTCATCTACGTCGACCGCGCCAGTCAGCGGGAAATGCCATTCATCGCCCGTATAAGCGATGCCGTTGACACCCTGTACAAATACCCTGCCGACTTCTACTCGTCGGCTCCCGACCATTTTCAGGAAGTATTACAGCGCATGGTCAGTCTCAGTCCTCATGCCCAAGACTACGGCCTCGTACTATGGGGGCACGCCAACGGATGGGTGCTGGAGAACGACGGAGAGACGGTCAGACGCGCTTACGGTGTAGACAATGGAGATAACTCCAGCGCATCCTACACCCCATCAGCCAAGTGGCTAAACATTCCCTCTATGGCCAAGGCATTAGCACGGTTAGGCGTTCGCTGGAAATTCATCTTCTGCGATTGCTGCAATATGCTAAACGCAGAGGTAGCATACGAGCTGCGCAATGCAACGGAGTACCTCATTGCCTCGCCTGCCGAAATAACGGGCGACGGTGCCCCCTATGACACCATGGTCAAGGACTTCTTCATCGACGACGATGAGCAGATGGGCATCAAGATATGCGAAGACTATAATGCGCAGTATGACTTCATGAACGGCCACCTGCCCATTAGCGTTGTGAACATGAGCCGGATGCAGGCGCTGGCTGATGCCACCCGACAGATTCTGCCTGAGATTGCCGACTACCTGAAGACCACAAATCCCACGAAGGGCATCATCTATTACTATGCCTACGACAGGGACGACGAAAAGGAGAAGACAATGTACGATATGAACGATATGATTCGCACGGCCCTGACCAACGAACCTGAAAAGTACCAAGCATGGAAAGAGGTGCTCAGCCAAACCGTTTCATATACAATAGCCAGCACCCGATGGCACGCCAACACCATCTATTTCAGCGACTTCACCATAACGGACGACAAGTATGGAGGCATTAGTATGTTCTTCCCCTTGGCCAAATACAACGAAGCAAGCCACCCCTACAACGAGGACATCAAGCACATGCAATGGTATCAAGCCGTGGGCTGGCCCTCTGTGGGCTGGTAGTCGCGTACCACCACCTTCACCTTTGAGATACGGCGTTCTTCCATTTCCAGAATCTCAAACGCATAGTTCTGATAGTACAGCTTTTCGTGCAATCTGGGGAAATCGCCCTTGATTTCCAGCAGCAAACCCGCAATGGTGTCGGCATCGCCCTCCACATCGGCAAAAGTCTCGCTGTCAAGTTTCAGCACCTTATAGAAATCACTCAGCAGCGTCTTTCCCTCAAACACAAAGGTATTTGAGTTTATGCGCACGTAGTTCTTTTCGTCCTCATCATACTCGTCGTTAATCTCGCCCACGATTTCCTCCAGAATATCCTCCAGCGTCACAATACCACTGGTACCGCCAAACTCGTCCACCACGATGGCAATGTGTACCTTGTTCTCCTGAAACTCACGCAGCAGGTCGTCAATCTTCTTGGTCTCAGGCACGAAATAGGGCGGGCGAATCAGCGACTGCCAATGGAAGCTGTCCCCCTTCGACAGGTAAGGCAGCAAGTCTTTGATATATAGAATACCGCGGATGTTATCCTGATTGTCTTGATAGACAGGAATGCGAGAATAATTATTGTCTACCACGCATTTCAACACCTCATCATACGGAGCCTCAAAATCCATAGCCACTACATCCTGCCGACTTGTCATCACCTCCTTCACCGTCTCGTCGCCAAAGCGCACAATGCCTTCCAGCATCCGCTTCTCGTCCTTGATGTCCTCCGTGTCCGTCAGCTCCAGCGCCTGTTCCAGCTCGTCCACGCTCAGCGTCTGATTCTCTTTCTGCACCACCCGCTCCGTCAGCCGCCCTGAGCTAACCACAATGCTGGCGAGCGGATAGAACAACTTACGAAAGAAGAAGATGCCCCCGACGGCAGCCCTACAAAATTGCAAGGGGCTCTTCGTGGCATACACCTTGGGCATTATCTCGCCAAACAGCAGGAGCAGGAAAGTCAGCAGCACCGTCATGAATACAAACTCCAGCCACCACAAATTACCAAAGCTGACGGCGTGGCCAAAGAAATAGCCAAACAGCATAATGATGGTAACGTTGACCAAGTTATTGGTTATCAAGATGGTGGCCAGCGTGCGCTCTGAATCCTCACGCAACCGTATGATTCGCGCATCAGCCTGCGTTCTTTCCCCGTCCAACTCATTCAGGTCGTTAGGTGTCAGCGAGAAAAACGCAATCTCGGAACCTGATGCGAAACCTGAAATAAACAACAAGAGGCAAGCCAGCACACCCGCTACGACAGCCCCTATCGATGGCGACAACAGCGTTACCTCACTGAATATCTGTAAAAACTCGTCCATGATTTATACCGAAGCAGCCTCCCCCTTCGGTGTCAGCATCTCCATATTGTCGGCCCATATTTCCGTCATGTATCGCCGTTGCCCCTGCTTGTCGTCATAGGTGGAATAGCGAATACGCCCCTCGATATAGAGTTTGTCGCCCTTATGAACGTATTTCTCCACTATCTCGGCCATCTTGCGCCAGAGCAACACCGTGTGCCAGTCGGTGCGGTCGGGCACCTGCGTGCCATTCTGCAGCGTATAGCCCCGCTCGGTGGTTGCCAGCCGCAGGCGGGCAACGGCCACGCCTTGGTCTACATAGCGTATCTCTGGGTCGGCACCAACATTGCCGATAAGCATCACCTTGTTCATAAAAAAAAGACGCTCTCTCCTGATTTTCTAACCTTACTATTTTTTATTATCACTTACACTGCCCCAGATACTGGAACTTGAAGTTCTTGCCCTTAGCCGAAGGGAACTGGCTGCGGCTGTCAACCCGCTGGCTCAGATGGTCGATAATACGATTGTAGCAGTCTAATCCTGAAACAGCCTTACAACGGGCAACGAAGTGGGTGTCGCGATACTGGAACTTACCCGTGCCCGGCACCATCTGCACGCGCTTGAAGTCCACCATGCCCTCATACCATCCCTCACGCTCTTCGTTCAGCCGTACCACCGCCGTCGACACGGGCTTTGCGCCCATCGCCTCTATGCCGTGAACAGCTTTTTTCTCCTTGAAGTCCATCATCGTGGCAGCCTCAGTCTTGATAAGTATAAAGTACACGCGCGGGCGTATCTTATAGCGCTTGGGGTAGAACACGTCACTGGCTACATAATCACGGATATCCTGTTCCAACACTGGGTTCATGCCAATCTCGTCAATTTCTGCTAAAAAAGCGATAGCATCATCCACATGACTGACTAAGGTTTCTTTATCAAAATAGCGTAAGTATAAATTCATTAGAATGGTTTGTTTTCAAAAAAAATCACAAAAAAAAGAGAGCGGAAAACGGGACTCGGACCCGCGACCCCAACCTTGGCAAGGTTGTGCTCTACCAACTGAGCTATTTCCGCATAGGCTTTTTTTGTTAAAAAGATGGTGAAGAGGAGGAGACTCGAACTCCCACGTCGCAATTGACACTACCCCCTCAAAGTAGCGCGTCTACCAATTCCGCCACCTCTCCAACACGCAAATAACGTGTGAATAAAAAAGAGTGCCCAGAACAGGACTCGAACCTGCACGCCTCGCGGCACACGCACCTGAAACGTGCGCGTCTACCAATTCCGCCACCTGGGCATTTTCCATTAAGACCCAACGTCCTAATGCTCTTTTTTGTTCAACATGTTGAGCGGAAAACGGGACTCGGACCCGCGACCCCAACCTTGGCAAGGTTGTGCTCTACCAACTGAGCTATTTCCGCATTTCAGACCCTCGTATGAGGAGCATCTCTCTCGATTGCGGATGCAAAGGTAATGCTTTTTTCTGAACTGGCAAACTTTTTAGCTGTTTTTTTTCAAAAAATCGCATTAATCCATCCTTTTCCGATAGTCTTCGTAGCCAAAACGGCGCAAAATCTCCAGTTTTCCATCGCTTCTAAGCATACCAATGGCAGGGTGCGTGATGCCGTTGAAGGTGTTCGTCTTCACCGTCGTATAGTGGAGCATATCCTCGAAAATCACCTCCTCGCCTACTTGCAGCTCATGGTCGAAGCGCCACATGCCCATGAAGTCGCCACTCAGACAGCTGTTGCCCCCCAGACGATAGCAGTGGCCCGAGCACTGCGTGTGCTCCGCATCCATTGCGACCGCCCCGCGCACCTCGGGCTGATAGGGCATTTCCAGACAATCGGGCATGTGACACGTGAAGCTCACGTCCAGAATGGCCGTCCTGATGCCCTTGTCCTCCACCACGTCCACCACGCTGCTGACCAACGGCCCCGTCTGCCATGCAAAGGCGCTGCCCGGCTCGAAGATGACTTTCAGATGGGGATGGCGCTCATGGAATCCTTGCATCAGCCGCACCAGATGCTCAACGTCATAGTCCTTCCGCGTCACCAGATGGCCGCCGCCGAAGTTGAGCCACTCCAGCTGGGGAAACCACCGCGCAAACTTCTCCTCGATGTGCCGCAGGGTGCGCTCAAACACGTCGGCACCGCTCTCGCAATGGCAGTGGCAGTGAAATCCCCTGATGTCCTGCGGCAAGCGTTCAGGCAGCTTGTCAGCCGTCACTCCGAACCGCGTCCCCGGGGCACAGGGGTTATACAGCATGGTGCCCACCTCTGAATACTCTGGGTTTACGCGCACTCCCAGCGAGCACTCCCCTGCCCGCTCGTGAAATCGCTCATACTGCGTCAGCGAGTTAAACGTCAGATGACTGGAGCAGCGCACGATGTCGTCAAACTCGTCGTCCTTATAGGCTGGCGAATAGGTGTGTGCCTTGGCTCCAAACTCCTCCAGAGCCAGCCGTGCCTCGCAGAGCGAGCTGGCGGTCGTCGCGCTGATGTACTCGCGGAAAATGGGGAACGTCTTCCACAGTGCAAATGCCTTGAAAGCCAGTATCCACTCCGACTGGGTGCGGTGCGCCACGTCGCGTATCAGTGCGAGGTTTCGTCGCAGCCGCTCTTCTTCTATCACGTAAATAGGTGTGTTCATGGGTGCGAAGGTACGAAGAAAAAGTGGAACCGCCAAGCATCGGGTTCCACTTTTTTTCTTCTGCTTTTTTTATTCCACGGTGAGCCACACTGGCTCGCCTTGTTCCTTGGCCTCCACGATGCGCTGTTTCAGCCGGTTCAGCCAGAGGCGTGAGTCGACGACCTCGCCTATGCGCTTGTTTGCGCCTACGAGGATGCAGCCTTGCGTGTCGCGCGGGGTGTTGCCTGCGTGGATGCGGATGCCCTGCCACTTGTGGTTGAAGTCGGGCCCGCCGAGCAGGATGGGCAGCCACTGCCTGAACTTGGGCGACCACGAGATGGCTACGGCGTAGCGGCCTTCGGGTATGGCGCTCTTGCCTTTTATCTTGTAGGCTCCGTTTGCGTAGTCGCGCCATGTGGGTTCCAGCGTGTCGCAGAAGTAGCAGTCCTGCGAGCCTGCTGCATACTCGTCGTCAATGGTTTCTCTGATGCAAAGCCTGCCGATGGTGTAGGTCTTGCGCTTTGCGATGCGTTTCAGTATTAGTTCCATAATATATATTATTCATTGTTGTTGATGTATGAAAAATGCTTAATGGGACGATGGGACGATGGGACAATGGGACGCTTTTTGCCAGTGGTGGCGGTCGACGGGCGCTATCCACCCGTCTTGCTTCCAGCGCATGATGATGTTGCGCAGACCGCTGTCGGTGGTGCCCGGCTTCAGGGCGCGCAGGTCGTCGCGCGAGAATGTGGGTGCCAGCTGGTCGAACACGGTGTGGTTGGCCCCATGTCGCTGGCACTCGTTCTGTGCGCTGACATACTCGGTGCGCAGCACTTCGCCGAAGGCTGCCGTCTGCTGCTCAAGGCAATAGTCGGCCATGGTCAGTGCGAAGTCGATGCAGGCCTTCGTCTCCTTGCCCTCCAGCAATCGGAACAGCACGCCGCAGCGGAAGCCGATGACGGCGGAGCGCTTGCGATAGGTGTCCTTCACGTGGTCGATGTCCTTGGCGGCTTCCACGCGCTTTGCCTCGACCCACTGCTCAATGGCTTTCCGCAGGCGGGGCGTGTCGACGAACCCTGCGTAGCCGCGCAGGCGGGTGACGGCCTCGTCGATGCGCGCCTCGTCCTCGGCTGAGCGTCGGCCAAACTTGGGCATCTTCGTGAAGCTGGAGTCGGGCATCGCGGCTACGAGTATCCGGCTTGAGAGGCCGTTCTCGATGTTGTCCTGCCTGAAGCACTTGCGCATGGCTCCGTTCGTGCCCAGCATCGTCCAGTTGTAGGCCACCTTGGCCGTGCCGCTCTCCGCTGCGTCCGAGTTGTAGTCCTGCCCCCATTCGCCGCGGTCGAATGCCAGCCGGTAGATGTCGTACTTCGAGCTCCAGCTGCCTGCCCCGTTCGTCTTGCGGAGTGTGTCCAGCTCTTCGCCGAACGAGTAGAGCGTGTGGCCTGCGGCGTTCTTGAACCGTTTCAGCAGCGTGGAGCACGACACCGTCACGGGCACCATGCGTATGAGCACGCGGGGGTCGTCGGGTGCCTTCTCGTTGGCCTTGCGGGCTTTTCGGCGCTCCTTCCATTTCTCTTCGAGACGGCGGGCTTGCGCGTCTTCTTCGTCCAGCTGGCGTTTCCACACGTCGACGGCGTTCTTCACCACGCTTTTGTTCGATGCCTGTTCGCCACGGATGATGGACATCAGCCCGAGGTGCTGGCGGTTGCCGTCGCAATACTCCACCTCCACCATGTCGGCGTAGGCAGCGGCGATGGGGAGCACGCCGCAGAGCACGGGCATGTGCATGGAGGGTGGCACGCCGACGAGCGACTCCCTCAGCCCTATTGGCAGCGACTTTCTGAGCGATGCGGGGACGGTGGCGGCGGCTGACGACGACGTGGGCGGCGCGTCGTCGAGCTCGGGATGGGCGGCGGCGTAGTCGTCGCTCTCCTTCCTCTGCAGCTCTTCGTCCACCACCTGCTGCATCAGCTTGGAGATGTCCTTCGGCTCTTCCTTGCAGGCTGAGTCGACGACCGACTGCAGCTCGGCATTGGTAAGCCCGAAGCGGGGCATTACCTGCATCAGCACTTCGCGCCTGTTGTCGCAGATGGCTCGCAGGTTGACGGCCAGCTTGTGCAGCTTCACGTTGCGCTCGCCCTCCTGTGGCTCGCCGCCCGTCTTGCGCCAGTAGCGGGCTATGATGTCGGCGTAGGGTATGCCCTTGAACTCTTTCCGGCACGGTGCGGCGGGCGGCTCGGCTTCGGCGGTGGCTGGCTCGGGGGCGGTTTGCCCGTGGGTGGCGGCGGCTGACGGCGTGGGCGGCGCGCTGATGTCGTCGAGCCTGCTGCTGACGTAGCGTGTGTGGCTCTCGGGCACCATGTAGATGCAGCGCTCGGCGCCCTTCACCACGGGGTCGGGCTCGAATCCCGTGGCCTCCCTCATGAGCTGCTGGGCGGTGTCGGCGGTCATGCCCTCGGGCAACTCTACGAGCACGTGCGTGCCTCGGCGCACCGACTCTTCAATCAGCAGCACCGTCAGGGGCGACTTTTCCAGCAGTCTTGTCTTGATTTCGTCCGTGTGGTCTTTTTCGTCGAAGTCCATCATCAGCCTTGGCAGCAGCTGCAGGGCATCGGCGGCGGCGCGGTGGTTGTTGCGAAAGGCGGCGCACGAGGGTGTCCACACGGGCAGCCGGTGCTTCAGCTCGTCTTGCCCTTTCTCTATGCGGGCGCACATGTCGCTGAGCCAAGGCTCGCGGCGCAGCCGTTCCCAGTCGGCTCGCGTGGCAGGGAGGCAGGGGGCTCCGTGCCCCTTGCCTATGCAGGTGAAGCGTGCAGGCTCTATCGGTTCCATATTGTCTCCTCCTTTCTTGTCTTCAGGTACGACATCACTTCGTCGCTTTCTTCCTGATACAGCGCGCGGGTGAGCGCCAGCCCGTACTTGCGGGGGAACTTGAACTCGACTATCACCTGCTGCTCGTCGGCTCGCTCGCGCTTCCATCGGTTCGACACCTTCACGCGCCCGTGGGCTGTCTCGAAGACGGTGGTGTGGCGGGCTCCGCGCGAGCCTTTTCGCCATCGCTTCACGCGTGTGCGCCCGTCGCTGTCGACCTCGATGCCTGCTGCGTAGCGCACGCGCTGGCCGTTGGTCACCTGCTTGTCGTCCTCCCACGGGCATGGGTAGATGTTGATGTCGCCGTTGGCATGGAAGGCTATCGAGCCGTCCATTCTGACGTCCTGCTGTAGTAATTGCTCTTTGAATGTTGTACTCATCGTTGTTTGCTGATTCGGCTTCGGCGAGAGTGTCAGAAAATTGGTACCTGTTTCACTCGCGAGACTCTCCTTCGCTCCGTCTCAGCACCCCCGCTGCCTTTTCAGCGGGCTTTAAGTGGTTTGACGGATGCAAAGGTACGGCAAACGGAAAACAAAAATCCCCTATATAGGGGCTATGAGAAGTCCTATATAGGGGAAGTGAGGGCTGACGGTCAGCGGGTTACGTCAGTCGGCGAATATCGCTTTGATAGCTCGGGAGCGTGGCAGGGTGGCACCCGTTTCGAGGATGCGCCATTTCTCCTGAGCCAGATTTTTCTTGTCCCACAGCGTTTCAAATGGCTTCCAGCAGGCCTTCAGCCCCAGTCGGTGGGCAAACTCGTCGGCAATGTAGGCCGCCTCTCGGCGCGACACGCCCTGCGCCAGCTGGTGGCTGGCATCGACGAAGCCTGCCTCGTGCAGACGTTGCCAGTACTTCATAGCCGTGGGCGATGCCAGCTCGGCGGGCAGCTTGGGTGCTGAGGGTGCCGATGGCGGCTCGGGGGCTGCAACCTCGTCGCCCACCACCACAGCATTCACGGCCCAGTCGGCAAGGAAGTCGCGTAGCATCTTTTGCGCGTCGACACCCGTAATGCTGCCGATGTTAATCACTCGCTTGTTGTCGTTGTGGACGGCTCCTCTCTCGTAATGGTAATTGCTGTTCATCATTGTTTTGGTGTTTTTGGGGTTAATAAAATTAGTGTATTGGTCTCTCGTCGACGGTTATTAACTGCCGACGATTGTCGTTGTGAGTAGAATTCGGGCTATAAATATTATTAGTAATGTTATTGACCGTACTCTGGACTGGGGGGTTCTGTTGCTGTTTGTGTTCTTTTTTGCGTCTGAGGTACTTGTTGTACAGGTAGGGATAATGGTCGTGCCAGGCTAAAGTACGGCTGATAACGGGGCTGGCGTTCAGGTATACTACCATTTTGAGGGCATCAGCAGCCTCTTCTTCGTCCAGCAGTTGCTCGATTTCGTCAATAGATATAACCGGCAACAGTTGTAGTCTCAGACGGGCATTTTCATCCCACGGCCCAGCGTTTTCGTCATTCTGCTGGGCTTTCTCATCTTCAAGCCTGACTTTTTGTTGCAGGATGAAGGCTGTTTCCTGAATGCTTTTCTCGCATTCTCCTTTGGCAGTTTTTTTGATTCACCGTCCTTTCTAATTTTCAAAAACCGCGCAAAATTAAGAAAACTTTTCCACATCCCCCTAATAAATACAAAAGTATTTTAACCAAAATTCGTTAAAAATATTAAAAACGTCCCGCGTCCCATCGTCCCATCGTCCCATTAAGCATTTTCGACATTGGTGGATTTTAGACAATAATATTATTTATATATTAATATATATAATAATATTATTGAATATCTTTCGACACCCAGCGCCCAAAAACGGAAATTCCTTAATGGGACGATGGGACGATGGGACAATGGGACGTTTTCAGAAAACCGACGAATTGATGCTGAAAAACGCACCAATCAAAAGCCCGATTTTTGGAGCAAGGCGAAAAATGTCGTACCTTTGCACCTGTCAGTCAGAGGGAACGGAACGGGACCAGCGACGCAGCGGCTCGGGACAAGATGCGCATAGGCTCGGCACCAGCGGCGAAACGGCTCGGCACCACCCAAGGACACTATTCGTTAAACCTAAAACCAAAAAAAGAAGAAAACTATGAGTCAGAAATTTATCAAGAAGAAAGTCACCAGCCCCAAGTCGCTGGGCTGCGGCCAGTACTACGCCCACGCCGTGTACAACCAGAAGCACGTCACCACCCGCCAGCTGGCAGACTTCATCCAGACACAGGCATCGGTCAAGCGCTCCGACTGCATCGCCGTGCTCGACGAGCTGGGCTCCGCCCTGCGCCACTTCATCGCAATGGGCGAGAAGGTGAAAATCGAGAACGTGGGCATCTTCAAGTGCGGCATCAAGAACCAGCGCGGCGGATTCAGCGAGCCCGAGAAGCTGACGGCAGCCACCCTCTCGCCCCGCATCCTGTTCCAGCCCGAGTACACCACCCAGAAGCAGAACGGCGTGACGCGCGCACAGGTGGCCATGCTCGAGGACATCACCTTCGAGGAGGCCAAGAGCTACGACGCGCCGAAGACCATCACCGTCGAGGCGACCCAGCCCTGACCTGAGCAAAGAACCCTTAAAAAAAACCTAAAAAGAAAACACTATGAAACAACAGACTTGGAAGCAAATCATCCAGATTCTGGTGACCATCCTCACCGCGATAGCCACCACGCTGGGAGTGACATCGTGCATCAACTGAGCACCCGACAGGGCGCTGAGAGCGAACTGGAGAGAGAGAGAAGGGAAAGTGCTGTTCCCCCTTCCCTCTCTCTTTTTATGTTTTTAGACGACCTATGAAAAACACATATTTAGAAAAAACGTATATTTTTAATATATTATAG
>CAMWKZ010000060.1 GCA_947174945.1 uncultured Prevotellaceae bacterium | reverse complement strand
GTGGATAACCTATACTTTCAGAATAGAAACACAGAAAGATATTTATACCAATAAACCTTTTAAAAGCAAAGAATCAAATTTATCCTAAAAATATCTTTTATAATAGGTTGTATTTAAACTATTATTTGTATATTTGCACCGTAAAAGTTTAATATTAAACTATTATGGATGATATTTATATGCTTGCAGATGCCATAATTCTGAATAGGATGGGCAATCATTTGAAGGCTGTCAGACTAAAGCAGAATATCACTCAGCAGAGTCTTGCAGATACTGCCGGAGTGTCTCTTTCCTCTCTAAAAAAGATTGAAAAAGGAGAAATTAAGTCTTTCGACTCTTTTCTCAGAATTTTGCGCACATTGGGCAAACTTGATGTGCTTCAGCCACTGGTTGATGAAGAACAGCTAAGTCCGAGTGAGTATTATGAACTTGTACAGTCTAATGCGAATAGGCATCAACGCCAACGAGCAATAGGACGATTTGTTAATAACGTAAATAGGGAGAAGCTGGAATGGTAAATGTTGCAAAAGTCAGAATGTTTGATATACCTGTAGGCACATTCAGCTGGGATGACAGATATGAGGTTGCCCGATTTGAATACGACCACAGTTTTGTTGGTAGAGGTTTGGAACCGTCACCGTTGATGATGCCAGTCCAAAATGGTAGAGTTTATTCTTTTGCCAGTTTGGGTAGAGATACCTTTCAAGGTTTGCCCGGCATGTTGGCTGACTCCCTTCCTGATACGTATGGCCGGGCTTTGTTTGAAAATTGGTTGGCACTGACAGGGCGCACAAGTGGCAATCCTATTGAGTCGCTGTGTTTCCTTGGCAAACGTTGTATGGGAGCATTGGAATTTGAACCGGCTACGGATGTTTTATACAACCCAAATATAAAAATTGAGATAGATAGGCTGGTTGAAGTAGCAAAAGAAGCTATCACAGAGAAATCGTCTTTCGCCACTAATCTGGCAGATGACAAGAAAGCTGCCATTGCTGAGATACTGCGTCTGGGAACCTCTGCAGGTGGTCAGCGAGCTAAAGCCATCATTGCCTATAATAAGGAAACAGGCGAAGTTCGTTCCGGCCAAGTGGAAGCACCAGCAGGATTCGATTATTATTTGATAAAGCTGGACGGAGTATCAGCCAAGGTGGGATTTCGAGAAACAGAGAACTACGGACGGCTGGAGTACTCATTCTACAAACTGACCAAGGCCTGTGGCATTGAAATGACAGAGTGTTCACTGATAGAAGAAAACGGGCGAGCCCACTTCCTCACTAAGCGTTTTGACCGCAAGGCAGGAAAGAAAGTCCACATGCAAACCCTATGCGGAATAGCACATTATGATTATCGCCTTCATCGTGCATACTCCTACGAGCAGGCTTTTAACGTCATGCGTAAACTGAGACTATCTTACTCGGAGGCAAGGGAGATGTTTCGTCGGATGGTATTCAACGTGGTTATTCGCAATCAGGATGACCACACCAAGAATATCTCTTTCTTGATGGAGGAGGATGGTAAGTGGCATCTTTCTCCTGCGTATGATATGGGTTATGCCTATAACCCTGATGGTGGCTGGACGGCAACACATCAGATGTCTATCAATGGAAAGTTCGACAATATTACTCGCAAAGATTTGTTGGAATTTGCTTCTCAGAATAATATCAAGGATGCTGTGACAATCATTGATGAAGTCTGCGAAGTGGCCTCGCATTGGGAAGATATAGGCAAAGAGTGTGGCGTGCCACCAGAGATGATTGACGCTATTAAGTCGAATATGGTGTTGGGATTATAGCATAGGGCTGTCCGCTTCTATCTTGAAAGTTTATACGTTAAGATACGGCAGGATAAATACGGAGTGAATAACCCGTTTCTCGACGGGTGGGATTTCCATGTAGTTACGGTAAAGGTCGCTGAGGTAGGCATCGGGATTGGCTGGGGCCGAGAATGTTTTTCCCTCAAATTGTATGGTGGAGAGAGGGAAAACGGAGTCTTGCCGGTGCATAATGCCGTAACCGTTGTTGATAAGGATATTCGAAAGGTATGTCTGTTTTGAACGACCCCACGAGGCAATGCTCCAGATTCCTCGGAACAGCCAGTATTTAGCTCCGAACCAAAAGAATTCGGCAAAGGAGCGAGGGGTGTAATAGTGGGCTTTGTGTAAGATAGAGTAGCTTTTTGAGATGCCTAAGGCTATGCGCTTGACAAAAGGCCGTGGCAGGGTGGGGTAGTCTATCATGGGGAAGATGTCGACATAGAGCCCTTTCTGGTAGTCGGCGGCGAAGTTGTCGTTTTTCTCTACATAAAAGGAATTGAGGTCGCGGACTTTGATGATGGGCTCTTTCACCTGAGGCTCGTTTTGGGGTGTTTGCAAGAAAAGACCCTCGCGCAGTTCCTGTGGGGCTATGCTGATAAAGCGGTCTACGTCGTCCTGTCGCATGGCAATGTCGATGTCGTCGTCCCAAGGTATGAAACCTTTGTGGCGCACTGCACCTAACAGCGTGCCACCGTCCAGCCAGTAGGCTATATGGTGTTTCTGGCAAATTCGGTCGATTTCCTCTAATATGGAAAGCTGCTTTAGCTGGCAACTGCGGAGCTGTTGGGCTTTGAATTGCTCTAAGTAGTGATTGGTAGTCATCGGTTGCTTAAGATGTTTAATGTACGGCTGACGGCTTCCTTCATGTTGTATATCGGCTTCCATCCCAGTTGTATCAGTCTGGTATTGTCGAGGACGGCCCTTTGGGCGATGGAGAATCCCTTTTGCTCGGTTTCAGACGGCAATTCAAATACCACCTGCCTGTCAGCCCATTCTGCACAGAGTTGTGCAAAGTCTTTCAGGCGAACATTGCAATCCTCGTTGGCGATGTTGTAAGCCATGCCGTTTTCTCCTTTTAGCAAGATATAAAGGAGTGCGCCGACGGCATCGGCCACGTAGGTGTATGAAAACAACTGCTCACCCTTGCTTTTAAGAACGATGTCCTCACCCGTGAGTGCCTTGCTGATGAATTGCGATGAGGCTTTGCTGTCGCTTGTGAGTATGGTAGGGCCAAACACCCTGCTCAGTCGTGCAATCTTTACACATACCCCATGCTCGGCAATATACGATTGGCAGAGTGCCTCGCTCAGTCGTTTCGACTCTGTATAGCAGGAACGCGCTGTTGCTAAATTGAGTTTGCCAGTATAGTCTTCCGTAAAGTTATCGTCCCCACGAGCATTGCCGTAAACCTCGACGGTTGACGGGTAAAGCACGGTAGCTCCGCACTCCGTAGCCTTTTGCAAGGCATACTCAGCCCCTTTTATATTGATATAAATGGTTTCAACAGGATATTGCGAGTAGGCAAGTGGATGGGTGTTACTGGCCAGTGGGATGATATAGTCTACGTTCAGCCATGCTGGTAATGGCTGGCATACATCCTGCTCAATGAACTGGAAATGCTCGTCCTCAAAATATTCACCTAACCGTGACGTTGCCGACTGCTTGCTACGGCCTGTGGCATAGATGTGGATGTCGGCTCCTTGCTGGTTGTATAGCATCAGCGCATCAATCAAGCAAACACCGATTAAACCCGTGGCTCCTGTGATAAGTAGGCGTTTGCCCTGAAGTTGTTTGATGCCATCGGTTTGCAGGATGCGCTTCAGGTCTTCTTGATACAAAGGGTGGCTTTTCATTTCAACCATGTGTCTTTATCCATTTTCAGATAGCCCTTGAACATCTCAAGGTCATCTTTGGTCGTCAGTTTGATGTTCTTGTCAGAGCCGGCAGCAAAGTAGAGCTTCTCGCCCAGTTCAACCATCATGGTGTTGGTATAGGCTGAGCCATAGATGCCAATCTCTTTCTCAAAAGCCTCGTGGTAGGCTTCGTTCAGACGCTTAAACTGATAGGCTTGTGGGGTGGAAACCCGTCGTAAGGTTTCGCGGGGGATGTATTGCTTGGTGGTTGCCTCGTCTTCAGGGTTGACAATGAATATCTGCTCGTTGTAGGGCAGTGAAGTCACGCCGTTGCCGAACTTCTTGGCTTTTTGTATCACGTCGGTTAGTACGGTGTCATCGACCAAAGGGCGGATGCCGTCATGAATAATAACGATGTCGTTGTCGTCGAGCTTTCCTTCAAGGTCATATACTCCATTGCGAATACTCTCCTGAGCGCTCTTGCCGCCAGAGACAACCCCTCTTAGCTTGGTAATATTGAACTGGTGCGCATAAGCCCAAAGCACTTCGTGCCATCCGTCGATACAAACCACTTCAATGGCATCGACCATTGGATGCCGCTGAAAACTCTCTAATGTATATATTAAGACAGGTTTGTCGTAGACGTTGATAAACTGCTTGGGAATGTCCTGCCCCATGCGGTTGCCAGAGCCTCCGGCTATAATCAGTGCGTAGTTCATACTTTGCTAAAGTTTTTGCAAAGGTAGGAAATAAATACCAATTATCAATTGCAAATTATCATTTATTTTGTACCTTTGCGCAAAAATACATACAATGGTGAAGCATCCTGCAAAGATTGACGTGGCTGTATTGCTGCTGTTCTTTAATCGTCCTGAATCTTTTGGACAAGTGTTTGCCGAAGTGAAGAAGGCACGCCCTTCACAGTTGTTTCTTTATCAGGACGGGCCGCGTGGCGAGCGCGACATGGCGGGTATCAAGGCTTGCCGTGAGATAGCTGAGGACATTGACTGGGAGTGTGATGTGCATCGTATGTATCAGGAAAAGAACGTAGGTTGCGACCCTTCGGAGTATCTGTCGCAGAAGTGGGCTTTTTCTGTTGTTGATAAGTGTATTGTGCTGGAGGACGACGATGTGCCTTCGCAATCGTTTTTCCCGTTCTGTAAGGAGATGCTCGACCGCTACGAGCACGATGAGCGTATAGTTATGGTGGCAGGCTTTAATACCGACGAGGTGTCGCCCAATGTGCCTGATGACTATTTCTTTACCAAGGTGTTCTCCATCTGGGGATGGGCTTCATGGCGGCGTGTCATTGACCAGTGGGACGGGCAGTATAGTTTTCTGGATGATGAATATAATATGCACCAGTTGCGTGCCATGACAAAAGAGCGGCATTTCCGAGACACGATGCTTCGTATGTGCTACGACCATAGGGCATTGAAGAAAGAGTATTATGAAAGCATCTTCTGGGCCTGCATGATGTTCAACAGCGGACTGGCTATTATGCCGACCAAGAATTTGGTCAATAACTTGGGAGTGACAGGAGGCGGTTCCACGCATTATGCAGGCTCGCTGGAAACGATGCCTCGACGCTTGCGCCGGCTCTTTACGATGAAGCGCTATGAGCTGGACTTCCCGCTAAAGCATCCGCGCTATGTGATAGAGAATGTAGACTACCTGCACTCGAACTATCGGGCGAATGCTTATGGGCATCCGTGGGTGAAGATAGGATATTCGCTGGAAGAATTGTGGAATAACCTGCGCTATGGTAACTTCAGTTTTATATGGAAGTCGTTGAAGAACCGTGTGGTGAAGTTGTTGGGAATGAAGCATTACAAATAGGGATGGAACGCGGAAAGGGGCGGCTTTCGAATATTGAATTGTTGCGCATATTGGCCATCGTTATGATAGTCATGATGCACGGGGCGGGTTGCCTTTTGGGCACCACTGATCTGCCCAATCGTATTGGATTGACAGCTATTAACTCAGTAGGCAATATGGGAGTGACGACTTTCATGCTGATATCAGGCTATTTCGGTATTCATTTTCGTTGGTCGCGATTGTGGGGTATCTGGGCTATGGCTTTGTTTTACTCGCTGGTCGTCCTTGCCGTTGATGTCTTTGTGTTCTCCGATTCCTTCTCGTGGCTATCACTTTATCATGCCATTACGCCTGTCACCTCGCGCCGTTGGTGGTTCCTGACGTGCTATGTTGTTATCTTTTGTCTTGCACCCTTTCTGAATCGTGCCGTAACAGGACTGCCGAAGCGGCAGATGGAGGCTCTGCTTGGCGTATTGTTCTTTTTCTTTGTAGTTTCTCCAACTTTCTTGCGTAATACACTGACGGATGATATGGAGGGGAAGGGATTGCCTAACCTCATATTGGCTTACCTTGTCGGTCAGTATCTTGCTCGTTACGAATTGCCTGCTGTTTTGTTGCGTCATTGTGGCAAATTGTTTCTTGCCTCGGTCTTGCTGACCTTTACAGCCAGTTTTGTAGCTGGTGCCGTTTCGCCAAAGTCAACGATACTTTTTTGTAAGGATAATAATGTGCTGATAGTGGCTGGAGCGGTATTCCTATTCTGTTGGTTCCGTCAGCATACGTTCCATTCGGCTGTTGTCAATGAACTGGCTGGGTTTGTGTTTCCCCTGTATTTGGTGAATTATTCGGTATTGCACTATTTCAGGCAATTACTCATAGACAGGACTGACCAACTGGACTTCTGGCCTGTCTATCTGATGGCGTTGGCAACAACGATATTGGTGGCTCTTGTTGTTGAACTTGTCAGGCGGCTAACGCTTTCAAAGGTAATTGACTATATTGGCAGGCGCATCAGTGTCTATGACCGTTAAGGGAATGCCTCCGATGCTGGCAGCCATTGGCGAGAATGACGAGAGCGCAGAACCGTAGATGCGTTGTGTAGCGGCTAAAGTCCACATGTCAGCCAGTCCACCACGAATACCGTCAATACTATCACGCTTAGCCTCCTCGGCAGGGGTTATGATGCGCTGGCCGAATAGGTTGCCTAGCTGTTGTTTTACTTCATTGCTGTCAGTTGCCAAGAAGAAACGGACATTGTTGTGTGTCTCAATTTCTCGTTCGATGCTTTTGATAAACAGGTCGATAGGGCTGCGGCGTGCAGCCTCGGTATGGTCTGTACGGCGAATGTGCAGTCCAATGGTGTATGGTGAAAATGTTTCTTTGTTACGCTCTACTGCGTCCATGATTTCCTTGACAGGCTGGAACAACTCTTTATATAAAGAATCGGGAAAAGAGCCGAACACCTGATAGCAGTTCATATAGCAATGGTGCCCGTAAAGCCATTGCTCAAAATTGAAACCCTGTTCTTTTAGTGGAGTGACTTCCAATTCGCCAATGCGACGGTCGAATAATAATCTCTGGGGTAGGGCTGGCAGGTAGAGGTTCTTGCGGCGGGCGCGGTCATAGCATATCCTATCAGTCCATGTGGCTTCTCTGATGGGCAATGTGCCAGTATGGAAGATGGAACAGAACGGAGCATTAAGCTCTTGATTACAAAACCACACGATTTGCAGTTCACTGCCTGTTTGCTGTGTCAGTGTATAAGCCGATGCGATGGCTCGCATTCTGTTGGCCAGTCCACCTGACGGTACGAATAGCAATTTCCCTTTCCCCATGACTTTTTATTTGAGTGTCTGGCGCGCTCCCTCTACTAATTGGTTGAGCTGTGCTTGTCTGTCGGCGTATAGTTGGTAGAGTAATTGCCCGTTGCGCTTGCTCTGTTCTTTGGTAAACTCACTGTTCCAAAGACGCATACCGCCAGCAGTCAGACTATGGAACTTTGCATCATACCAGCCCACTTGCAGCCCGCAGAACCAAGCACGGGCACATAGTTCGTAGTCGTCGAACTGGAAAGGGGCAAAGCGGAAGTCAATATGATGTAGGTGTTGTATGAACAATTCGCGATGGAGCCACATCGGGGCGCGGTTAACAGAGGTAACGAAAGTAAAATCACCCTCAGCCATTGATGGGCCGCCATGTGCCCATTCTTGTTTGTCTTCAAACGCTATGGCCAATCCATCTTTTCCACCCAAAATGGCCATCTTGGGGTATTGCTCAAAGAGACTAACAGCTCGCTCTATCCACTCTGTTCCGTCGAAGTCGTCATCATCCTGTAATAAGGCAATGTATTTGCCGTTAGCCAGTCGTATGGCCTTATCGTAAGTAACATTCTCAAAGAGGTCGTTAGCTCGTAGCAGAAATTCATTAGCACCAGTCAGTGACGCTGCCAGTCGACGGGTATGCTCCTCTTTTGAGCCATCGTCAATAACGATAATCTCAGCATCGGTATATTGGCGCAACTTAGGCAGGATGTGACATACCTGTAGGCTCTTGTCGTGCGACTGGATAATAAAACTGACGGTGGGAGTTGGCCTATATCCTTTTGCCACCCATGAGGCGTGATTCTTCTTCGCTTGGGTGATACCTGTCCGTTTAAACAGTGCTAATTTGATTTTCTCAATGAGTAGTTTCATGACGCTTGAAAATGAATTGAATACATTCGTCGAATATCTTAATGTGAGCGAGTTTCATAATGATGACGTACAACGCAGCAGCAATGATTATCCGCGCTATGAGCTGTATAACTGGCTGGTGGATGCTTTGGGTAGTGAGGTAGGCAGTACCGATACAAACAACTGAAGCAAATAGAAAAGGGCAGATGTCTTTTAGCATATCTGTCAGTCGAAGCCCGATGAGTTGATGAGCCAGCTGTTGCCATACGCCCGTCCACAGAATGAGCATAGTGGCATAAGCTGTTACCATAACAATCATGCTGAATTGGCCGAAGATGAGGACAACCGCTAATTGGGTGAGCACTTGGGTTAGATTAGTCCACATATAGGTGTTGGAACGCCCATGACTAATAAACAGATTCTGATAGATGGTATGAATTGGAATAAAGGCTCCGCTGATACACAGGATGCGCAATAGGGGTATGCTGCCAGCCCACTGCTCGCCCAGTAGTAGCACGACGAAGTTAGCAATAAGCGCCAGTCCCAGCATGGCAGGCATGGATAGAAAGGCTGTGAAACGCAGTAACTTGCGGAATACGTTCAGTTGTTGGTCTCCCTTGTCATTGACTGATACCAGCACAGGCTGAGCAACCTGCTGAATGGTGCCTGATATGAAATAATAGCCTATTGAGTTCCACTTAGCTGCCTGTGTATAGTTGCCCAACAGGGTACTGGTATATAGTCGTCCGAAGACGAAAGACAGCAGGTTATTGTTCACTTGATTAATAATGTTAGTGATGAGTAGCTTACTGCTAAATCCAAACATCTCACGAATAGGTGTCAGGTCAATGTGCAACGAGGGTAGCCAGCGCACGTAGTAGAGGCGACCTAAGTCAATAATACAGATGTAAGCGAACTGCTGCCACGCCAAGCTCCAGTAGCTGTAATCGTTAAGTGCAAGCGTAATACCTATTGCTCCGCTCAGCAATAGGGCAATGACATTGATGACGGCTTTTTCGCGATTGAGCATATTACGGAACATATAAGCCGAATGAGCTGTACCAATGCCAGCCACAACGAAGGAAGCAAACACCAGTCGCGATAGACTGACCAGCTCGGGCTGGTGGAAAAAGCGGGCTATGAGCGGAGCCGATATATATAATATAAGGTATAAGGAGACGGAAACAGCTGTGCTAAACCAGAATACGGCGTTGTATTCCCGATGTGTAGCTTGCTTTAGGTTTGTTAGGGCTGCTGTGAATCCACTCTCTTGCAGTGAGCCTGCAATAGCGGAAAAGATAGCCAGCATACCTACTATACCATATTCATGGGGCGACAGCAACCGACCCAGCACAATGCCAATCAGTGCCATCAGCAGTTGTGTCGTGAAGTTATTGACAGCTCCCCACAGTAGGCCCGTGGCTGTTTTCTCCTTAAGGGTCTTCTCGCCCATTGTCTTTCTTTTTGTTGCAAAGGTACAAAAAACTCTTAATTCCCAACTCTCAATTCTCAACTTTTTTATACCTTTGCAGCAGAAAACATCGTCTATGGAAACAAATAACCAACCTGTTAGAAAATCGCGTCTGGAGTGGCTCGATGCCCTTCGAGGGTTTACCATGATAATGGTGGTGGCCTACCACGTGTGTCAGAATACTTTCCTGCTCAGCCCCAAGGCTTCGGCATCAATGCCCTTCTTGGTGCTGTTCCGTATGCCGCTGTTCTTCTTTGTTAGCGGTTTCCTCGCTTATAAAGCGTCGCTCGTATGGGACTTGCCTACGCTTGGGCGTATGTTGGCCAAGAAGTTGCGTGTACAGCTCATTCCCACTGTTGTGTTTTTCCTCTTTGCTGCTGCTGTGCTCTATAAAGGGCCTTATCTCGACGTTGTTTGCGAGAAACTCATTTCGCCTACCAAGGGTGGCTATTGGTTTACGCTGACGTTGCTTTATATGTTCGTCATCTACTACCTCTTCTGTTACGTGGAGTCCAAGCTGAGATGGAAATCGTGGGTGCCCATCACGGTGCTATTCGTCCTGTCGATGCTGGTTTATGAGTCGTGTTTCTTGCCCAAAGTTTTTTGGTGGGGCTTTGGCCGTAAGGGAGTGGCTAACGACTCGTGGCTACATGTGACCAGTGTTATTCAGCTGATGCAGTATTTTCCCTTCTTTCTCTATGGCAATATCGTGCGTCGCTATTGGGTACAGTCGCAACGCCTTATGGATTCCAAGTGGTTCTATCCGCTCATCATTACCATTGTTATCTTCTGCACCCTCGATGTGTTGAAGTGGCACACGTTGCGTTTTCAGTGGACTAACCTGCCCATGACACTATCTAAGTTTATTCTGCTGACCATCGTGTTCATGTATTTCCGTAACTATGCAAAGTATTTTACGCATCTGACGTGGATAGGCCGTACCTTGCAGTATATTGGCCGTCGTACCCTTGATATTTATCTTATCCATTTCCTTTTCTTGCCCAATCTACCTGGTATTGGAACATTCTTTAGTTCTAACCGACATAACTTCATTATGGACACCACGCTGTCTGTCCTGCTCGCTTTGCTGATAATTGGCTTCTGCATCGTTACTTCTAACATTCTGCGCGTTAGTCCGTTGTTCAAGAAGTACCTGTTTGGCAGGTCGTAGCCTTACGTATTTATCACTTTAGTATTAATACAATGAGAGCAATTCTATCAGTGTGGGTAATATTGATGTCTATTATCTGCACATTTCCTGTCTTTGCACAGAAAGAACATATCAGGGTGGAGAGAGAGGAACACGACTGGGAGAACCCTGCCGTGATAGGTATCAATAAATTGCCTTATCATTCCACATTGCAGTTGCCTTCAAAGGAAAAAGAATGTAAAGAGATTGTTTCTTTAGATGGTAAATGGAGTTTCCACTGGTCACCTTCTCCAGAAGTGCGCCCCATTGGCTTTGAGAAAGAAAGCTATGATGTTAACAGTTGGGATAAAATAGATGTGCCAGGTAACTGGCAGACACAAGGATATGGTACTCCTATCTATGTCAATATGAGTTATCCGTTTCAGCGCGAGCGGCCTTATGTCACTAACGAGCCTCCAAAGGACTGGACAGCATACGAGAATAGAAACCCTGTGGGAACTTACGTTACCTTTTTCGAGGCTACAGAGGAAATGTTGCGCAGCAATGTCATTCTGCACTTTGGTGGTGTGAAGTCTGCCATGTATGTGTGGGTTAACGGAAAGAAAGTAGGATATAGCCAAAATTCCATGTCGCCTGCTGAGTTTGACATCACTAACCTTTTGCATGCAGGAAAGAACCGACTGGCGGTAGAAGTCTACCGATGGAGCGACGGCAGTTACCTTGAGTGTCAGGATATGTGGCGAATGAGCGGTATCTTCCGTTCAGTACAATTATGGGTCAGGCCACTGGTGCATATCGCAGACTATAAAGTAAAGGCTGTGCTTAACGATGACTATTCGGAAGCGGCAGTGCATACAGAGGTACTGATATGCAATAAAGGCAAGAAGATGGCCAAAGGTATGAGCATTGCCATGAATATTGACGGAAAGAAGATAAAGGGAACGGTGAGCAATATTGTTGCAGGCGATACCGTATCTGCCACTCTTGACTACATCATATCAAAACCTGTACTATGGTCAGCGGCTAATCCACATCTTTATCCTTTCAGCATTGAACTGGTAGACAGAAAGGGAGAAACGACTGAGTATTTTGATTATCACCTCGGAGTAAAGAAAGTTGAGGTTATTGGCGAGATGTTCAAAGTAAACGGCAAGAATGTGAAGCTAAGAGGCGTAAATCGTCATGACCACCATCCTCGCACAGGCCGTTACGTAGACGATGCTACCTATGAGAAGGACATTATCCTGATGAAACAAGCAAACATCAACTTCTTGCGCACAAGCCATTATCCTGACCGCCCGTATTTATACGAACTATGTGACCGCTATGGCATATACGTGATGGATGAGGCCAATCAGGAAACACACGGCTATGGATATGCTAACCGTGAGATGGGCGAGGATAAGGCTTGGGAGAAAGCACATGTAGACAGAGCTGTCTCACTCGTTGAGAGAGACAAGAACCATCCTTGCGTCATCCTTTGGAGCCTTGGCAATGAAGGAGGAGTGGGCCCTAATATACAGGCCATGTACGACACCATTGTAAGATTAGACTCAACCTATCTGCCGTTCTATGACTGTCATCCGCGCTATTCAGCTCTGCATGACGAGGGCTATCCCACGCCGCAGGCGATGAAGGAGAATGCTAAGAAAGTCACGGACAAACCATATATTGCCCGTGAATATGCTCATGCAATGGGTAATTCCGTAGGTAACTTGGCTGAATACTGGGATGTCATCTATGCAGACTCCACGATAGCAGGAGCCGCCATCTGGGACTGGGTTGACCAAGGACTTGCCCGACCGAAAGATGGAAGTAATATGCGTCAGTCTGGCACCCTTGAATTAGCAGCGGATGAATACTGGGCATACGGTGGCGACTTTGGCGACAAGCCCAACGACACCAACTTTTGTATTAACGGTATTGTAGGGCCTGACCGCAAGCCCCATCCCCATTATTACGAGGTGAAGCATATATACCAGCCCATCCATTTCAGTATGGAGGACGGAAACATAAAAAAGGTGAGCATGGACCCAATGGTGAGCGTGGACGACTATGACTATACGACAGACACTGTTACCATTGGCGGAGAACGTATCGTTACCGTGAAGGCTATATTGAAGGAACCGACACTATGGGCAGACAAAGGTTTTACGGTTGCATCTGAACAGTTTGTTATCAGCGATTATAACTATCCGTCCTCTCTGTTGCCCACATCGCCTAAGTCACCGTTATACAAGAAATCATCTGGAGGCTACACCGTCTTCACTGAGCGTGGCAACATCATGATAGACAGCATCGGCAGCCTTTCAGCCATTATCATTGACGGCAAGAATATCCTCTCCGCTCCTTTAGAGCCTTATTTCTGGAAACCCGAGAACGACAACCAGCGTGCAGCAGGTTTTGAGGGCAGACTGGGCGTATGGAAGCAAGTAGGCGAGCAGCGTAAACTCAAGTCATTAAGCGCATCGTCGAATGGAGGACTGACCACGGTCAAGGCATCTTTTGCCCTGTCTGTTGGTGCAGACTATGACGTTGAATATAGAATCAACCAGAATGGCGACGTACAGGTTAGTGCTTCATATCGTCCGATGGCAAAGAACATACCCTTGATACCAAAGTTTGGAATGAGGATGCGCCTACCGTCAGACTATACCAACATCGAGTATTATGGCCGTGGCCCGTGGGAGAACTATCCCGACCGAAAGAGCGGTTATGATATAGCCCGCTACCGTATGCCTTTGTCTGATTACATGGTAGACTATATTCGTCCGCAGGACAATGGCAATCGCTGTGATGTAAGATGGTTTAGCATATCTTCGCCTGACTACACCCTACACATAGCAGGATGCCAGCCTCTCTGCATCCGTGCATGGGACTATGGTGAGGAGGCTCTGACCGCTGCCCATCCCCACGAACTGGAACGCGGCACGTTTATCAATCTTAATATAGACCTTAATATTCATGGCGTGGGCGGCATAGACACATGGGGGCAACGCACCCTGCCTGAATATACTATCAACGGCAACAAAGAGCATAAATACTCATTTATAATTAGCGTGGGTCAGATGCAATAATATTAGGAAGGAAAATAACGAAATTAGCGGAATATATTAACTTTTCATTAACTTTTGTTAGTTTAGCGACCATATATTGCGTGTTTCTTAATATTTTTTGTACTTTTGCAACAAATTTGGTTGTAAAAGTACAAATTTATTATTAATAACAGTGTAAAAATAAGCATTATGAGAAGACACTACAGAAACGTGAAAGTGCTCTTGGCAGCATCGGCACTTACGTTCATGCTTCCTACTGCTGGTTATTCGGAGACACCCGGAACATTAGTTGTAGAGCAAAATGATGGTAAAGGCATCGTGCGAGGAACAGTCGTTGATGATAACGGCTCCCCTGTTATCGGTGCAAGTGTGATTGTAAAAGGTTCCAAACAGGGAGGAACCATTACGGACGTAGACGGGCGTTTCGTACTCAAAGCACCTGCCGGTGCAGTCATCACGGTGTCGTATGTCGGATACGACCGTGCAGAAGTAAGGGTACAGCCCGGCAAGCAGCTGAACATAACCCTCAAGGGCGACACTCAGGTCTTGGACGATGTGATTGTCACAGGCTACGGCACATTCAAGAAATCGGCATACGCAGGCTCTGCCTCAACGGTAAAGACCGATAACATCAAGGATGTGCCTACCATCTCCCTCAACGAGATGCTTCAGGGCGCAGCTCCCGGTGTGACGATGCAGTCGTCATCAGGTATGCCCGGTTCCTATACCGCACTCAATATTCGTGGTATGGGCTCTTTCAATGCAAGCAATTCACCCCTTTATGTTGTCGACGGTGTGCCCGTAATATCTGGTAATATTGACAACCTCGGCACCGATGCAGGTCTTGATGCCTTGTCAACGCTGAATCCTTCCGATATCGAGAGCCTTACGGTCATCAAGGATGCCGCCGCAGCCTCTCTCTATGGTTCACGTGCAGCCAACGGTGTTGTCGTCATAACCACCAAGAAAGGCCGTGAGGGTAAGGCAAAGGTCAACTTCAAGGCTGACTGGGGATTCTCAGACTTTGCTATGGAGTACCGCAAGACCCTTAATGGCGAGCAGCGTTATCAGGCCATCTATGATGCCTTCTACAATGCTGATATTGAGGCCAAGTACACTGAGGCCGAGGCCATAGAGGATGCAACAAAATATGCTGAGAAATATGCCGGCAAACCGTGGTGTGGATATGTCGACTGGAACGACATCATGTTCCAGAAAGGTTCGCACTCCAACTACGAAGCCAGCCTGTCAGGCGGCAATGAGCGTGCCAAATACTACGCATCGCTGGGCTATATGGACCAAGAGGGTATCACCCTTAACTCAGCCCTGCGTCGTATCTCAGCACGTGTTAACAGTGAGTTTAAGGCAACCGACAAGCTGAGCTTCGGACTGAACATGATGTTCTCTGACGTGAAGCAGGACGCATACGGTGAAGGCACCAGCTACACATCGCCTTTCTATTCTACCGTAAGCAAGGTTACACCGTCTGACCCCGTGTATAATGAGGATGGTTCATGGAACCGCGACTTCATTGCCAACGGCGACCGTAACCCCCTTCTTGCCATGACCTACGACTCGAAGAAACAATACGTAACCCGTTTCTTCAATACCCTGTGGGGTCAGTACGAGTTCATCAAGGACCTGAAGTTCAAGACCATGCTCAGCTATGACTTCCAGATGAACAAGTCGCGCAACTGGTACGACCCACGCACCTCAAACGGTGACGACTACAACGGACTGGAGAGCGACTACTCTTATGAGCGTAAGAAGTTTGTATGGGCCAACCAGCTGACCTATAAATACACATGGGCCGACCGCCACAACCTTGACGTTCTGGCTGGTTTTGAGGTTGACGACCAGCAGCGGTCTTATATCGGTACCGAGTCACAGAACTTTGCCACCTACGACAAGCACGTGATTAGCAACGGTGCAACCATCTCCGACGGTTCAGGCAGCTACAATGGCACCCGCCTTGTGTCCTACTTGGCACGTGTGAACTACGACTACATGAACAAGTATTTCTTTGGTGCCAGCTATCGTATCGACGGCTCATCACGTCTGCACAAGGACAACCGCTGGGGTAATTTCTGGTCGGTTTCTGGTGCATGGCGCATCACCGACGAGGACTTTATGGATAGCGTAAAGGGCTGGCTCACGGATGCCAAGCTCCGCGCATCATACGGTATCAACGGTACGCTGCCTTCCGACTATTACGGCTACATGGGTCTTAGCTCCCTTACTGCCAATTACAACAGCGAGCCGGGCATCTTTCCCTCTCAGATTGAGAACAACGACCTGAAGTGGGAGAAGAACTATAACTTCAACATCGGTGCAGACCTGCGCTTCTTCAACCGCATCGGACTGACCTTCGAGTACTACACCCGCACCACGAACGACCTGCTGATGGACTATCCTATCTCTATGACCACTGGTTTCAGCTCTTATCTGTTTAACATTGGTAAGGTGCGCAACCAAGGTTTCGAGATTGAGCTTTCTGCCGACGTTATCAAGAATAAGGATTTCTCGTGGGTGTCATCGCTCAATCTTTCCCACAATGCCAATGAGGTTCTCGAGCTTGACGGCACACAGACGGAAATCGTCAGCGGTACGCAGATACACAAGGTGGGCAAGCCTTACCGCACATTCTACCTCTACGAGTTTGCTGGTATCAATCCCGACAATGGTAATCCGATGTTCTATACCAATACACTCGACGAGAACGGCAACCTCGTGAAGGAGGCCACTGAGAAGCTCGACCAGTGTAACCGCATAGAGTATAAGAACGCCGAGGCATCGCTCACAGGTGGCTTTATCAACACCCTGCGCTACAAGTGGTTCGACCTCTCGTTTAACATCAGCTTCCAGTTTGGCGGCTATGCCCACGACAAGTGGACACAGAAGGTTGACCACGCTGGTACGGAGTACGACCTGAACATCCCAGCCTACTATGCCAACGCATGGAAGAAGCCCGGCGACATCACCGACATTGAACGCTTCAACGTAGATGCCGAATATACCATGAACGACTATTATCAGAACACGCGTAGCCTCCATTCTACCGACTTCATCCGTCTGCGCAACCTTACCTTCGGATTCAGCGTACCCAAGCAGCTGCTCCGCAAGGTTGGCATCGAGAAGTGCCGCATCTATGCTTCAGGCTCCAATCTGCTGACATGGGCCAAGCACGACTATTACGACCCAGAAGCAGTGTATGGCGGTACCACGATATGGGGCACACCTCCATTGAAGACCCTCACCTTCGGTTTTGACCTCGGATTCTAACAGTAACACATTAATAAAGATTCAAGCAATGAAAAAATATATAGCTATATGCCTCGTGGGTGCAGCCATGCTCACCTCATGCGGCAACGACTGGCTGGATTTGGAGCCTTCAACCTCAACTTTCACAGAGACATCCGTGCTGAACGGACAGGACTGCTACGCTTCGTTGAACGGTATATACAGCACCATGCAGAGTGCCTACGCTTACTCTGGCCGTCTGGTTTATTACGGCGATGCCGCCGGCGACGATATGCAGGCACTCTCGCCGACAAAGCGCACGGGTAATGTCTACCTGCTGTCATTCACCAAGAACAATGTGCAGGCCTCCTACTGGTCTTATCCTTATTCTATGATTGGTGCCTGCAACAACATTCTGGCACAGATAGACAAGATTGACGAGGACGACCAAGACCTGATTGACTTCTACAAAGGACAGGCCCTGGCACTGCGTGGTATGTTCCTGTTCGACCTGACCAAGGTGTTCGGCTATCCCTACAAGAAGGACAACGGTGCCAGTCTGGGCGTACCCGTGGTGAAGGAAGTGCTCGACCGCAACGCCAAGCCGAAGCGCAACACCGTGGCCGAGGACTACGCGCAGATAATCTCCGACCTTGAGGAAGCCTGCAAGCTGATGGACAACAAATACGGCAAGGCATTTGCCAAGGGCAAGATTAACCGTTTTGCCACTCTGACACTGCTCAGCCGCGTATACCTCTATCACGGCGACGACACCAAGGCTCTTGAGGCTGCTGAGACGGCCATTACCGAGAGTGAAAAGGCAAAGTACAAGCTGTGGACCAACTCAGAGTATGCTACGGCATGGGCTGAGGACTGCAGCGCCAGTGCTCCCGGCGAGACCCTGTTTGAGATTATCAACCTGACCGACGACAGCCCCGGCAAGGAGGCACTGGGCTATCTGCACAACGAGTCGGGATATTACGACATCTGCTGTACGTCAAGTTTCTACGCCATGATGCGCGAGAACCCCAACGATGTGCGCAACGACGTGATAGTAGCCTCGACCAAGCGTAAGGTGCCGTTCTGCAACAAGTACCAGCCGCAGGGCACTGAAATCATTCAGGATGCCAACATCCGCCTGCTCCGTCTTTCTGAGGCTTATCTCAATGCAGCAGAGGCAGCGGTGAAGACGGGCGACAACGACAAGGCCGTGAAATATCTGGATGCCATCGTCAACCGTGCCGACCCCAGCAGCCACGTAAGTGGCGACGTGTCGCTGGAGCAGGTCATGACGGAGCGTCGTAAGGAGCTCTTCGGCGAGGGCCATCGTCTGTTCGACGCCCTGCGCGACGGTGGATATGTAGAGCGCACGGACGTGCCCGACAAGAAGATGTCGAAGGCCCTGCACCTGACTATGGCGGCAGAGAAGATGAAGTTCAACTGGAACTATTACCGTTGCATACTTCCTGTTCCCATCAGCGAGATTGACGCCAATCCCAACATTGAGCAGAACCCCGATTATTAAGCATCGGCAGGTTCGCTGAATAGACAAAGCTCTCACCCTATTGGTGAGGGCTTTTTTATAGTCGTTGCCTCCAGTATCTCCTTGGGGTGGCTCCAGTATCTATTTCGACATGAAACAGT
>CAMWKZ010000059.1 GCA_947174945.1 uncultured Prevotellaceae bacterium | reverse complement strand
GGCAACGAGATAGTACGCCCGAAAGAGCGCCGCGAGAATGTGAACACGCAGGGGCAACCCGAAGCGCCTCAGGCTGCCGAGGAGCCTAAACAAACGAAGATAGAGAATTGAACACCGAGGAATTAGACCTTGACAACAAGGAGTGGCAACAGGCACTCCAGATTATACAATATACCCGTCGCTCGCTTTTCCTCACTGGAAAGGCAGGGACGGGTAAATCAACATTTCTGCGCTATGTGGCGCAACATACGAAGAAGAAGTACGTCATCTTAGCACCGACAGGCATTGCAGCCATTAATGCCGGTGGGCAGACGCTCCATTCGTTCTTCAAGCTGCCCTTTTACCCCCTGTTGCCCAACGACTCACGCTATAATGCCCGCAATATCCGTAAGACGCTAAAGTACAGTGGAGTGACGACGAAGCTGTTGCGCGAACTCGACCTGATTATCATCGATGAGATTTCGATGGTCAGAGCCGACATCATTGACTTTATCGACAAGGTGCTGCGCATCTACTGCCGTAATATGCGCGAGCCATTTGGCGGCAAGCAGCTATTACTTGTTGGCGACATCTTCCAGTTAGAACCCGTGGTCAAGGAAGACGAATGGCGACTAATGCAGCCCTTCTATCCCTCCGCTTACTTCTTTTCCGCCAAGATATGGCAGGAGATGCAACTGGTCAGCATCGAACTGCGTAAGGTCTACCGCCAGCGCGATGCCGAGTTCATCAGCATACTTGACCGCATCCGCGAGAATGCAGCCACCACCGCCGACATCACAGCCATCAACTCGCGCGTCGGCAAGGATGCCCAGAGTTCCCAGAATACCCAAGCCTTCGAAATCACATTAGCCACCCGACGCGATACCGTTGACTATATCAACGACCTGAAACTGGCTGAGCTGGAAGGCTCACCCGCCATGTTCAAGGGCACCATACAAGGTGAGTTCCCCTTGGCTTCCCTACCCGCTCCGATGGAGTTGGAAATCAAGCCCGGCGCACAAGTCATCTTCGTCAAGAACGACAAAGAGAAGCGATGGGTCAACGGCACCATTGGCGTGGTGACGGGTATTGATGAGGAGGAAGGCATCATCGGTGTGGTGGATGAGGATGGCCACGAATACGACGTAGTACGCGAATCGTGGGAGAATATGCGCTACACCTTCGACGAAAAGGAACAGAAGATAGTCGAAGAGCAGTTGGGAGTGTTCGTCCAGTTCCCTTTGCGACTGGCATGGGCCATTACCGTACACAAAAGTCAGGGCCTGACATTCCGCCGTGTCAAGATAGACTTCTCTGGCGGAGGCGCTTTTGCTGGTGGACAGACCTACGTAGCACTGAGCCGATGCACCTCCCTGCAAGGCATTACGCTTGAAGAACCCATCCGTCCCTCCGACATCTTTGTGCGCCCGGAGGTGGTTGCCTTTGCCCGCCGCTATAATGACGGCCAGCTGATGCGGCAGGCTATCTTCGAGAGCAAGGCCGACAAGGAATATCATGATGCCGTCGAAGCCTTCGACCGCCGTGACTTCGATGCCTTTCTGCGCAACTTCTTTTTAGCCATCCACTCACGCTACGACATCGAGCAGCCCGTGGTGCAGCGCTATATCCGTCGCAAGTTAGGCATCATTAACCAGCAACAGGCGCACATTGAGACATTGGAAAAAGAAAACAGCAGGCGCGAAGACCTGCTGAAACGATTGGCTGTTGAATACACCCTGTTAGGCAAGGAGTGTGAACAAGAGCACATGACCGAGGCTGCCATCCGTAATTACGAGAAAGCCCTCGAGCTATATCCAGAAGCTCCTGAGCCGCAACGACGGCTCAAGAAGCTCCGCAAATAATATCTTACTCAGGCACGGCGTACCGCTCACCAGCCTCTTTCACCAGCTTACGAGCATAAGAGGGCGAATAGCCTGGACGCTTTACCGTTTCACCCAGTCCGTACTTGCCACGTGTAAACTGTCCGTTCTTCTCAGGCCTTACCGCCATGTCGTTGTACTTCACAATGAGGTAGGTAGCCAGTTGCTTCCATCGGGCCAGCATCTGCTGGGCCTGCTGCACGCTGTAGTCGTTCAGGTAACGCTGCATCTGGGCAGGCTCCATCGACTTCGCTTTCTCCTCAACAGCAACCTGCTGGGCAAAGTAAGCATGCTCCAGCGAGTCGCGCACCTCCTTCAGCGCAGGGAACAGCATCGAGTAGCGCGGGTACACCATGTTGCTTACCCAGTTCTCTACCCAAAAGGCGTTCTTATCGCTGAACGTCAGGTCGTCAGCCCCCGGCGTGTTGTAACACTCGGGTTGCTTCGTCATCGAACAGTAGATGGGCGTATAGGCCACCATGTTCGGGTCGTCGTTGCCAAACCAGAAGCAGCCGCCCACCTCGCGTGGCAACCATGAGCGCATCTGCGATACAAACGTCCAGGCCGTCTGCTGCGTAGACACGGGACGCTCGTTAAAATACCGCTTACCATCCACCTTATAATACAATGGTGTGGGGCGATAAGGCATTTCCCAGATACCGCCACCGATGTCGGTCGAGTCAATAGCCATTGGCGTACCCTCGTAGTGGTCGCGCATGGCGGTCATCACGTCCTGCACACTCACCTTCTTGTCGGGCACAACCCACAGCGGCATATCCTCTGCATCCTTGTCCTTACCCAAAGCCCACGGCAGGTAACGCTCCATACCCTTGACATGACGATTGAAGAAAGTCCACACGCGGGCATCGCAGATGCGGCGACCGCCGAAGTCGGGAGCAGCATAGGCATCCTTCCAAGAGAACTCTTCGTCCTTGCCCGTGAACCATCCCATCTTGCGGGCATACTTGATGACGTTCTTCGAATACAATACATTGTCCTTGTCCTTCAATGGAAAACGTCCGATACGGCTCTGGTTGGCGTGTCCGCAAATGGCATTGTCGGGGATGCGACGAGCCACCCATACCACGCGCTCCTTCGACACCTTACGGTCGGCTCCGCACCCCTGCATCTCCAATATCCATGCTTCGTCAGGGTCGCAGATGGTGAACGTCTCGCCCTCAGAGTAATAGCCGTAAGTCTCGACCAGTGAAGTCATTACCTTAATTGCCTCACGTGCCGATTTAGAACGTTGCAGGGTGATGTAAATCAGCGAGCCATAGTCGATAAGGCCCGTTGAGTCGACCATCTCCTCACGCCCTCCGTAGGTGGTCTCACCAATGGTCAGCTGCCACTCGTTGATGTTTCCCACCACGTTGTACGTCTGCTCGGCCTCGGGAATCTCGCCCAAGTATTTGTTCGTGTCCCACTCATAAATCTTTCTCATGTCGCCCTTCTGGTGCTGGGCAGCCGGATAGTGGTACAGCCACATGAAGGCTCCGTAGGAGTCGGCATTGTAGGAACAGATGACGCTGCCGTCGGTTGATGCCGCCTTGCCTACGATGAAGTTGGTGCAGGCCGAGGCATAAACGGCTGCCAGCAGCACCGCACTGAGGATTGTTATTCGTTTCATTGCTTAACTGTTATATGGTTTGTCTTATGAAAGAAAGACACCCACCATGCGAGTGAGTGTCCTTCATTGATTCTGTCATTGCGTTAGAGGTTCAGGCTCTTCTTGATGGCCTCAATCTTCTCCATAGCTGCGTTGGTGCAACGCTCGTAGCATCCGGCACACTTGAACGTATTGTCCTTGACCTCGCAGTAGAACTTAATCTTAGGCTCGGTGCCCGAGGGACGTACACTCACCTTGGTGCCGTCCTCGCAGAACCACTGCAGCACGTTGCTGGTGGTCGGCATATTGAGCTTCTCCACCGTGCCGTCGGCCTTGCGAGCCTCCAGTGTCTGGTAGTCTTTCCACAGGCAGACCTTTGAGCCGCCCAGCTCCTGAGGAGGATTGCTGCGGAAGTCGACCATCATCTGCTTAATCTCGTCGGCACCCGTCTTGCCAGGCTTCACCACGTTGATAGTTACCTCCTTGGAGAAGCCGTACTCAGCGTAGATATTCATCAGCAGGTCGTAGAGTGTCATGCCGTTGTCCTTGGCCCATGCTGCAATCTCGCAGATGAGGCAGATGCTGGCGGGTGCGTCCTTGTCGCGAACCTTGTCGAAGGGCAGGAAACCAAACGACTCCTCACCGCCGCCGATGTACTTCTGCTTGCCCTCAGAAATACGAATCTCGTTGGCAATCCACTTGAAGCCCGTGTAGCAGTCGCGCAGCTCGACGTCGTTCTTCTTGGCGATTTCGGCAATAGCCTCGGTGGTGACGATGGTCTTCACGAGGAACTCGTTGCCCTTCAGCTGTCCCAGCTTCTTCTTGTTGGCGATGATGTACCAGCAGAACATCATGCAGGTCTGGTTGCCGTTCATGATTTCCCACTCGCCCTTGGCGTTGCGGCACACGATGGCCAGACGGTCGGCATCGGGGTCGGAGGCTATCACGAGGTCGGCATTCAGGCGCGTGCCCAGCTTCATGCCCAGCGTCATGGCCTCGGCATTCTCGGGGTTGGGGCTGACCACGGTGGGGAAGTCGCCGTCAATGACCATCTGCTCGGGCACTACGTGGATGTTCTGGAATCCCCATGAGCGCAGGGCTTCGGGTATGATGACACGTCCCGTACCGTGCATGGGCGAGTAGACGATGTTAAGGTCTTTATGGCGCAGGATAACGTCTTGGTCGACCATAGCCTCCTTGACGGCCTGCAGGTAGTCCCAGTCCATTTCTCCGCCAATGATGTCGATGAGCTCCTTGTTGCCCTCGAACTTGACGTCTTCAATCTTCACCTTGTTTACTTCGTCGATGATGCCCGTGTCGTGCGGAGCCAATACCTGTGCGCCGTCTTCCCAGTAAGCCTTGTAGCCGTTGTACTCGCGGGGATTGTGGCTGGCGGTTACGTTGACACCGGCCTGCGCACCCAGCTGACGGATGGCAAACGAAATCTCTGGGGTGGGTCTGAGACTCTCGAAGAGATATACCTTGATGCCGTTGGCCGAGAAGATGTCGGCCACGGTTTCGGCAAACATTCTGCCGTTGTTGCGACAGTCGTGGCCTACGACCACTGAGCACTGACGGCCGGGGAATGCCTTCAGGATGTAGTTGGCAAAGCCCTGTGTGGCCATGCCCACGATGTACTTGTTCATGCGGTTGGTGCCGGCACCCATGATGCCGCGCAGTCCGCCCGTGCCGAACTCGAGGTTCTGGTAGAAGGCGTCGATGAGCGGGGTCTTGTCGGCGTTGTCCAACATGGCCTGTACTTCCTTGCGTGTCTCCTCGTCAAAGGCCGGAGTGAGCCATTCCTTTGCACGTGCTTCGCACTGGGCAATGAGTTGAGCGTTATTTTCCATAATTGCGTTGTTATGTTTTAGATATAGTCTATAATAATACGCAAAGATACTGATTTATATTTCAAAATCAGTATCTGCACGTTATTTTTTAGCTTTTTTAATTATTGGCGCATGAGCCGGTCTATCTCCTCAAACTGCTTCCCCATGTTCAGATTGAGGTAGATGCGGTACAGGGCGGGTGCCCAGCGCTGCTTGTCGTTGGGTGCCAGCCGTCGGTAGTCCTCCATATAGGGCTGTGCCGATTTGTAGAGGTCGCGCAACTGCTGACGGTTCTTGCGTGGTTGGTTCTGTTGCTCCAGTGCGAGCGCACGGTTCAGATAGCAGGTGGCTATATTGAAGTGTGGCTCTGGCATGGTGTCGTTCAGTTGCAACATATACAGGCTGGTCTCGATGCAGTCGTCGTAGCGTTCAAGGTTGAGCAGTGCCACCGACTTGGCCAGCAGGAACAGCATGTTGCTGTCGTTGACCTCAAGACCACGGTTGGCTATGACCAGCACCGAGTCGTTGCGACCCTGCTCGACATAGAGGTCGGCCAGCCGCGGAAAGAAGTAGGGGTGCAGCGGATAGGCTTCGTACCCTCTGCGGAGTGCGTCCGCATACGGTGCCGACGCGCTCCGCACATGGTGCGCATAGGCTTCGCACTGTATGCCGAAGGCCTCCGTAGCAGGTGCGGACTGCGTCCGCTTGCAGTACTTCAGTATTCGGTCGGCATCCTTCATCTTGTAGGCGCAGTAGGTGGCCCAGTAGGCTGCCGTCTGCAGCATGGTGTCGGTCTGCTCATAGTGGTAGTCGGCATAGAGCGGCTGGAGCGGAGCCTGCAGATAGTCGTCGAAGAAGTTGAAGGCCGTTGCATAGTCAGCCTTGCGCACGTGCCACGTGCCACCGTAGTAGATGTTGGGGCGCAGCGCATGGAGCAGCTCGGCATTGGCCTTGCGATATTCGGGTCGCACACGGCCCTTGCTGTCGGGGCGCACGTCAAGCGAGTCCAGTCGGAAGGCTACGTCCTCCATGTGGCGCGTCAGCTGGTAGAAGGCAGCCGTGTCGTACTTCTGCTTCAGGTATAGCTTTTCGTTGGCCGCCTCGTACTGCCCCTTCACTGCATCGAACCACGTGGCCACGATTTTGATGTTCGCGCGGTTGGCCGAGTCCTTCAGCAGGTCGGTCATCAGCCTTTCGGCCTTGTCGTAGTCCTTGCCGCTCTTGATGTATGCCCTCGCCTGCCCGATGTGCGACTTCACCACCTTCTCTGGTTTCTGGGCACAAGCGGGTACGACGAGCATCAGGGCCGCCGTTACACTGAAAATCCTTCTTATCACCTTGCTGTTACTCATCGACTGCTTATTGTATTCCGTCTTCGCGGAGCTTCTGCTGCCACTTCCAGGCACTCTTCAGCACCTCGTCCGTAGGCGTGTCGGCCTTCCATCCCAGCACCTTGTTGGCCTTGTCGACGTTGCCCCACACCTGCTCAATGTCGCCCTCACGGCGCGGTGCGTAGGTCCAATTCACCTTCACGCCCGTAGCCCGCTCAAAGCCCTCGACCACCTCGAGTGTCGACAGGCCGCGACCCGTTCCGATGTTGAACACCTCGACGGCATCCGTCTCGGGCTTGTCCAGCACGCGCTCCATCGCCTTGACGTGGGCCTTGGCCAGGTCAACCACGTAGATGTAGTCGCGAATACAGGTATGGTCGGGTGTGTCGTAGTCGTTGCCGAATATCTTGAGCTGCTCGCGAATGCCCATAGCCGTCTGTGTGACGAAGGGTATCAGGTTCATGGGCACACCGTTGGGCAGCTCGCCTATCAGTGCCGTGGGGTGCGCACCGATGGGGTTGAAGTAGCGCAGTATGATTGACTTGATAGGAGCCCCCGAGTGTACATAGTCCTGAATGATTTCCTCGTTTATCTGCTTCGTGTTGCCGTATGGCGACATGGCCTTCTGGATAGGGGCATCCTCGGTGACGGGCAGGTGCTCCTGTGCAGGCTGACCATACACGGTGCATGAGCTGGAGAAGATGATACCCTTTACGTCGTACTTGGGCATCAGCTCCAGCAGGTTGATGAGCGATGTCAGGTTGTTGTGGTAGTAGAGCAGCGGCTTCTCCACACTCTCGCCCACAGCCTTCGAGGCGGCAAAGTGGATAATGCCCCCAATGGCAGGGTACTTCTGGAACACGCGCTCCATGCCCTCCATGTCGCAGCAGTCCACCTTCTCAAAGGCAGGGCGGATGCCCGTGATTTTCTCGATACCGTCAATCACCTTCTCGGTGGAGTTAGAGAGGTTGTCCACGATGACCACCTCATAACCTGCGTTCTGCAGCTCTACGGTGGTGTGGCTTCCGATGAACCCCGTACCACCTGTTACAAGAATTGTTTGCTTCATTGTGTCAGTCTATTATATATATTTTGGTGCAAAGGTACGAATAAGTAGGCAAACCACAAAGGGAAACACAAAAAAACTCACCGAATCTCGCGATTCAGTGAGCTCTTTTTCCTCTCAGGGAGCGGTGCGTACGAGACTCGAACTCGTGACCTCCTGCGTGACAGGCAGGCATTCTAACCTACTGAACTAACGCACCTTGCTCTCCTTCCAGCAATCTTTATCATTTAACTCCTGCGGTGCGTACGAGACTCGAACTCGTGACCTCCTGCGTGACAGGCAGGCATTCTAACCTACTGAACTAACGCACCGAAAAGGTTTCATTTGTCGTTTGCGGGTGCAAAGGTACGCAGAAAATCTGAATCCACAAAACTTTTTGGCAAAAAGTTTATAAAAATCTTTGCATCACCACCGCATCCGTATATTTATCGCCCTCGCAGAGCCACTCTTTCAGCATCGACTGGCGGCTGAAGCCGGCCTTTTGGTAGAGCATCAGCGCAGCCTGGTTGTTGACAGCCACCACCCCGTAGAGCTGATGCAGGTGCAGCACACGGCGGGCATAGTCGCACAGCGCGTCGAGTGCCGCACACCCATAGCCCTTGCGTCGCTCGCCGTCCACGATGACAATCCCCGTCTCTGCGCGCAGGTGCTGCGGTGCAAAGTTGATGAGGTCGGCCATGCCTACGGCCTGCCCCTCGGCGTTCTCCACCATCATTCGCACCTGACGGTCGGCATAGATGTCGTCGCTCGACGTGGCAATGTAGTCGTGCAGCGTGTAGCGCGAGTACGGCACGTTGGTCGCCCCCACGTTCCACAGCTGGGTGTCGTTCTCTATCCGATAGAGCATATCAAGGTCTTCGGGCTCTATGGCGCGTAGCTTAACGGTGGTCATGCGTGTCGGGTGAAGGGTTAATGAACTGGTGCAGGCGTGCCGTCAGCATCTGCATGAGGGCCAGTCCCGCACGGAAGTAGATGGCCGCCTGAATGGGCAGCGACAGGAAGAGGGACAGGTGGCCATAGTGCTTGCGGAAGAAGATGAGCATGGCCTGATAGAACACGTGGACGTAGCGGAACGATGTCTTCTGCGTCGACTCCCCCTTATAATGAATAATGTCGTAGGGCAGGTACCAGTTCTGCCAGCCGGCGTGCAACAGTCGGTACGACAGGTCGATGTCCTCGCCATACATGAAGAAGTCCTCGTCCAGCAGTCCCGTCTGTTCCAGTGCCTTGCGACGCAGCATACAGAACGCACCGCTGATGACCTCAATGCGACAGGGCTCGTCCCACGGCAAGTGGCTCATGTAGTAGCGGCTGTTGAAGCCCAGCATCTTGAGCATCGACACCCACGGTGTGGGAATGGCGCGGCGCGACTCGGGGGCGGCGTTGCCTTCGCGCGTCAGCATCCGCACGCCTACCCCACCCGCCTCGGGGTGGGCATCCATGAAGTCAAGGGAGCCACGCAGTGTAGGCTCGTAGACCACGGTGTCGGGATTGAGCAACAGCACGTACTCCGATTCCGTCTGACGGATAGCCTGGTTGTTGGCGCGCGCAAAGCCTACGTTCTCTTTGTTGATGATAAGCCGCACGTCGGGGTGCTTCTGCAGCTCCGCAACGGTGTCGTCGCTGGAGCAGTTGTCTACCACCACTATCTCGCCGTCAATGCCGTGCAGGGCCTTGCGGACGCTCTCAATGCACTGCACCAGATAGGCGCGCACGTTGTAGCTGACGATGACTATGCTGATTTTCTTGGCCATACGAAGGGAATACACAGTAACAGGATGACACCCAAGTAGAAGAATGTGGGGGTGTCGTAGACCAGATAGAGCACGGCATTAGCTAATAGTGGCGCACCAATGATGGCCATGCGCAGCTTCCAGTTCTTGCGGAACAGGCGCACACCCAGATAGGCGCACACCAGCGTTGCCAGCTCCATCAGTGTGGTCAATAGGAATTGTAAGGTCTCTGCGTTCATATATTATTTGTTCTTTGTCTTTTAACCCGTAAACGGTGTGCGGTTCAGGATGGAGCGGCCCAGTGTCACCTCGTCCGTATATTCCAGCTCGTCGCCCACGCTGATGCCTCGGGCTATGATGCTGATTTTCACGTCGCTGTAGGGCGCCAGCTTGCGGAAGATGTAGAAGTTGGTGGTGTCGCCCTCCATCGTTGAGCTAAGGGCTAAGATGACTTCCTTTACCCCACCCTCGCTGACACGCTCCACCAACGAGTCAATCTCTAAGTCGGCAGGGCCGATGCCGTCCATCGGCGATATGATGCCGCCCAGCACATGGTAGAGGCCCGTAAACTGCTGGGTGTTCTCAACGGCTAACACGTCTTGTATGTTCTCCACCACACAGACGGTGCTTTCGTCGCGGTGCGGGTCGCTGCAGATGGGGCACAGGTCGCTGTCGCTGACGTTGTGGCACACGCGGCATCGCTTTACCTCCTGCTTCATACGGCTGATGGCATCCGTCAGCAGTGCTACGTCGTCGGCATCCTGTCGTAACAGGTGCAGCACCAGTCGTAAGGCCGTCTTGCGCCCAATGCCCGGCAGCTTGGCAAACTCCTGTACAGCCCGCTCCAGCAGTTGTGATGGGTATTGCTGATTTATCATAGCTCTTAACTCCCTATCTCCGACAGCTCCAGCCATCGCATCGACTTCTCGTCCAGCTCGTCTTTCAGCTGTGGCAGCCGCTTGCTCATGGCCGTAATCTCTTCTACCGAGGTCGTTCCGCCACACAGTGCCTCCTCTATCTGCTTCTGCTCTGCCTCAAGGGTGGCAATGTCCTTCTCCAGCTGTTCCATCTCGCGCTTCTCCTTGTACGACAGTCGCCGACGGTCATCGCGGCGGTAGCTGGCCTTGGCATCTTTCGGTGCCTTGGCTTCTTTCACCTCCTTGTTCTCCTCCATCGAGGCCCACTCCCTGTACTGCGTATAGTTGCCGGGGAAGTCCTTGATGTCACCTTGTCCGCGGAACACCAACAGGTGGTCTACCACCTTGTCCATGAAGTAGCGGTCGTGGCTCACCACGATGACGCATCCAGGGAAGTCCTGCAAGTATTCCTCTAATATCTGTAACGTCACGATGTCGAGGTCGTTGGTAGGCTCGTCAAGCACTAAGAAGTTAGGGCTGCGCATCAGCACAGTGCATAGGTACAGCTTGCGGCGCTCGCCCCCACTCAACTTATACACATAGTTATATTGCTGCTCAGGGGTGAACAGGAAGTATTGCAACAGCTGCGAGGCCGACAGCTTGCGCCCACTGCCTAAGTCTACGTAGTCGGCAATGTCGGTAATCACGTCTATTACCTTCTGCTGTTCGTCAAACTGCAGCCCCTCTTGTGAGAAGTAGCCGAACTTAACAGTGTCGCCGATGACGATGCGCCCCTCGTCGGGCTGCGTCAGTCCCAGCAGCATCTTGATGAAGGTCGACTTGCCCGTGCCGTTATTACCCACGATGCCCATCTTCTCGAAACGTGCAAAGTTATAGTAGAAGTCTTTTAGGATAACAGCCTCTGGGCCAAATCGTTTCGATATATACTGACATTCAAATATCTTGCTGCCTATATACACGTTGCTGGCCTTTAGCCGTAGCTGGCGTTGCTCTATCCGTTGCTTGGCCACCTTCTCTAATTCGTAAAATGCCTCCTCACGATAGCGGGCCTTGTGGCCTCGGGCTTGCGGCATCCGTCGCATCCACTCCAGCTCCGTGCGATACAGGTTGTTAGCACGTGCAATCTCGGCGCGGCGGTTGTCTATACGCTCCTGTCTCTTCTCCAGATAGTAGGCATAGTTACCGCGGTAGGTATAGATGGTATGGTCGTCCAGCTCTAAGATGACGGAGCACACACGGTCTAAGAAGAAACGGTCGTGGGTCACCATCAGCAGCGTGCGGTTGCCCCGCTGCAAGTAACCCTCCAGCCATTCTATCATTTCAAGGTCAAGATGGTTGGTCGGCTCGTCCATGATGATGAGGTCAGGCTCCGTCAGCAGCACATTGGCCAGCGCCACGCGCTTCTGCTGGCCGCCACTCAGCTGCCCCATCGGCTGCTGCAGGTCACGAATCTTCAGCTGTGTCAGCACCTGTTTGGCCTTGAGCACTTTCTCCTCCTCGCCCTGATGGTTGAAGCAGGCATCCAGCACCGTCTCCTCTGGGTCGAACCGCGGCGACTGCTCTAAAAAGCCTATCTTCAGGTCGCGACGGAACACTATGTCACCACTATCGTAACCCTCCTTGCCCGCCAGAATGCTGAGCAGCGTCGACTTGCCCGCACCGTTTTTCGCTATCAAGCCTACGCGCTGACCCTCGCCAACGCTGAAGCTGATGTCCGTGAACAGTTGCAGGGCACCAAACGACTTGCTAAGGTGTTGTACGTCTAAGTATGGTGTCATAGAGACTTGTTGATTTCGTCGATGTAAGTAAGCACCTCATCCCTGCCCTCCTTCTTCTCGGCTGAGGTCAGGAACATGGGGGGCATCTCCTCCCACGTCTCTGCCAGCGTCTTCTTATACGCCTCCATAGCCTGACGCGCCTTGTTGGCCGTCAGCTTGTCAGCCTTGGTAAAGACGATGGAAAAGGGAATCGACGACAGGCCCAGCCACTCAATGAACTCAAGGTCTATCTTCTGCGGCTCTAAGCGGATGTCTACCAGCACAAACACGTTGACCAGTTGCTCACGTTGCAGGATATAGCCGCGAATCATCTGGTCCAGCTTGTCAACCTCCTTCTTCGACCGCTTGGCATAGCCGTAGCCGGGCAGGTCGACCAGATACCACTCCTTATTAATAATAAAGTGGTTGATGAGCAGCGTCTTGCCCGGCGTTGAGCTGGTCTTAGCCAGCTTGCGATTGTTCGTCAGCATATTGATAAGGCTCGACTTGCCCACATTCGAGCGTCCGATGAAGGCATACTCGGGCTTCGTGTCCTTCGGACACATTGACACAACGGGAGCCGATAGCGTAAATTCAGCTTGCTTGATTTCCATACGTCTTCTTAGTTTTGAGTGCAAAGGTAAGCATTTTTATTCAAAATCCTTTGCCGCAACCGAAAATTCTGCTACCTTTGCAACGATGTTCGAGAAAGAGATAGAAGAATACGAGCACATCCGACAGGCGTGTACACTATTCTATGTTTAGCCCTAACTGATACGCTTCATTCAAGGCATCGGTATTATTGACATCGCCTTTATCCTTGGCCCCACGAACCAGCACACGACCAGCATCCTCTAACTTAAAGAAGTTTAGGCAGAGTTGATATTGAGTGAGAATGCTGTCAAACAGGTTAGGTAATGTGGCTGCACCTACAAGCAGGAGCGCCATCTTCTTGATGTGGAAAGTATCTCTGATGGGGTTATGGCAGCGGTCTATTATAGCTTTCAGCTGGGCACTCAGCCCATAGAAATATACTGGCGATGCAATGACCAGCATATCAGCAACAGCCATTTTCTCATAGACGAGAGGCATATCATCTTTCTGTACGCACGTGTTGGGCTCTCTCTTGAAGCAGGCATTGCAGCCTATACAAGGGCTGACCTTATAATCGCATACGGAAACGACCTCGACACGGTGACTTGCGGAGGCACCTTTGACGAATGCCTTGACCAGCAAATCCGTATTGCCGACCTTTCTCGGACTTCCTGAAAGAATTAGTATATTCATGCCTTTCTATCTATTGCAATAAGACTTTATTCTGCTTTGCCCAAACCACCTTTGGCTACCTACTCCACTGGAATGCTGTAATTATTGTATTGACACATCATGGTGGTTATCTTGCAGCCGTTGCTCATGTCGGTAAGTTGCATATATAGCTTTGGGGATTGCGGTGAGATTGCACGATTAGTGGGCACTGGTATATACTCATGTGTAAACCATTGGTTGTACAGGTTGAATACAGCGTCGCTGGCCTTGACTGCATAGCGGAACAGCTGCGGCTCCTCGCTGTCACTGCCGTACAGTGACATTTCAAGGGTATATTCATCGCCCTTCGTCATGTCGAAGAGCCCTTTAGCTATAGTTGACTGGTTATCGGGGCCAACGATTCTAATCACCTTCTGGTCGTCGCACGTCCTTATGAGCTGTATCTTGCTGCCCTGAGTGATGTATGGGTTATTGTTCGTGCCCTCAACGGTGCTAACGTGGAAGTACATGTGTATGTTGGTAACCGTGATGTTGATGGTGACGGATTCGTTGGTGTTGACATCCTTTATCGTCACGGTCGACTCTCCGAGGGCAATGGGGAGCAGTATCAGGTGGCGTGTCTCTATGTCCATAGCAACTTTGCCAATGACTTCCGGGTTGCCCACCTCTACTTTGTAGACCCCTCCACCATTGGAATAGCCTATGGATGCCCCTACTCCATACACGATGGAATAGTCCTGTTTACTAAACTGGATGGTCTTAACCTCAGGCTCCTTGCTGATAACCTCATCACTATTGCAGGCTGTCATTAGAATACAGGCCATGAGCATAAAGGGGATAAATAGTCTTTTCATAAGTGCATTTGGTATTGTTTGCGTTGCAAAGGTAACAATTTTTTATGGAATCGAGTAACCTTATACTAAAGTTTATTCTATAATCTCCCAAAACCCTCCTTTGTCGGGGCCGACACGACGGAGATACTTACCACGCATAGCTTCAATATTGCGCGATACAGCAGATGGATGTAATCCTAATAACTTACTGATTTCAGCTTTAGAGATATATGGATTATCAGACATTAACTGCAATATAGCTTCACGCTTCTCAGTTAACTTAATATCTGCTCTGTTCGGTTTCTGTTCGGTTTCTGTTCGCTTTTCTGTCACCTTATTATCACATGTTATTCTGTTTCTTTAATATTCGCTTTGATTTTTCGGAAATCATTTGCAGAGACCGCCACCATTTTCATCGTTTCCTTGTCAATTCTAATATAGTCCTCCTTTTTGCTTGAGAGGAACCGTAACCCTTTTGCTACCTTTTCACTAAAAGGAACGTACCAATACATTTCTGTTTCCAGTCCAATAGTATATTTCTCTAAAGTGCTTGTGCCATGAGCATTGATGTATTTTACATTTTCATCCAAAGGATTACACGATGAAATGCGAAAATGGCATTCCTCATCTTTCAGAAGGGGCAGACGAACCTCACAGTTTGGCAAGACAAACCACATAAGCCCCCTATCCATGTCGGTAATCATCATTTCTTTTCGAGAATTGTTCCTGACAACAAGGTCAAGTAATAATGTCTTCAAATCATCTGCTTGCGCATAGGCATTTGCCGATGCAGCAAGTGAAGCGTTCTTATTTTCTCTTGCATTCACATAGTTCTGTACTGCCCAGCCCGTATTGTAGCTATTACTATTCATTTGACCTTGTGCCATTCCTTCAGAGAAAGCAGATAATGCCGCGGCAACCATAGCCCATCCAGCAGCATTTTTGGCTCGCTTTATGTCTCGCACTAAGTCTTGTGAAACGACTTGCTGCGCTAACGTGCAAGCAATAAGGCCATCTTTAGAAGCCATCATTAGGGAATGTGTCTTATTTGTCATGGAATCAACTTCGCCGTTTTCTATCAGTATTAAGCGGTTATCATACGTTGGAATGTAGGTTGTCTTTGCCTGACCATGAAAGGCAAAGATACAAACGAATAATGTCAGAACTGATTTTCTCATCGTATTATAAATCTTCTCCATCTGCTTCGTTGTTCATATTGTCATAACACATTGAAATATAATATTCTCTATAATTACTTTTATTAATCATGAACCAAACCCACTTTTGTCTAAGAGCTTTAAAAAAACGTTCTTTTTCTTGCTCTGATATTGTGGTATACTCCTCAAAGTTAGATTCAGATATCTGCATATACGCTGCCTCATACCTTTTCTTATTTACATTCATCTCATAAGAAATATCTTCATCCTCAGGAATTATATAGTTTCCTTCATAAGCGCCGTGCATATATCTGCCAGTCTTTTCAAATTGTCTACACAGGCTATTAAATCTGATTTTAATATCCGTTTCACTACTCATACTTGCATCTACAAGCACAATCCGCCACACCTTATTGTTATTAGTAACTATTCTGAGTATGACTTTATGGCCATTAAACTCTCCACGAAAGTAATCCAGTTTACTGTCATAGGCAAATCCTTTGGCCTGCAATTTCTTTATCATTTCTGGTTTGTATCCGTCTACCGGGATACCCATGAACTTTGTAACGTCATTTTGAGCGAGCATTAGAGTTGCTGTAATCGCAAATACACAAGTTAATAAACTCTTTTTCATAATAGTATAAATTTAGTTGATTGTTGTTTGAATACATATAAAAACGAAACGTGGACAATTACTTCGTCTACGTTCCTTCCAGGTATCGCCAAACACCTAACAATCTTAAACGAGTAAAGTCCACGCTTTGCAGCGCGAACTATCTACTTTCGTTCTTGATTGTTCTTTCGATATTTTGGCGATTTCGGAAAGGAACAAGAATCTAAAAGTGGATGTTCATCCTATTATGTCCTTTAGTCTTTTTCTTTATTTCATTTGCTCATAGGCATTTCTTTTGTGGGTTATACTTTATTTAAAACAAGTCGGAATGGGTGCCCGTGTTGAGCATCAGCAGCTCCAGTTCGGCATCGTACTGGTTCCATATTAGCAACCAGTCGGGTTGAATATGGCACTCCCACTGTCCCTCTCTGTCTCCATGTAGCACATGAGGACGATAACTTGCAGGGAGTGAACCGTCACGCTCAAGTAATTGAACAACCTTACGAAACTTATCCATTGGATAGCCTCGTTTAATGCAGCGTTTCAAGTCCTTCTCAAACTGATGGGTAGTCTTGATTTTATACATCAGATTCCCATTTTCTTGAAAAGTTCTTCACTGCTGGCATAGGTGTTTATGCGACCCTCTTTTACGTCTAACTGCGCCTGCTCGTAGGGTGTAAGCCGTTTTTTCCGTGGGGTGCTTACCTTCTCAACGCCTACCAGAGACTTGACGATACGGCGGATGTTGGGCAGGTAAGATTCGTCTTTCAACGTGATTACCAGTTGTGTCATTGTCTTTTCTTTTATTGTTTGCGTTGCAAAGATAATAAATTCCCTGTGAAATTGACTATCGTATCGGGGATTTTTTGTATATTTGCAGCAGAAATCTAAAATGGCTCAGGTAATGAACACACAAGTGATACAGCAAACTATTGCCGACTACTTCAAGACACAGCCAGTCTTGAAAGCATGGCTTTTCGGCTCCTTTGCCCGTGGCGAGGAAACGCCGCAGAGCGATGTGGATATCATCGTCCTACTTGACCGCTCGAAGCCCGTGGGACTGAAATTCTTCGGGATGTGGAGTGACCTCGAGAAGCTGCTTAATCGTAGCGTTGACCTTGTGGAGGAAGGAGAACTGCTGCCATTCGCTGCCGAAAGTGCTAATCGCGATAAACGACTGATATATGAGAGAACCGCTTAAGAATCAAGAAGGTACACCTAAGATACTTGTCGTGTAGCTTCCTGATTCTTGTTTTGTATAGAATACTAAAGTAGTCCTACAAACAATACTATGAACATGCCAAAACAAGCCATTATTGATGTTGAAACAATAAGTGTCAACACAAAACATCCTGAATTATTTCTTGCTGGATGAAGTATTTTTTCCACAAGGGCTTGAAGTTCATCTGACATATATACTATCGCCTTTCTATTGGCCTCATAACAGTCAAAACACTCTTTACTCATATCAAAACTGTTTAGTTTATCAAATACGATTAATCCAGCTCCAATGAGCGAGTGATTTAGAAAACGAGGTTGACGCATGTCATAGAAGCTAGTAGGCTTTTCATATGAATTAATAACAGAAACAACATCACGTAATGCTATAGAGACAATTGCAGAAGATAAATTTAAGTAAACTGGGTCTTCTTCAGAAAGTTTCTCTTTCATGGATTTTAATGGCTCTTTAACCTGCTCCAATAAACTCATCGTCTTGTTAAATTTGTTCATTCTATAATAATCGCTTTCCATAATATTTTCCATAAATAAAGGAGATTTAATACGATATACTCCCGTTGCTTCGGCAGCATCGGGTTCTTGCCGCCTATTTATACCATAGTAATCATCAAGCGCATTACAGATTTCAAGGAGTTCATCAGATATTCCCATTTGGGTAATTTCATTCTCAACGCCCAATACGTTACTCAATAATTGGCCTTCAAGAACTGCAATTCTGACTTCTTCAAGTGGGTTTTTGTTTTCCATCTTAATAATTATTATAGCATTTGTTCCATTTTCTTCTTCATATCTATTGCCATGACTGCCATCATCTCGTCTTGGTCCATATCATCAGGAAAAGTCCATTCGAGTTGATAAGAAGGAACAACTGGATTGTTTTTTACTTCATATTGAATGATAACCAGATTATTTGTTGATTGTTGGATATGGAACAACGTTGTACCACCATAGTTTGATACGCCCGCTCGGAGATAGGTGCGAGTCTCTACGAATATCTGGCTATCTTCATGACCACTAAGTATATTTTCCAATAGCTTAGCATACTTTACTCGCATTCCTCCGCTACTATTTACACTACCAACAACTTGCCCTGAGGTAGACCCCAACTTGAAAGCAATAAAAACGACCACTGCAATAATAATAACCCAAATCATAATTATAATAGTTTTAGTGCCCTCCAGCTGCCACAAGAGCATTTTAATGTTAGAAGCGTGGAGCTGATACCACGTCTTCGAATGGAGGCTGTGAGAAGTGCCCTTAGATGTAGATGCAGTAACCAGTCCACGCCATAGGCGCGAACCGTTATCACTGTCCTTGCATCTAATAGAAGTTTCTCACATTTCCATTCGCAAGTCGAGCATAACGCTTCGTTATTCCGATGTGTCTTTGTTCCGAAGAACGATTGCAAAAGTACGAAAAATAATTTGATTCCAAGCCTATTTACACGAAAAAATAACGTGGGGGGATGGAAATGGCGAGTTTATCGGGCTGGGGGCTTGACGGGCTTCGTAGATGGTACGGAACGGCTTCGCGCATTGTACGGAGCGTGTCGGCACATGGTGCGGAGTGGCTCCTTGCATGGTGCGGAGCAGCTCGGGAAGGGGTAAACACAGGCTCGGTGAGGGGTAAAGAGTGGGTCGGCATGGGGTGAAGGAGTGGGTGCCGATGGTTGTGGGGCGGGCGTGCTTATGATTAAGGGCGGCCGCCCTTAATGAATGGGGCGGGCGGCCTTAATGAATG
>CAMWKZ010000058.1 GCA_947174945.1 uncultured Prevotellaceae bacterium | reverse complement strand
TTTTGATATAGGAAGTCTTGACACCTATAAAGAGGCTTGTGTGCGTTTTGGTAATAAGTAAATTTGTTTGAAAGTGACCGTGCTAATAATCTTGTGTGAAATAATTTCTATTCACACGTAGATATGTATGGGTGTACTTTTCGAAGTAAAAAGAGCAGGAATTCATTGTGAAAAGTGGTACTTTACACCTTGGAAAGTGCTGCATCTTAAAGTTCCCAGTTAGGGAACTAAATTCAGGGTAGTAACAAAAGTAAGAAATAATATGGATACAGACAAGATTCTGATTCAGGAGGGTGGCAACGACGGGCAGAGCATCTTCCTGTACTACGATGCAATGGCCGGTGTGTACACGGCCTACGGTCTTTCTGCCTACTATACGACGCTGGTCTCCGAGCCCCGCGTGTCCTACTCTGAGGCACTTCAGAAACCAGTTGCCCTGCTGTGGCGGGAGCATGTCCTCTCCCTGCGCCAGAGCCTGGAGAAGGTGGAGCATACGCAGAAATCGTTCTACCGGTTCCGGATGCGGGTTCCCATCGGCGATGCGGGGTATGACAGATGGGCAGAGAAGGTGCTGGAGAGGCACAATGGGTAGGACTGAATACTTGAACTGGAAAATGACGAGGATATATGAGTAACACATCTATTGCTGTTTTAGTGTCCGCCGTGGCGTTTGTGGTGTCGGCGGCGATGTTCCCGTGGGCCCTGCGGTTTGCCCGCAGGCATGGTATAGTGGACTGCCCCAATGCGCGCAAGCTGCAGCGGGTGCCTGTTCCTGTGTTCGGCGGTGTCGTGGTGTACCTTGGCATCGTGGCGGGCTGGCTGGTGCTGATGCCTTTCATGGGGAGTGAGGTGCTGTGCTGTGGCCTGTTGGCAATGACCGTCATGCTGGCCGTTGGCATGTGGGACGACATACGGGACATTCCCGCCACGCTGCGCCTGCTTGTTGAGACCGTGGTGGTGCTAGCGTTCATCGGCATTACGGACGTGTATGTCGATGACCTGCACGGGCTGTGGGGCATCAACTCCCTGAGCCCGCGGGTTGGCATCCCGTTGTCGGTGGTAGCTGGCGTGGGAACTATCAACGCTGTGAACCTGATAGACGGGGTGGACGGCTACTCGTCGGGCTACGGCGTGTTGTCCTGCACGTGCTTTGCACTGGCCTTCTGGACAGTATGGGACCCCGTGCTTGTGTGCCTGACCGTCATCGTGGCAGGCGCCCTCGTCCCGTTCTTCCTGCACAATGTGTTCGGTGTACGGTCCAAGATGTTCATCGGCGACGGCGGGACGCTGATGCTGGGCACGCTGGTGGTAGTGCTGTCGTTCTGTGCGCTGTCCGGTAAGGTTGGACTGGAGCCACTGGAGCAGCGCGGGATGTGCATCCCGGCCTTTGTAATGGCGGTGGCCTGCATCCCGCTGTTCGACACGCTACGCGTGATGACACTGCGTATGCTCCGCGGACGCTCGCCCTTCAGTGCCGACAAGACGCACCTGCACCACCTGTTCATCGACATGGGCTTCTCCCACCTGGGTGCAGCGCTGTCAATACTGGCGCTGAACGGGATGGTGATACTTGTGTGGCTGCTGTCGTGGCAGGTTGGCGCGCCAATGGACGTGCAGGTGTACATCGTGGTTGTACTGGGGCTTTCCGTGACCTTCGGTTTCTATAAGGTAATGAAGGCGCAGCAGAACGGTGGTCCGCTTGATGCGGAGGGCTACCCGCAGGGTACGCGGCTGTGGCACGCGGCCCGCAGGATGGGTACGCTGACACACCGCGAGGACAGGCGCTTCTGGCGGATGCTCAGGAACCTGATGGACGGGCCGATGATGAAAGGCTGGAAGTAAGAGGGACGGACGACCGTAATAAAGATAAAGGAAAACTGCAAGAGTGGAGCTGAGGGAGTACCAGAAGGAGATGCTGTCGCGTCTGTGTGACGCATGGACGCAACACCGCAGCGTGATGGTGCAGATGCCGACTGGCACGGGCAAGACGGTGTTGCTGGCCGAGGTGTTGAGGTGCATGGAAGACGAGGTGCTTGTGGTGGCCCACCGGCGGGAGCTTCTCGCCCAGATAACGGCCACGCTGGAGCGTTTCGGCATAGGAGGCGACAGGGTGCGCGTGGAGAGCATCCAGAGGCTGGCAAGGAGTGGATGTCCGTCGTTCACCCCGTCGTTTGTCGTCATTGACGAGGCGCACCACGCCGTGGCGAGGACGTACAGGCAGCTGTGGGACTGGTGGCCTGATGCACGGTTCCTTGGCCTGACGGCCACCCCGTGCCGCCTGGGCGGGCAGGGCTTCACGGACTTGTTCGAGGAGCTGCTGCAGTCTGCTGCGATACAGGAGTTCATTGACCGTGGGTGGCTGTCGGACTTCGAGTATGTGTCAGCCTCGCCGGAGAGTGAGGCACTGAGGCAGGTGGCTCAGTTCAACAGGCGCGGTGCCGACGGTGACTATCAGGTGAAGGAAATGGCCACGGTGATGGACGTGCCTGAGTCGGTGGCGCACCTGTATGACACCTACCGTGAGTTTGCCGCCGGCAGGAAGGGCATCGTGTATGCCATAGACAGGGAGCACGCGCGGCATATAGCTGAGCACTACAGGGCACAGGGTGTGAGGTGTGCCGTGATAGACGCGAGGACGCCAGACGTGGAGAGGCGGCAGACGGTTGAGGACTACAGGCTCGGGAGGATAGACGTGCTGGTGAACGTGGACATATTCTCCGAGGGGTATGACTGTCCCGAGGTGGAGTTCATCCAGCTGGCCCGCCCTACGCTGTCGCTGTCGAAGTATTTGCAGCAGGTGGGTCGTGGTATGCGCAGGGCGCGGGGCAAGGAGGCCGTGATGATACTGGACAATGTGGGGTTGTACCAGACCTTCGGATTGCCTACTGAGGAGCGTGACTGGTACCAAATGTTTACAGGGGGATTGACAGGGAAAGGGCAGCAAGGCATGGCACATCCTGTTGTTGTCAAAGATGATATCAGGGAAGAAAAGACGCTGGTCAATCTGGAAATGGTACGTATCCGACGGAGGAGTGAGTCGTTAAAGGGGCTAAATATCTATTTGCAAAACGGGAAATATGGCGTGATGAAAGACGGAAAGGTGACCACGCAGCCTGTGTTTGAAAGCGTTAAACGGTGTAACAATGGGCGTTTCTTTGCCTTGGCAACATATCCTTATGCGTTTTTCAAGAACAGGACGACAATCATTGATTTGCAGGGTGTAGACCTGATGGTGCAGCTTTACGGACAGATAGAGTTGAAGGGTGAGTTCCTATATGGTAATGACATCAGAGGTGAGCGTTTGCTATGGGACACTGTTGGTAAGAGTTACTATAAAGGTTGTGAACCTAAATTTGAGCGATATGGAGGTCTTGATATACTAAGAACAGGAAAAGACAAGCATAATACATCGTTGTATGAGCTACGCTATACAAAAAGCCCACAACACTTCGCATTCTCGAAAAAAGAGGTATTCTTTAACCAACATATCGCCATCATCCGCGACATACTGATTGTGAAAAGCAATGGTTTTCGGATTTACAAGATTTTCGGCTATTTGGACGATAGCATATTGGTGTATACAAAAAAGCAATACGAGAGTGTACAGGTGAGATGGGATGGTCAGTTAGGGCAACATTTTAATCACACCCCAGACAATTACACCCGACATTTTAATCAGGCGAGACTAAAACTAAAATGGTTGGAATAATGCCCAGCCTGAACTAACACTGGTTAAAAAATGAAGCGCGCTTTCTCAAATCCGAGAAAGCGCGCTTCAATTTTGTTATTGTATATCCCAGCCGATAGCCGAGGCTCCCAGCACTGCAGCCGAGGCTCCATCCAGACCACTGACTAAGAACTGAGCCTTACCACGGAAGATGGGCAACACATGCTCATCGTATGCTTTCTTGATAGGGTTCATAATTAGGTCGCCAGCCTTCACCATACCTCCGAAGAAAATGAAAGCCTCGGGCGATGAGAAGGCAGCAAAGTCGGCACAAGCCTTTCCTAACATTTCGCCTGTAAACTCATATATCTCTTTAGCCAGCTGGTCGCCCTTGCCAGCTGCTATTGATACGTCCAGCGAGGTAATGCTTTCGGGATTAAGTTCACGCAGGATTGAGGGACGGTCAGTCTTCGACAGCAGCTCTCTGGCCGTGCGTGCTACACCTGTTGCCGAGCAATAGGCCTCTAAACATCCTGTGCGTCCACAGCCACAGCTCCGTCCTTCGGCACCACGAACCATCGTTACGTGCCCCAGCTCTCCGGCAAAACCGTCGTGTCCGTATAACAACTGACCGTTTGCCACAATACCTGAGCCTACACCTGTACCTAAGGTAATGACAATAAAATTCTTCATGCCACGTGCCACACCGTACACCATCTCACCAATAGCTGCCGCATTGGCATCGTTGGTCAGTGCCACAGGCATACCATTCAGTTGGTCACTGAACAGCTTTGCCAGCGGTACGATAGTATCATGAGCCCAAGGCAGGTTAGGTGCCTTCTCTATCGTTCCTTTATAATAGTTAGCGTTAGGTGCGCCGATACCCATGGCCTTGATTTTCTCAATACCGCCCACCTGCTCAATGACAGGCTGTAGAGCCTCTACTGATGCCTTGACATAGTCTTCTGCCGTGGTGAACCCTTCCGTCTTGATGGCAGTAGTGGCTTTAATCTCACCTCGTGCATCCACAATGCCGAACACAGAGTTCGTGCCTCCTAAGTCTAAGCCGATGACATACGGCTTGATTCCTTGCTGTTCGCTCATAATAAGTTTATATGTTTTAGTTGTTCGTAATCTACGTTTCAGTTGCCAAAGGTACAAAAATATTTTGAAACAGCAAGGGGTTTCAGAATATTTTTGTACCTTTGCACGCGATATGCCGTTTCCTATACATATTAATATAGTAGACTTGGTTTTCAAGGGTATGCTCATTGGCATGGTTGCCTCTGCCCCAATGGGACCTGTTGGTGTTCTTTGTGTACAGCGCACGCTGAACAAGGGACGCTGGTATGGCATGGTTACTGGCGTAGGGGCCGCTGTCAGCGACATCATCTATGCTGGCATTACGGGCTTTGGCATGGCTCTTGTCATGGATTTTATTAATAACGAGCAAAATAAGTTCTACCTGCAGATTATCGGCAGTATCTTGTTGCTGGCTTTTGGTATCTATACGTGGCGTTCAGACCCCACGAAGAATATGCACAAGTCGGGGCAACAGCAAGGGTCGCTATGGTACAATATGTGGACCGCCTTTCTCGTCACCTTTTCCAATCCGCTGATTATCTTCCTGTTTATGGGTCTCTTTGCCCAGTTTGCCTTCGTCATTCCCGACCGTCCTTTTGAGATGGTTGTCGGTTTTGCCTGTATTGTGGCAGGTGCTTTGTTGTGGTGGTATGGGCTGACATGGCTGGTTGACAAGATACGTGGCATTTTCCAAGAAGGTGGCATTCGCATCATCAATCAGATTATCGGTGTTGTGGTGATAGTCTTTTCTGTTGTTTACCTCTTTGGCACCGTGACCAATCTTTTCCGTTTCTTTTAGATTATGTTTATAGCACAAGAGTTACGCAAGACCAATATCGCCGAATACCTGTTGTATATGTGGCAGGTAGAGGACACCATCCGGGCTTTCGACTGCTCGCTCAGTCGCATTCGACATGAGTATATCGCCCGCTTTAACTATACCGATGAACAAAAAGAAGAGGAAACCGACTGGTTTGGCAACCTTATCCGTATGCTCAATTCGGAAGGATGCCGCCAGCAGGGGCACTTGCAAATCAACAAGGTGGTCATGCAGCAGTTGCAGGAACTTCATGCCCAGTTGTTGGCTTCGGCGAAGTTTCCGTTTTATCATGCCGAGTATTATAAGGTGCTGCCCTACATTGTAGAATTGCGCAACCGAGGAGCTAACAAGGAGGAGAACGAGATAGAAACCTGCTTTAACTCGTTATACGGGGTCATGCTGCTTCGTTTGCAGAAGAAGGAGGTAACCCCGAATACGCAGCACGCCGTCAAGGAAATCTCCACCTTTATTGGAATGCTCAACGACTATTACCTCAAGGATAAACAAGAACCATTGGAGTTCTGAATGGTCAACAAATTATAAATTGTCAAATAGTAGATAACCAAGATGAATATACTGATAACAGGCTGTAATGGCCAACTGGGAAATGAGATGCAGTTGTTGGAGAAAGAATATCCCCAGCACGTGTGGTTTAATACCGATGTACAGGAACTGGACATTACCAGTCAGCTGGCCGTTGAGCAGTTTGTGGCACAAAACCAGATTGACGGCATCGTCAACTGTGCCGCCTACACTGCTGTTGACAAGGCCGAGGACAACAAGGAACTCTGCACCACGCTCAACACCGTGGCACCAGCCTATCTGGCTGCAGCTGTCGAGAAGCGCAGCGGATTTATCATTCAGATTAGCACTGACTATGTGTTTGATGGCACCAAGTACACCCCTTATGTTGAGACCGACACTCCGTGTCCTAACAGTGTCTATGGTTCTACCAAACTGGCTGGTGAGATTGGCGTAACGAAATTCTGCAAGCGCTCTATGATTATCCGCACAGCTTGGCTGTACTCTACTTTTGGCAACAACTTCGTCAAGACGATGCTCCGTCTAGGACAGGAAAAGCCTGAGTTGGGTGTTGTCTTCGACCAGATAGGTACTCCCACCTATGCCCGTGACTTGGCTCGCGTTATTATGACGGCCATTGAGCAGGGCATCCAGCCCGGTGTCTACCATTTCAGCAACGAGGGTGTTACCTCGTGGTATGACTTTACCAAGGCCATTCATCGTTTGGCTGGCATTACTTCATGTCATGTCCGTCCACTCCATACGGCAGAATATCCTGCACCCGCCCATCGCCCCCACTACTCAGTACTCGACAAGACAAAGCTGAAGCAAGCTTATGGCATTGAGGTGCCTTATTGGGAAGAGAGCCTTAAAGAGTGCATGGAGAAACTATAAAATCGAAAGTAAGCAATGCGTGAAGAAATAGAACGTAGAAGAACATTTGCGATTATCTCGCACCCTGATGCCGGTAAAACCACCTTGACAGAGAAATTCCTGCTGTTTGGTGGACAGATACAGGTTGCTGGTGCAGTTAAGAATAACAAAATCAAGAAGACTGCCACCTCCGACTGGATGGACATTGAGAAACAACGCGGTATCTCTGTGTCTACTTCTGTCATGGAGTTTGACTACACACTTCCTTCGGAGGGCGATGGTGAGAAACCTTATAAAGTAAACATCCTCGATACCCCAGGCCACCAAGACTTTGCCGAAGACACCTATCGCACACTGACGGCTGTCGACTCTGCCATCATCGTGGTTGATGGAGCCAAGGGTGTTGAGACGCAGACCCGTAAGCTGATGTCGGTCTGTCGAATGCGTAATACACCTGTCATTGTCTTTGTCAACAAGATGGACCGTGAGGGTCGTGACCCTTTCGACCTGCTTGACGAACTGGAAAAGGAATTGGAAATCAAGGTGCGCCCTCTTTCTTGGCCCATTAATCAGGGTGCTAAGTTCAAGGGTGTCTACAACATCTACGAGCAGAAACTCGACCTCTTTACCCCTGACAAACAACGTGTCACCGATAAAGTGGAGGTTGACATCAATGGACCTGCACTTGCTGACTTTGTTGGTGAACAAGATGCTGCTAAATTGCGTGAGGACTTAGAGCTGGTTGATGGTGTATATCCTCCATTCGAGGTGGAGACTTATCGCAGTGCCGAGGTGGCTCCTGTGTTCTTTGGCTCTGCCCTTAATAACTTTGGTGTACAGGAGTTGCTCAACTGTTTCGTAGAGATTGCTCCCAGTCCAAAGCCTACCAAGGCCGAGGAACGTATGGTGTTGCCCGAGGAACCTAAGTTTACGGGCTTCATCTTCAAGATTACAGCTAATATCGACCCTAACCATCGCTCGTGCATTGCCTTCTGTAAAGTCTGCTCAGGCAAGTTTCAGCGCAACCAGCCTTATCTGCATGTCCGTCAGGGCAAGTCGCTACGCTTCTCGTCGCCAACCCAGTTTATGGCTCAGCGCAAGTCGACTATCGAAGAGGCATGGCCAGGCGATATTGTAGGACTGCCCGACAATGGCATCTTTAAGATTGGCGACACGCTCACCGAGGGTGAGCAGCTTCATTTCCGTGGACTGCCCTCTTTCTCGCCCGAGCTGTTTAAATACATCGAGAACGACGACCCCATGAAGTCGAAGCAGTTACAAAAGGGTATTGACCAACTCATGGACGAAGGCGTAGCTCAGTTATTCGTCAACCAGTTCAATGGTCGTAAGATTATTGGCACTGTAGGACAATTGCAGTTTGAGGTTATCCAGTACCGTTTGGAAAACGAGTACAATGCCCGTTGTCGCTGGGAACCCGTCCACCTCTATAAAGCCTGCTGGCTTGAGAGCGATAATCCTGCCGAACTTGACAACTTCAAGAAACGTAAGTATCAGTACATGGCCAAGGACAAGGAGGGGCGTGATGTCTTTTTGGCAGACTCCAGCTACGTGCTCTCTATGGCACAGCAGGACTTTGAACATATAAAGTTCCATTTCACCAGTGAGTTTTAATAGTCAATTGACATGACACGCGAACAAGATATAAAGAATGCAGTGGAAGTTCTGCGTCGGGGTGGGGTGATTCTCTATCCTACCGATACTGTATGGGGCATTGGCTGTGATGCCACCAATCAGGAAGCCGTGAAACGAGTGTATGACATCAAGCAGCGCGATGACTCAAAGGCTTTGATTTGTCTGGTCGACAGCGATGCTCGCCTGCAACGCTATGTTCGTCAGGTACCCGATGTAGCATGGCAACTCATTGACAGTATGAAAGAGAGCGAAGCCAAACCCATGACCATCATTTTGGATGGAGCGGTCAATCTTGCTCCTAACCTGATTGCCGAGGACGGCTCAATAGCCCTGCGCATCACCAACGAGCCTTTCTCGAAGGAGTTATGTTATCGTTTCCAAAAGGCACTCGTCTCTACTTCGGCTAATATCAGCGGACAACCTGCAGCACAAAATTATCAGGACATTGCCCCAGAACTATTAGAGGCTGTCGACTATGTCTGCTGGAGCCGTCGGCAGGAGCATAAGCCCCATGCTCCCAGCAGCATCATCCGCTTGCGTCAGAATGGCGAGGTGGAAATCATCCGAAAATAGTAAGAATAATGCTCTCCAAATAAGTTTTAATTTAATTTCAATTCCCAATGAAGAAACTTCTTTTCTCAGTAATTGCCTTGATGGCTTTCTTCGCTTGCTCTAAGCAGGAGAAACCCTTCAACTATCGTGGTCTGGCATTCTCTCTGCCAGTTGCCCAGTTTGTTGATTCCCTTACGGCTCGTGGTTTTGCAGTCGACAGTGCAGCCTCTGACAGTGGCCGTACCATTGCACTTACCAGTGCCACCGAGCCCTATCATATCTTAGTGGCTTTTGCAGGTAACAAGCTGCAGGTGGTACAGGAAAACTATGAAGTGTCCTCTAACGACAGCACTCGTATGCTGTGGCAACAGTTGCGCGATGGACTGGAGAAAGAACTTGACGCGTGGCCCGACTGTCCTATTCTCAAGGAAGACCACCGCATTGCTAATTTCGATACTTCCACAGGTTTCATTTCCATCATCTTGGAAAACACCTATACTCCCACACTTGCAGTGCGCTACGAACCTAAAAAGGCTAAGTAAACAAAAACAGGCAGGATGTTTTCTTCATTGAAACTCCTGCCTGTTTCTGTTTTTAACTCCTGATTTTTAATTTCATGTCCTCTATCATTTCTTTCTGCCTTGCCGACAGGTTCAGCTTGTTCCATCCTTTCACCACCTCCTCAATCGCTTGCAACGTCTCTGCATCCTTTCGGCACGTAGCTAAATAATACCTCATGCGTAGCTTTAGGATGCTCGTGTCTTTTAGGGCTGCTATTGCGTTTTCCATTCGCAACTCTGCAGTTTCCACCTCAATTCTCAGTTTCACACTTGCCAGATACATGGCCAGTGCCAGCTCTCCTTCAGCCTGTGCTGTGAATCCTTTGTAGGGAGCTACCCGCTCTCGCAGTCTCCTTAGCTCCACCATTGCCATCTGGTTCTCCACATCCTCTATATGTTCTGGTGTCACTTCAAACAACAGTCTTCGAGCAATCTCTGTCAGCATCCGCTTGTCTGCTTCCAGATTACGCGTTCTCCTCAGGTCTGGCCTACCTTCCTCCGCCAGCTTTTTCTTTCTCTTCTCCTCCTTCTTCTGTCGTCCTGCTTCCATTGTAGGCGATGACAACCTTTTCAGCACTTTCATCACTTCTGGAGTTAAGGTGATAGCTGCTGTCACCCCCGGTATCTCTACCACCAGCTGTTTGTTCCGCTTCCCGTTTACTCGTTTTATCTCTGCTTCATATGTCCGGGAGCCCAACTGTACTTCCACCAGCTCTCCCTCATGCAGCGTTACCTCTTCTGGTCTGAAATAGGTAATATCCTCATTCAGTGCCGTTGTCAGTGCGATAAACCGTTCCATGTCATAGTCGTTTACCGTCAGCAGTTCCTGATGGTTCGAGAATGTTGACCTTTTCAGGAACAACGTGTCTCGCGCCGTCTTTGCGTACTCCTTAAATTCGTTATAGCTTACGCGGGCAAACACCAGTCCAGTGATGGCAGGCACCATCTTGCGCACAACTCCTCCCTTCATGCGTTTTATCTCATATCGCAGTGGCACGTAGCATTCCATTCCAGCCAGCCTCAGATAGTCTCTTATCCTTATCTCCCGGTGTACGCTCAGTGTCCCTACGACATACCATCTTATAATATCATTCTCTTGTCTTTCCATAGCGGTGTTTGCAAAGGTAATATATTTTTTCTCAACCCTACGCTCTATTTCTGATTTTTAACACACTGTACTCATTTTTTTTACTTTTTGTTTGTCATTATCATTTTTTATACTTATCTTTGCAGGCAGAACAGAGGGAAATAGATTAATATAAATACTCCCTTACGTTCCGATAATAAATATTAAATCTTTGTAACGCATTAACAACCAATATGTTTTGCTGTTAGTGGCGGAATTAGAATTGTGTCATTATACGACAATTGCGATAAACAAAGGAGACCGCTGGGGTCTCCTTGAGAATGATTTTAGCGGTTAAGGCTCAGTGGTACTGCTATCGGCCTTCTTCTTCGACTTCACCTCTAATAGCTCTTTAGCGTTCATGAATGAAGCTCGCTTCTTGAGAGCTTTCGATGAAAGGTCGTTGATGTCCTTCCGACTGGGAGCAAAGCGCAGGTAGAGCCCCTTGATGTTCGCACCCATGTTGAAGTCCTCTTCCTTGGCAGCACCTATTGTCTTGACGGCCAGATAGAATGTGCCGAGGTCTCCGAACTCAACCTTTTTGCCCTCCAGCAACTGCTCTAAGATGCAGTTCTTCAGTTTGGTGGCTACTCCTGTGCAGACATCCTCACCGTATACAGAGTTATGCTCTGCCATGTGCTTGCACAGTTGTTGATAACTCATGGTCTCGGTGGTTACTACATGACCGAAATGCTTACCGCAGGCTATTGACTTCGGACTGGTAACTTCTGTTACTTTGATTAATACTGACATAGTTTTTGAAATTTGAAATTTAAATATTGATATATTGAAAGTTGAAAGGGACGTTATTGTTCCTTGACACTGCAAAGGTACTATATGCAAGGAAGGGCGTTTTCCCGAATCGGCCACTTACTGCCGAATAATGTCAGTTAACGCAGGATAAGGTTGGTTGATGCCGTTTCTACGGCGGAATGTCAATACAAAAACGCTCAGAAAGCCATTTCACGACATTTGGAGGCATATACCCCCTGTTACGGGGCATCCCCATCTCCCAGAGCTGTTCACGATACGGGCTAAGCCAGTTGTTCATGGTTTTTACACTAACGCCGGCACAGGCAGCTAACTCTTGTTTGGTCATTGCTTTCATATTAGTTGTTTTAAAGGGTTAAACATAAAAGATATACAGGGCGCATGAGCGTACTATCCGCACCGAAAAGTGCAGCAATTCACCTTGAAAAGTGCCACTATTCACGCTGTTCGCAGAGGAAGTCCAACAGGTCGATGCACCGTTCCTTCTGTTCTAGCGTGGCATTCTTCTCCAGCACCTTGCTGACGGTGATGTTCAGGTGATAGGTACGACGAGCCAGAGTAGCCAAGTCACACCACGCCAGATACGACGCCATCGTGTTGTCGGTTCTGGGGAACAGTCTGACAACAGCGCCACTCAGTGGTTCCAGCAGGTCGAGCGTGAGACAAGGGTTATAGGCCAGCCACACATAGGCAGGGAACCATTCCGACAGAACGACAGCCGTCCGCTCCTGCTCTACGATAGCCACCTTGTTGCCGTTGGCATTCTCTTTCAGCAGATGACTTCCGAACAGACAGTGACGAACACGGACGTAGAGGCAGCCTCAGGGTAGCGTCGCTTCAACAACTCCATGACCCACTGGTCACCCAAATGACCGTCCATTCCGACACCTCGCTTGTTGATAAGCCAATAGATAGTCTTGCCACTACGGCTTTTGCCTAACTGATAGCGTTTGGCAGCACGGTGTAGTTGTTCTTCGGTAAGCCAGCCCCGCTCAATAGCCTCCATGCAGAACTCCGAGTCATCAGCACGGCACAACTCTACGAGCGGTGGCTCCTGCGGACGAACTTGCGGAATATTGAGCTTCCGTTTCAGGTTCCTGAACGACCAGGGAAATCCGTCTTCAAAGTGTTTCAGTTTCATCACGCGCAAAATTTAAAATTAAATAAATTAAAAATTAAAATTAAATTATATTTGCCCTATATAGGGGCAAATAATTAATTAAATTAAATTTAAATATATAATTAAAAGGGCAGTTCATTTTGGATGAGTTCGACATACGTGTCGCCCGACTTGGGGGCTGTTATCGTGCGAAGCAGTCCTTGGCTGACAGCCTCACTGAACAGACGGTAGTACAATCGTTTGTCCTGAATACGGCTCAGTTTCAGCGCAGCGGCCATCACGTGGGCGTAAGGACGCGACGAGCGGTTCTCCATAGCATCCTCGAAGAGCCTTCTAAGATTCCATGAATACGGCTTGTCGGGCTGCTCCTCATGGTGGATGATATAACGCTCGTTGAACGCTTCCCACTTTACCTCCGCTCCATACGAAGCATAGCGCCCTTTCTCGTCGCGAGGCTGTTCCTTAGGTGCATCGCACTCACGGGGCAATCCTTGTTCGTCAATCCGATAGTACAGCTTCTGGTCAATATGGAGTTTTCTGGTGAAGGTCTGCGACACCTTGAACAGTCGGGTGTCTTCCAGTAACTCACACTGGAACACTTCAAATGCTTTGTTTGACAGTTCGGTACCTATCGACCCACGCATATTACGGTCTTGTTCGCCCTTGTTCTGGTGCAACACACACAGCAGACAGCAGTGGTATTTTTGAGCCAGTGCCATCAGTTGTTCCGTAAGGAATGTTGCCTGTACGGCATCATTGATGTCAGTGAGCAGGTCTTTCACACCGTCAAGTACCACAAGGTCAGGTTGTAGCCTGTTAATGGCCAGCTCCATCATCCTACGGCGCACCTCGTAACCCAGCCCTCTTAGGTTGTAGGCATAGAAGAACTTGCCGTCCAACTGTTTCTGTTCAGCCAGCGGCATAATGCGGTGAAGTAGAATGTCCTGCGTCGATTGCGCACTCTGTTCCGTGTCGAGCCACAGCACTTTGTAAGGTTGCTCTATCGCTCGCTCCAGCGCCAGTACTTTCTGCTTTAAGGTACAGGCCATAAGCAGACTAAGGAAGAATGTCTTACCACTCTTCGCCTTGCCACAGACAGCCACCAGCTCACCTCGGTAGAAACATGGCAGGCCATACATTCGGAAAAGACTCTCCAGCGGAGGCAGCACAGTCTGAGGCATCACCCTCTGTTGCTGCAACTGCTGTTCTAACTCGTCATCCCGTGCGGTGCAGTCTGTGTCATCAGACCGAACCATCCGCTCCAAGTCATGCTGGAGCATAGAAAAAGCATCTTCGTTCATCATTTATGAAATTAAGTGACAGGGCGAAGGTAGGAAGAAAACAAGAGACAACTCAAGAAAACGTGTCCGCCATGTCGGACACACAATAAACGATTATTAACAAACAAAAACAGATGAAAACATTCTTAGACACTCCGTCTGCCGTAGCCCTGCTACAGCGACTACTGGCTACTTCTACGGTACGTCAGCAGTGTGCTGTCCATATCGGGCGCCACACTCAGCAAAGGGTCTAAGACACACGACCACTGAGCCTTTGTCAGTTCTACACCATCCTGCGCTATCTGCTCTCTCGTGAGCCTTCACGCTGGGAGCGTCTGCAGTTGCTTGCCCGCACCCTTGATGCACTGGAGCACGATTTTCAAACCGTCTATCCCCATGACACCAGCCCTTTTCCTGATGGCTATGAGGTTGAGTTCAGACGACTTTTTGAGATATTGGGCAGATAATTGACAAAACGTCCATTTTAAAATATAATGGTTAAATGAGGTTGATAAATAAACTTACAAACTGGTACTTTTCCCGTGGGGCACTCCCATACTGGTGTGTGCTTCTGCTCGACTGTGGCATTGTGATGCTTGCTGGTTACATAGGTTTCTATTCCGAAACAGGAGGGGATAATTTTGCCAAACACTTCTGGCAGCTGACAAGCGGGTTGGCCATCGTGCTTATTCCGTTCCTTGTTAGCTTCCGTGCATTCCGCACCTATTCCGGCATTATTCGCTACTCCTCCTTTGTCGACTTACAGCGAGTGGTCTATGCCACACTTACGGGTTCTGGAGCCACACTGCTACTCTCTCTGCTATTTGATAAGGCAGGGGCTGCGTGTGTCGTTCTTCCTTCCTACCGAGGTGTTTGTATCGTCTTCTGTGTATCTACCCTCCTCATGTGGCTGGAGCGTGTCATTGTCAAGCGACTTTTTGATGAGTTCAAGACCGACGGCGCACTGCCTGCAGCTATCTATGGTACAAAGGCTGGTGGCATCGCATTATCTAACAGCCTCATCAATGTCAAGGTAAAACATTATACGCTTAAGTGCTTTATAAGTGACGGGCGTGAGATGGAGGACACCTATCTCATGGGCAAGCCTGTCTATCTCAATGGTAAAGGCATAGCCCAGAAACTTACCAAACAAGGTGTGAAGGTGTTGCTTGTTTCTCCACTTAAAAATGAGAAGTTCCGCAACAATCAGCAGTTGGTAGATGAAATCATATCTGCGGGTATTCGCGTCATGATGATGCCCGCTGCTCAGGTATGGGATGGTAAGAGCAATCTGAGCCACTCGCAACTCCATGAGGTAGAGATTGAGGATTTGCTTCCTCGCGACAAGATTGATATTGATATGGATGCCATTGGTGCGATGCTCTGTGGCAAACGCGTACTCATCACGGGGGCTGCAGGCTCTATTGGCAGTGAGATGGCACGTCAGGTGGCCAAGTTCAATCTCTCCGAGCTCATTCTTGTGGACCAGGCCGAAACGCCTATGCACGATGTCCGTCTCTATATGGCTCGCAACCACAAGGAACAGCAGATTCACACGATTGTTGGCTCTATCTGTAACCAGAAGCAGATGGAGACTATCTTCCGCGAACATACACCCGAATATGTCTTTCATGCAGCAGCCTACAAGCACGTCCCCATGATGGAGGACAACCCTGCCATGGCCGTTCAGAACAACGTTTATGGTACGCGGGTGATAGCCGACCTTGCCGTGAAGTATGGCACTAAGAAGTTCGTCATGATTTCCACTGACAAGGCCGTCAACCCGACTAACGTCATGGGTTGCTCAAAACGCATCTGCGAGATATACTGTCAGGCGCTCAACAAGGCAGTTCAAGACAAAAGCCTGAAATTTGAGACAGCCAGCGGCATGGCTCCTGAAACCCAGTTCATCACCACGCGCTTTGGCAATGTGCTGGGTTCTAACGGAAGTGTGATTCCAATCTTCAAGGAGCAAATCAAGAAGGGCGGCCCTGTTATGGTCACCCATCCCGATATCATTCGTTACTTTATGCTCATCCCGGAGGCCTGTCGTCTGGTACTCGAAGCAGGTACAATGGGTAAGGGTGGCGAAATCTTTGTCTTCGATATGGGTCAACCCGTCAAGATTGTCGACCTTGCCAAGCGCATGATTACCCTTTCAGGAGCCAAGGATATTGAAATCCAGTTCTCAGGTCTTCGCGATGGCGAGAAACTCTTCGAGGAACTCCTCGCTACCAAGGAGAACACCAAGCCAACTGTTCACCCCAAGATTATGGTAGCCAGTGTCCGTGAATACCCCTATGACCTCGCTTTGAAAAACGAAATAGAACTCCACGAACTTTCAGAAACTTTCGACGATATGGCAATCGTGAAGAAAATGAAGGAGATTGTTCCAGAATATAAGAGCATGGTTAGCAAATATCAGGTGTTGGATAAATAAAAAGACAATATAGCTAATAATGCAGGAATAATAAAAGAAAATTTCCAAACTGAATGATATAAAGAATTGTCAATATTTTGATAAAATAGATGATGAGAACTGATCAACGAGTTTTTGTAAATACATTGGCTTTATATGCAAAAATTGGAGTAAATATAATAGTGTCATTATATTTAACGAGAGTGGTTTTAAATGTTCTAGGAGTTAATGATTATGGTATTTATAATCTTATCGCTGGCACTATAGCCTTCCTTGCTTTCTTAAATTCAGCATTATCTTCTTCTAGTCAAAGATATTTTTCAGTTTTAAAAGGTAAGAAAGATATTATGGCATTAAAAGAATATTTCTCATCAAGTATAATAATACATATAGTATTAAGTGTATTGTTTGTCGTAATTTTTGAGATTGCCTATCTTTTTCTTTTTGACGGTTTCTTTAATATTCAATCTGATAAAATATATGAGGCCAAGATGGTATATCAATTGACCTGTTTGTCAATGATTGCTACCGTTTATGGTGTGCCATATACTTCAGTTATTAACGCTAATGAGGATTTGGTTTTCTTTGCTGTAGTTGAGACAGTCTGTTCAATTCTGAAGTTATGTATTATATGGCTATTTAAGATCCCTGAAGTTAACTTGTTAATTATATACGCAGCTTGGATAACATTTGTTACGATTCTGGGAGTTGTTATAAAATGGTATTGGTGTAAAAGAAAATATCCTGAATGCCGAAGTAATAACTTTAAATATGATAAATCTATTATATCTAATATGCTTTCTTTCTCTGGTTGGAATGCTTTAGGAGCTTTCGCAATGATGTGCAGGAATCAGGGAGTTGCTTTTGTAATTAACATTTTTTTTGGTACAGCTATCAATGCGGTATATGGGATTGCTAATCAGGTAAATGGACAACTATGTTATTTTTCTCAAATGCTTTCTGCATCATTTGCTCCACAGATAATGAAGAGTGTAGGAGAGGGCAATTATGATAAGTTGCGTTTTTTAAGTGTTTTTTCTTCAAAGATAGCTTTTTATATGTCTGCAGTACTTGCCATACCGTTAATCTTAGAAATTGACTTTATACTTAAGATATGGTTAAAAAATGTTCCTCTTTTTACAAGTGAATTTTGTACCTTGATAGTATATGTTTTTTTAATTCTTCAACTATATCCAGGCATTGTAAGAGCAATATTAGCTGTAGGTAAAATTAGAAACTATCAAATTGTTATATCAGTGTTGTTAGTCATGCCGATTATTGTTGGCATTTTGTTGTATAAGGAAGGATTTGCAAGCTATTCTATATGTTATGTTATGATTGCAGCCCAATTTTTAACATTACTTGCCACTACTTATTTCGCAAATAAATATTATTCTCTTAGTCTATCTGTGTTTTACCGCTTTGTGGTTTCTTCTGTAACAGGATTTGTGTTAACTATTGTTGTCTTTAAAACATTAGGAGTAGTTACCGAACAGTGGCATCCATTTGGGAAATTCGTTTTGAATACGTTTGCCTCTATGATGCTGTTCTCTGCATTTTATTATATGATTGTTTTAGATTCTATTGAGAAAACGCGTTTAAAAAATTTGTTACTAAAATTTTAAAGTTATGATAATTAATTTGTATCGAAAGTTTTTCCAAGTTTTAAGAAATTGTAAACTACATTTTGTAGAAAAAGACGTAAGAAATCATGCAACACTTATTGGAACTGGGCATAATTTTAGGCTTGAATCTCGTGTTAATCTTGTAGAAGGAGCAAAAAAAGAAAATGTCGTTCTCTGTAATCATTCAGAAATGTTTGCAACCATAACAGCCGTTCATAATGGAATCATTGTAATAGGCGAATGGGCAAAAATAGGCCCCAACAGTATTATTGAGTCAACAAATAAAGTCGAGATAGGTAAGGATACGGCTATAGCAACAGGAGTAACAATTAGAGACAACAATTCCCATCCAATTAGCCCTTCTTATCGTAGAAAAATGAGACATACTCCACATGGTTCTATTGAAAGGAGTAGTACACGGGGTGTGAGTGCCCCAATTATCATAGGTGAAAATGTATGGATAGGAGAAAATTCTAGAATATGTAAAGGTGTGACGATAGGAGATAATGCAATTATTGCGGCTTCATCTGTAGTGACAAAAAATGTTCCAGCTAATTCTATTGTAGCTGGGAATCCTGCAAAAATTGTTAAAGAGAATATAGATTTGCTACCCGAGCCAAAGTTTGATGAATAGTTTCTTTTCTCTGTAAAAATTGAACCTGTTTATTATGTAGGTTAAAAAAAGGGCTATTGTTAGGGTGTTAATGCGTAAGACAAGAACTCTATTTGTATAAGAATGTTATATTTAATAGGATATTTATTAGCTGTAGTTCTTGGGGGCTCAATTAATATAGGTCCATTTTCTATAAGAGTGATTGCGACTTGTTTAATGATGGTTTATCTTTTTGTTCTGAGTTTCAGAAAGAAGCAATTCGTAAGAATAGATAGGTTATATATTGGGCTCTATATACTTTTTTCATTTGTCATTGGTTTTACTTTAATATTAAACGGAGAATTTGATGAATTTTATTTTAT